>DATGZQ010000027.1:0-3996 GCA_035297125.1 Thermoplasmata archaeon
GAGGCCGGAGCGGAGCAAGGCGAGACCCTTCAGGCGGCGTTCCTCGAGAGTGGCAGCATCACGTCGCCGCTGGGTCCAGGTTCCCATGCGGAGAGGGAGAGCACATCCCGGTTAATAACCTACTTACGCAGGAGTCAGTAAGCAAGTAACCGATCCCGGATCCCACCGACCGCTCGCAGCTCCCGAAGCGTTGCGGGTACGATGCCCCGAAGGGGTCGAACGGTGCGGGTCCGACCCGCCTAGTCGACCTCCAGGACAGCTTCCCGGCGCAGCAGAAGACCCGTCATCTCGACCGCCTCGACGGACGCGCCGTAGGCGGACCCGAGCTGCTGACGGTCCAGCGTGGAGATCCGGTGGTTTAGCCACTCAAACTTGTGGAACAGCAATGGGTCCCGGGACGCGTCACGGAGCTGCTGGATCCGGTCGACCGGGGTCCGCATCGCGTGATAGTAGCTTGTGATCCAGCCGCCGAATGCCTCCCAGACCATCTTCTCGTCGAGGATCTTTCGCTTGGTCTGGGCCCCGATCAACTCGAAGAACGTGAGGACCTCGAGGCTGGTGATGTCCCCGAGGTCGTTGTTCATCAGCCGCTCGCTCGTGTGGCGTCGCGCGCGACGCATCCGCGGCGAATCGAACCGTTCCCGCAACGTGATCACGGCGTTCGCGGAGTTCAGGATGCCCGCCTGCCGCGTCTGCCAGTAGAGAACGAGGAGCGTACCGACCGCAAGGACCCACGTCGCCGCCGCGGCCCAGAGGGCTGCGTCCTCCCAGTTCACCATCTCACTTCCAGGCTCCTTCGTCCGCCGCGACGGTCGCTCGAGGATGCGCGACGAAAGATGAATCCATCGACCCCTCCGACGCCAGTCGCCGGGTCGCCCGTGGTCTCTACCCTCCCGCAGTTCGAACGAACCCCCAGCGTTCGCAGACCCGCGCGGTCCGGGGCCGCGAGAGCCCAGACGCTCGGGCGAGACCGGGGCGCCGAGGACACCGAACGCACCGTTCTCGGAACAGCGCGCAAACCCTTTAGTTCCGGAAGGCGACCCGGCGCTCGTGACGGAAGAGGGGCTCGACCCGATCCTTATCCAGATAACGATCCCGCTCCCGATCCCGATGATTTTCGCCGCGTTCACCGACCCGGCCAAGATCACGGGATGGCTCTGCGACTCTGCCGCCGTGACGCCTCAGGTCGGAGGCGAGTTCCGCTTGAAGTGGAACGACCCTCCGGCGTTCGAGAGCGACGGCGCGATCACGCGACTGACCCCCGACCTCGACATCGGGTTCAGCTGGCGCGCTCCCCCACCGTTCGTGGCGCTCATGAACGAGCCGACCCCGCACACCGAGGTGTACGTTCGCTTGCAGGAATCCCCCGAAGGGATCGACATCACGCTCGAGCACTCCGGTTGGGGCTCGGGCGACGCGTGGGAAGAGGCCCGCTCGTGGCACTTCCACTTGTGGGACGATCGTCTGGGTCGGCTGAAGGGCTACCTCATCCGCGAAGCCTACGGTTGAACGCTGGCCGGGGTCAGCTTCCCGCCCGGAGTGAACTTCCGGCACAACGCCTCGCCGCAGACCTGGCACGGCCCCGACGGTTCGAGCCGGAAGCTGGCCGAACCCTCTACCGGCTTCACGACCATGTGGTGCGTGGCCAGGTGGCCGCACCGGCATCGGCCGCGCGACGGGGGGTGGGGGACCCCGGTCTCCCCGCGGGACGCCATCGGGTCGCGAAGCCGCCCGTCGTGGAAAAAGGTTGTCGGCCGGTCGCCCTAAAGGGCTCGTGCGGGCTGGCTCCGTTCGTGGAGATCGAGGGCTGCCCGTTGCCGGAGGACCGCCTCTACGACCTCGAGAACGACGTCTGGTGGAAGGAGGATCCGGGGACGGGGACCGCGCTCCTCGGCGTCCTCGGCACGCTCTCCGCGTTCGCCGGCCGGTTCGTCCAGCTGACGTTTCGGCCGGTCCACGCCCCGCTCGCCCGGGGGCGGAGCGTCGCGACCGTTGAGAGCATCCGGTACACGGGCGCGGTCCGGCTACCGGTGGATGCCACGATCGTCGAGCGGAATGCCGCGGTCGTCGACCGACCACGGCTCCTGAACGACGCCCCCTATGCAGAGGGCTGGGTGGTCCGGGCGAGACCCACGGACCCCGCCGAGCCGTCTCGGCGGCTCGAGAGCGCCGCGGCGATCGCCTCCCGCCTCGAGCAGCAGATCCGTGCGCGGAGGATCCGGTGCTGGCCGAGGACCCCGGAAACGGAGCTCATCGAGATCGGGCTCGAGTGCTCGGCCGTCCTGGCCAAGCTCAACGAGGAGGTCGCCCGGAGGGGTGCGGGGGAGGCCGTCCTGCTCGTCACGGACGACCCCACGAGCCCCATCGAGATGGTCCGCTGGTCCGACCAGACCGGCCATTCCGTGCTCGCGCACCGGAGGGAGGGCCCGCTCCACCAGTTCCTGGTCGGCAAGGAAGCGAACCCGGTCCCCCGCCCCCGAGGCGGCTAGGACCGGCCTGCCGGGGGCGCCGGCCTACTTCTCGATCGGCGTCCGGATGAGGTTCCCCCACTCGGTCCACGACCCGTCGTAGTTGCGGACGTCGGGGTAGCCCAGCAGGTAGCGCAGGACGAACCAGGTGTGGCTCGAGCGCTCGCCGATGCGGCAGTAGGTGATCACGGGGGCATCCTTCGCGACGCCCTTCGACCGGTAGAGCTCATCCAGCTCCTCGCGCGACTTGAACGTCCCATCGTCCCGGACCGCCTGGGCCCACGGGATGTTCTTCGCGCCGGGGATGTGCCCTCCGCGCTGGGCGTGCTCGGTGGGGTACTCGGGCGGAGCGGTGATCTCCCCGCTGAACTCCTTCGGGCCCCGGACGTCGACCAGGTTCGCCTTCCCGGAGTTCACGTGGGGGAGCGTGGCGCGAACGTCCTCGAGGAAGGCGCGGAGCTTGGGGTCCGCGGCGTGGGCCTGGAACGTCCCTTTGGCCGCCTTCGGGGCGTCCTTCGTGAGCGGTCGGTCCTCGGCGATCCACTTCTTGCGGCCGCCGTTCAGGAGCTTCAGGTTCTTCGCACCGTAGTAGGTGAACACCCAGAACGCGAACGCCGCGAACCAGTTGTTGAAGTCGCCGTAGAGGACGACGGTCGTGTCGTCATCGATCCCCGCGCGCCGGAACAGCTCCGTGACCGCCTCCTGGGAAAGGATGTCCCGGCGTACGGGGTCGTTGATGTCCTTCCTCCAGTCGAAGAGGACCGAACCCGGGATGTGCCCGAGCTCGTAGTTCGCGGCGGGGTCGTAGTCGACCTCCGCGACCCTAACCTTCGGGTCCTGAAGGTGGGTGGCAAGCCAGTCGTTCTCTACGAGGACCTCGGGGTGGGCGTACGCCGCCATGCACGAACGAGTCGACGTGGGGGGCATAACCTTGGCGCGCTGACGGGAAACCAGATGCCGTTATTTGCCCGAATGGACGCCGGCTTTGCCCGTCGGTGGTGGGCGGCAACGCTGGCAGGGACAAGCTCCTGCAGCCGGCGGGAACCCTCCGTTCGTGGGCCCGGAGCGGTCACAAAGGCGAGGTAACGGGCCGGAACGTGCCTCTCGCTCCGACCGACCCGGACGGGGTCCGGGGAGTGGCGGGACCCGCTCCAGAGCCGATCTCAGCCGCGCCGGCCCCGCTTCGGGAGGGCGGTGTCCGATACTTCGATCGTCTGGGGGTCGAATCCGAGACGGGCGAGCTCGTCGCGAATGCGGGCGCGGTGGTCGCCCTGCAGGTAGACCTCGCCGTTCACGACCGAACCTCCCGTGGCAAGGCGGTTCTTCAGGGACCGGGTCGTCTCGGCCAGGTCGACCCCGGGGGGGAAACCACCGATGACCGTCGCGGGCTTGTTGTAGCGCCGCGGTTCGGCCCGTACACGGATGCGCGCGGTCTCCCGGTCGAGCGCGGACAGTATCTCGTCGAATTCTTCGTTGCCCATGGACAGGTATCCCTAGGGGCCCCCCCACGGTGGGGAGGAGGGGGTGA
>DATGZQ010000028.1:0-3189 GCA_035297125.1 Thermoplasmata archaeon
GTAGGTGCGGCTCCGCCCGCCGCCCGAACCTTCCGGGGGTCCTCTAGGGTCCCTTCGCGGGTCGTCCCGCTCGGTAATCGACCTCGAGGGCCGCCGCAAATCGGGCCCAAGTGGCCGCCACTTGTGCGCGGAGTTCTTCCTTCGTCGGATGGTCGGGCGTGACCCAGCGCTCGGTGACGAGCAGATGAAGGCGGGTCCGCGCTCTGCCCATCGAGGTAACACGATAATCCAGCGACTGCCGATCGGTTTCGTCGATCTGATCGAGGTGCCAGGAGTGCGGCGGATTGAGACGCACCAGGTCGACGGCGATCGCGGGGTCGCGACCGCCGTCGACCCCGCGACCCCGGGTCGCGCGGATCCGGAGCACGCGACGCGGCGAAACTCGGATCACTCGAAACGTCGAACGATGACCCGCCCTCGAGAACCGCGAGTCACTGGTCCGGTAGTCCGTGCACCACTCGTACACGTATCGCGAAGGGGCGCGGATCGCCAGTGACAAGCGAAGCCGAGTGGTCCCGTACAACCGGTGGCCCCGTTCGGGCATAGGGCGCGGAAATCGGGGGTTCGACTTAAGCGCGCCTTAGGTAGCGCTAGGGTCGGGCTGTGGGTCGCCTGACCGATTTGTATCCAGAGGGTTTTGTAACTGGCCCCTGCGAACCCGGTAGACGACGTTGGCACACGTGCCTCTCGGGAGGCCGACACGCTGTGCTATGACCCGGTAGGTTAGTCCTTCAGCCTTCAGTTTCATGATCGCAGCTACCTTCTCGGGAGTCGCCCGGGTCGGCCTACCTGGAGGTCGCCCGCTCCGGGTCTTCCGTCGCCCCTCCTTGATGTCCTTCATCGCCACTCGGACGCGCTCTGAACGACGCTGGGATTCGAAGCCCGCGATGACCGGGAGAAGCGCCAGGAGGACGTTTCGGCCAAGATTCGGCTTACCGTCCTCGGGAGTGTCGAGCATCGGCTCTCTGTATGAGTGGAACTTGACCCCGAGCTTCTCGAGGTCAAGGATTGCCTGGGTCGCCTTGGTGAAGGTCTCTTCTCTGCTGAACCGGTCGAGAGCCCAGACCAGGATACGGTCGAATGGGCGATCGGGGGAACGAGCATCCCGGAGGAGTCGATCGTACTCTCGTCGCTCGACCTTCCCGGTTCCGCTAACTTTCTCGGAATAGGTCCGCACGACCGTCCAGCCCCGGCGTCTCGCTTCCCCCCTCAGGTCGCGTTCCTGACCACCGAGATCCTGCTCTGCTGTCGAGACACGTAGGTAAAGAGCGACCTTACTGCCGGGTGGCGGCGCGTTTCCACCTGCGGCTGAGATTTTCGCTGGTCCAGGTAGCGGGTCATTTACCGCGACCGTGCTCCCCGTCGCGTAGCTCACTTCTCCTCCGCCGACCGAGTGGGATGACGAGTGCGACGAGGAAGCGAGGCGATCTTGCGCGAATCCCTCCGGGTGTCGCAGTACTCGCCAGCCGCTGATCGAATGGCCCGAAAGGCGTCGAGGACCCCTTGAGTCTCCAATAACCGCGCCTCGGCTTGATTTTCAGCAAATTCTCTACCTCGATGTGTGTCCTCCCGCAAGGCTCCGGCGTCTTGGCCGGCAGAATGTGGAAACCCTCGACCGCGGCTCATCGCACCGAGGATGTCGCCGGCTTGCGGCTATTTCAAAGGGTTCAATTGGGATTGTACTCTACCCATCACAAATGTGCGAGTACGACTACCGGTGGTCGGGACTCCGAAGATCTGACCCGGTCGCGGCTCAGGCATTGGTGAACCAAGCCGAGGATGTGGCAAGACAGGCGGGTAGGATCTCGACCAGTAGGGAGATTTCGACGGACGTTTTGAGTCCGCTTCATCCCTCAGTCCTCGATGCTCTGACGGTGTGGAAGCTGGTTACCTGGGAATCAACGAGACAATTCGTCGACTCGGCTCTCCAGGCCGGGACGGTCTGCCTCCCGACTCATGCTTTGGTCATGGACATCCGGCGCGCGCAGGACAGGGTCCTCCCCGTTGAACAGGTCGCGAATCCCGCTATCCGCTGAAGAGCTGCCGCGGACCCGAAGAAATCCTTCGGCGCCTGGCCCCGGCAGTGGTCTCCGTCGTGCCGTGCTCTTCCCGCTCCGGCACGGTTCCCTTCGCAGAAACGGTGCCTTCGAAGAGAGGTCAGGACGATCGTCGGGGCCCCGCCCGCGGGCAGAGGGTACGCGGACGGGGCAGGTTCATCGGACCCCGGGAGGGGCTACTAGAGACGCCCTAATAGCCCCGTTCCGCGGGGTCGCCGTTCTTCCCTAGGCAGACGGATCGGTGACCTTGTTGCTGAGCAATGTCACATCGGCTGTCTCGGACAGCGCCCGTCCGTCCAGCGTCGCGCCGGTGCCCATAGTGATGGCCGTGTGCGCCATGATCGTTCCGAAGAAGCTCGAGGTCGATTGGAGAGCCACTGAGGAACCGACTTGCCAGAAGACATTGGACGCCTGCGCGCCACCGGTCAGGATCACGCCGAGGCCGGCGGTGACCAGGAGTGTCGATGCGATCTGGAAGACCCAGATCGAGCTCGAGCTGCCGCTGAGGACGAGGTCGCTGCCGGTAACCTCTAGACCGGAGGTGGACTTGTAGAGCCCCGGGGCCAGGGTCAGGCCGCCGAGGTTCCCGGCGACGCTTACTGGACAGAGGGATTCTCCCGCGGCATAGTTGTACGCGGTGATCAGGTCGCCTTGTGCCGCACCCGCCGCGGACGCGACACCGGTGTACTGTGCCCCGTGGACGATGGTCGGGCTTCCGGTCACGCTCGTTCCCGGGCTCACTCCAAGATTTCCGGTGATCGTAGTGGGTCCGGAGTTAGTGACTGAGGTGTTGGCGAGAATTGCGAAACCGGCGGCCGATCCCAGCGAGACGGTGGTCGCAGCGCAGCTTCCGGCCGACGCCGATGTGGTGAAGCTCCAGGTATAGAGCGCCGCCAGCGCGGTGCCCTCGAGGTCCTTGGCGCCCGTTGTGATGTTAGCCGTGTACGCGGTGCTGACCGCCAGGGGGCTGCTCGGAGAGAAGGTCGCCGTGAAGCCGGCGTAGCCCACTGTGCCCGAGATCGCGCTCGCCCCGTGCACCAAGGTGAAGGTCGATGACGTGAGCGTGAATGGATTCATCGCCGTGGTGAACGACGCGCCGAGAACGGTGTTGACCGGCACGCCCGTGCCCGCA
>DATGZQ010000029.1:0-5891 GCA_035297125.1 Thermoplasmata archaeon
AGATCCAGGTCCAGAACATCGTCGCGAGCTCGGACCTCGAGAGCGAGATCAACCTCAACGCGATCGCGGTGACGCTCGGGCTCGACCGCGTCGAGTACGAACCCGAGCAGTTCCCCGGGCTCGTGTGCCGTATCGACGAACCGAAGGTCGTGATCCTCCTCTTTGGAAGCGGAAAGCTCGTCTGTACCGGCGCGCGGAAACCCTCTGATGTCGAGGTCGCGGTCAAGAAGATCACGAAAGAGCTCCAGGGCGCGGGCCTGCTACGGTAGGCCGGCGTTCTTCCCTGGATTTCCACGTGCCGCTCCCTCCGGATCTTCCCGTCATCGACCACCACTGCCATCTCTCCCCGAGCGGAGAGGGCGTCCGGGCGGCGGCCCGTTTCCGTGCCGCGGGAGGCACACACCTTTTCCTGGCCACCCAGAACTACGACCCCCACCCGCCGCGGACCCTCGAGGACTACCGCCGGCAGTTCGAGACCACGGAGCGGCTCGCGCAGCGCGTCCGGGCGGAGACGGGGGTGATCGCTTACGTGGTCATCGCACCGTATCCGGTCGACTTGGTCGACGGCGTGGCCGCCCTCGGACGGCAGAGGGCCCTCGAACTCCACCAGGAAGCGCTCGACCTTGCCGGTGCCTGGGTGCGGGAGAAGCGCGCGGTGGCCCTCGGGGAGGTCGGATGGCCCCATTTTCCCGTTCCCGAGGAGGTCTCCGAGGCCGCCGTCGAGGTGTTCCGCCATGCGTTGGCGGTCGCCCGGGAGTCCGACTGTCCGGCGGTCGTGCATTCGGCTGACCTGGATGCCGAGGGGTATCGCCGGCTCGCGGCCGAGGCGGACCAGGCCCGGCTGCCCCGGCACCGCGTTGTCAAACACTATGCGCGATCGCGCTTCGACCCCGCAGCGATGAGCGGGATCGTTCCGTCGTACGTTGCCCGCCGTGAACTCGTGCGCGAGGTCACGGCCGACCCCGGTCCCTGGTTCCTCGAAACCGACTTCCTCGACGACCCGCGCCGCCCCGGTGCGGTCCTCGATCTCGCCACCGTGCCACGGAGGGCCCTCGCAATCGCCGAAGCGACCGGGGGCTCCGAACGGCTCTGGGTACCGTTCGTTGAATCCGTCGAGCGCGTCTACGGCTGGCGGCCGGCGCCGGACCCCGCGAGAGGACCATGACGGCGAGACCTCGACGGCGCGGGCGCCTGGTGGCGCTCGAGGGAATCGACGGGGCGGGCAAGTCGACGATGGTTCGGACGCTCGCGGCCGCTCTGCGCCGGAGAGGGCTTTCGGTCTGTCTTCGGCACGAGCCGACCGACGCCCGGCTCGGAGCCCTGGCCCAGTCGGCCAGCGTCCAGGACGCGTGGACCGGAGCGATCTACTTCACGGTCGACCGATACCTTGCCCGCCCCGGTCTGGAGCACGACCTCCGCCGTTACGACGTGGTCGTCACCGACCGCTCGTACTTCTCGACGATCGCGTATCAGGGCAGCGCGCTCCCCGCTCGGGACCGGGTTCGCCTGGAGGCGATCCAGTTGGCGACCACGCGGACGCCGGACCGGGTCCTACTGCTCGACCTTCCGTCCTCCGCGGCGATCGCGAGGTTGGGCCGTCGTACGTCGGCACGCGGCCCCCTGGAGCGCGCTCGCACTCTCGAGCGTGTGGCCCGGGCCTACCGTGGGCTCGCTCGGCGGAACGGGTGGATCGTCCTCGACGCCCGCCGCCCCCCTCGGGAGCTGGTCGCTCAGGCGGTGCGCGACCTTCGGCTGGACGGCGCGAGCCGACGGTCCGGCCGGCGCCGCGGGGAAAGATGATATCCGCCGTGCGGTCCGAAGGAGACGAGCCATGACGCCTGCCACGCGACTCCTCGTGAGGGAGGAGACCCTCGACCCCTCGTACCTTCCTCCAAAGCTGCCCCATCGGGAGCCGGAGCTGACGCTGCTGTTCCGCAGGTACCGGGAGGCGCTCGCGCGGGGAGTTCCGTTCCATCTCCTGCTGACCGGAGGCGTCGGTAGCGGCAAGACGGCGCTCGTCCGGCGGTTGGCCGCGGACCTCGAGCGAGCGGGCCGCCTGGGCGAATTCCCCGCGAAAACGACCTACATCAACTGCTGGCGAAGAGCGAGCGACCGCACGGTGATGCTCGACCTCCTCCGGAGCGTAGGCGTATCGCTGCCGGACCGGGGCTACAGCCTCTCCGAGATGCTGGACGTCCTGGAGCAGGGTATCCGCCGGAATCCGGCCCATCATGTCGTTCTCCTCGACGAGGCGTCCGCCCTCGTGAAACAGGGGACGAAGCTCGTCTACCTGCTCTCGCGATCGCGCGAGATCGGCCTCGGCTCGACCTCGCTCGTGCTCGTCGCCGCGGAGGACCTGCTTCCGTTCCTTGACGCCCCCAGCCGCTCGAGCTTCGGGGTCACCCACCGACTCGACCTCGCACCGTACGACCGCGAGGCGTTGACCGACATCCTGGCCTCGCGAGCCGAGCTGGCGCTCCGCCCGGGGTGCTTCGACCGGGACGTCCTGGGCCAGATCGCCCGCGTCGCGGCGCCCGGCGGCGACGCTCGCTTCGCGCTCGAGCTCCTTGCGAATGCGGCCCGCGCCGCGGAGGATGCCGGCGCGGATGCCCTCACGGCCGAGCATGTTCGTCGGGCGAAGGGTTCGATCCTACCGACCGTCTCAGAGACACAGCTCGAGGAGCTCTCCACGAACGAGCTGGGGGTGCTGCTCGCGATCTCCCGGTCGTTGAAGCGGCGGGGGACGTCCGTTCCGAGCCAGAAGCTCCGGGCGGCCCACTCCTCACTGCTCGAGGAGCTCGGCGGACCGAAGATGAGCCGCACGACGTTCTGGCGCACGCTCAAGGAACTGGAGCGGGACGGGCTCGTTTCGCTCGACACCGGCGCGTCGGGGGAGTCCAGCCAGGTGGCGATGGACGAGCTGCCCGCGAGCTTCCTCGCGACGCTGCTCGAGGAAAGGCTGGGCCGCCCCCGCGGTCGCAAAGCCTAATGGTCGCGCCCCGGTCCGAGGTGCTCGTGGCAGGTTCGCAAGTGCAGACGGAGGTTCCGCCTGCCTCGGCACGGCTCCCGGCCTGGATCCGGGTCCGCCCACCCGAGGGGGCGGTGTACCCCGAGGTCCGCGACCTCCTGGGTGAACTCGGCCTCGGGACCGTCTGCCGCGAGGCGCGGTGCCCGAACCTCCCCGAATGCTGGTCCCGGGGGACCGCGACGCTGATGCTCCTTGGAACGGACTGCACCCGTCGTTGCTCGTTCTGCGCGGTCACGACGCACTGGCCGAGGGGAGCGGTCGACCCGACCGAACCGGTCCGCGTCGCCGAAGCGGTGCGTCGGTGGGGACTACGCTACGTCGTCCTTACGCAGGTCTGTCGCGACGACCTCGTCGACGGCGGAGCCGAGCTCCTCTCCGAGACGGTCCTGAGGATCCGAAACGAAAGTCCGGGAACCCTGGTCGAGCTCCTCATCGGGGACCTTGGCGGCGACGAGGAGGCCCTGCGGACGGTGCTCGCGTCCCGCCCGGACGTCCTCGCCCATAACATCGAGACGGTCCGTGATCTCAGCCCACGCCTTCGCGACCCGCGAGCGGGGTACGACCGGTCCCTCACCTTGCTCGCCCGCGCTAGGGCCCAGGGCCCGGCCGGGCTCGTCACGAAGAGCTCCATCATGCTCGGGGTCGGTGAGTCGGAGCCGGACCTCGAGCGAACGCTCGGGGACCTTCGGGCAGCCGGGGTCGACCTCCTCACGTTCGGGCAGTACCTGCGGCCCAGCTTGGGCCACCTGGCCGTCGATCGATTCGTACCTCCAGAAGAGTTCGCCCGGTGGCAATCGGTCGCCCTCGCGGCCGGATTCTCCGGTGTCGAGGCCGGTCCGCTCGTCCGGAGCTCCTACCGTGCCGAGGAACTCTACTCTCGGGCCCGAGCGGTCCGGGGGGGCTGACGCATGGCGAAGAAGGTCCGTCGCAACCCGGAGGCGGAAGAGGAGGCCAAGTTCGAGTTCCCGGAGTTCGACGAGGCGGGATTCGTCTCGAAGGAGCTCGAGCTCACGATCGCCCTTGCGCTCGCGTGCGGGTTCGCCGTCCTCCTGGGCCTCCTCTCGTGGTTCCTGACCTCGATCCTGGTCCCCTGGTGGGCTCCGTTCCTGGTCGGCTTCGCCGGGATCATCGTCGGCCCGCTCGCGATCCGCCGGCTGCGCAGCCGGTCCGAGATCTACACGAAGGGGGACTGGGCGGGCCTCATCGCGCTCATGTTCTTCGGCTGGCTCGCGCTATGGTTCGTGCTGGTCAACGTCGTGTGACGCCGCTCTCAGCGGCGGTCGTGCCAGGGCAGGCCCTTTCCGAGGAGTTGGCGGAGCGCGTCGGCTAGAGCAGGTGAGTCGGCCGCGGTCGCGAGGGGTCGCACCGCCACGGTCGCGACGTCGCTCGGGGTCAGGTTCTTCCCGAGCGAAAGGCGCGGAAGGCTCTCCCGGAGGAACGCCTCGAGCTCGCACTCGGTCCAGCGCGTCTCCACGGCAAGGCTCCCGTCCGCCCGGACGTAGGGACCCTGAAGCACGGACCCTTCCGTCTTCGTCCACTTCTCGAGGAATGGGCCCACCCGGTCGATCCCGGGGGGCGGGCCGTCGCGCCGCCGGACAGGGGAGCGAAGGCGGTGCTCGACCTCGAGGACGATCAGGACGCGTTCCGGGTCGGCGGCGCTGGCGCTCCCGAGGAGACCGAACCCGGCCCGGGCTGCTTCCTGGGCGATCGCACCTTCCGCCTTCCGGATCTGGGGGTAGAGCGTATCGTCCACGAGGTCCGGGCGGGGAAGCTCCACGACCGAGACATGGCTCGCCCGTTCTCCCGTCCGGCGCATCGCCTCTCCTCGCGAGATTGGGGCCGGAGCGCGGACCTCGAACCAAGCCTCGGACGGGGCGTCGAGGTAGACCCCCGAGCCGACGACGAACAACCCCAGGTTCCTTCGGGAAAGGGCGCTCGCGACGTTCCTGTGGGGATCGACGGGGTCGGTGAGGATGAGCGCGATGTCCTCGGGCAGACCGGGAGCCTCCTTTCCGGCCTCTGCGAGGCGCACGGGGATCCTCCAGCGGCGCGCGGCGGTGAGAATCCCCCGGAACGACCCGAACTTGAGCACCAGAAGCTCGACCAGGTACCCCGAGAACCCCTCGGTCCTCGCCTCCGAGCCGTAGACGCCCAGCCCGCGGAGGAACTGCTTGGTGAGCCGGACCTGGCCGACCTCGAACGGCGTCTCCCTCGCCGCGAGGTAGGCCTGATGGAACGGTGTCCGGTCGACCGGAGAGATCGGGTGAGCGGGGTCGGTGATCGCGAACCCTGGGACCGCATCGACCGAGAACCCCTCGTAGCGCCCCCGCAGGTATGGATGCTCGGCGTAGCGCGTTTCGGGGTCGGTGAGGACGGCGCGTCCGAGGGCCAAGCCTTCCTCGCGGAGCCGATCCCTCGGCAGGTCCGGGGGGAACAGGAGGAACAGGTCGATGTCGAGACGGTCGGAGAGGAAAGTGCCGCGGGCGGCGCTGCCGGCCACGATGGCATTGACGAGAGGGCTCGAACGGGCGGCGGCTTCCCGGGTCACCCGCTCGATCAGCTGCTCGCGAACCCGTTTGACGTTGGCAAGGAACTCGGCGGAGGGAGTGATGCGCGCGCCGACCGCGGACTCGACCCGGTCCGCCTCGAGCTCCGTGGCATGCCGGGCCGAAGAGGACATTCCTCCGTACGGGACGCTCCGTCGCAGATGAGCCTTCGGTCCCAGCCGTTGCGCTGCGTCCGCGGGGGCAGCGACCCTTATCGCAGGCCCCACCCTTGTACGTCGGGGGAGCCATGGCCACCGCTCTGGAGCACCACGTCGCCACGCTCTACGAGCCACTCGAGGACCAGAAGGTCCGCTGTA
>DATGZQ010000030.1:0-3366 GCA_035297125.1 Thermoplasmata archaeon
GCTTGGGCACTGTTCATGGGCCTCTCGTACTACAACGTCCCGACGTTCACGACCGCGGCCCTGCCCACGATCGCGGGGGTCGCGGTCGCGGTCGTGGCGTTCCTGGTGATCGGCGCGTGGGCCCCCGCGAACGACTGAACCGGTAGGGGGACCGTTCCGGCACCTCCCTCGAGGCCACATCTACCCCCCGACCCCATGGTCCGGTCCGATGCCTCCGGAACCCGCTTGCCCGAACTGTGGCGCCACGGTGGACGTCGCTCGCCGGAACGCGGTGTCCTCGGTGGTCCATCGCAACGTGATGTGCCGAGGCTGCGGCGTCATCTGCATCCTCGACGGGCCGGAACGCAACGTGGCAGCGGCCAGTATTTCGGCTGCGAAGGCGGACCGCTCCTCTCGGACCGGGCACGGGCCACCTACCGACCCGGGGCATCCTTTCCCCGACGGAGAGAACGCGGCTCCAAAGACGTCAACCTCGGTTGACAGGTGCTTAAAGAGAGCGGCTTCGCCTCGTTCCCCCTGACGGTCATGATCGAGATCAGGTTCCACGGTCGAGGCGGTCAGGGCGCGGTCATTGCCTCGGAGCTGCTCGCGCAAGCGGCGTTCCTGGATGGTCGCATGCCGCAGAGCTTCCCGTTCTTCGGCGTGGAGCGCCGGGGCGCGCCCGTGACGGCGTTCTGCCGCATCGACGACCGGCCCATCGGGGTTCGGACGTCCATCACGCATCCCGACATCGTCGTGGTCCTGGACCCCGGACTCTTCCGGGCCGCTCCCGTCACGGACGGGTTGAAGGTCGGCGGACTTCTCCTCGTCAACACGCCGCGCCCAGCCGAGGAGCTGGCCGCTCCCTCGGGCGTGCGCAAGGCGACGGTCGATGCCACGCACATCGCACTCTCCCACGGGCTGGGCACGACCATGCTCCCCATCGTCAACACCTCGGTCCTCGGGGCTCTCGCGAAGGCGAGCGGTGTCGTCTCCCGCGAAGCGCTCGACCGGGCGATCGAGTCGTTCGTCCCCGCTCGACGCGCAGAGAATCGTCTGGCCGCGACGGACGGATACAACATGGTCCGGTCGATCGCTGCGGTGGTCGGCGGGCCGGCACCCCGACCCGCCGAAGCGCCGGCCCCCCTCGGGTTCCCGGAGGGTCCGATCGCTACGGTGCCGACCGACATCATCCCGACCTCGGGATGGCGGACCCTCAAGCCCGAGATCCATCTCGAGAACTGCACCCGGTGCAACTTCTGCTGGAAGTTCTGCCCCGACGATGCGATCGCTTTCGACGACGTGGGATTCCCGGTGCTGAGGGCGATGTACTGCAAGGGGTGCGGCATCTGCGCCGAGGAGTGCCCGCCGCACGTGATCGAGATGGTCGCGGAGGCCTAACGGAGGAACTCGATGACGCAGAAGGTGATCTCGGGGAGCTACGCCCAGTCGTACGCCGCGCTGCTCGCCCGGGTGCAGGTCGTTTCGGCCTATCCGATAACGCCCCAGACCTCGATCGTCGAGAAGCTCGCGGACTTCGTCGCCTCCGGCGCGCTGCCGGCGCAGTTCATCAAGGTCGAGTCCGAGCACAGCGCGTTGCAGGTCTGTGTCAGCGCCGCCGGATTGGGCGCGCGCACCTACACCGCCACATCGAGCCAGGGACTCCTCCTGATGCACGAGCTCGTCCACTGGGCCTCGGGCATGCGGGCTCCCATCGTGATGGGGGTCGTCAACCGCGCAGTCGCCCCGCCGTGGGACATCGGCGCGGACCACACGGACACGATGTCCCAGCGGGACACCGGCTGGATCCAGTTCTACGTTGAAAGCAACCAGGAGGTGCTCGACACCGTCCTCCAGGCGTACCGGCTCGCGGAGGACCCGGAGATCCGCCTCCCGGTGATGGTCAACGAGGACGCGTTCTATCTCTCCCACACCGTGGAACCCGTCGACGTTCCGCCCCAGGACCAGGTCGACGCGTTCCTTCCGCCCCGGGACGCCCGGGCCGTCCTCGTCCCCGGCGTCGCGGCCCGCCTCGGCAGCTTCACCGGGCCCGACCACTACGTCGAGTTCCGAAAGGAGGTCTCGAACGCCATGCGGCGTGTCCCCGAGCGGCTCCGAGTTATCGAGGAGGAGTTCCTCGACATCTTCGGCCGCAGCCACGGCGGCCCGCTCGCGACGTACCGGACGGACGACGCGGACGAGGTGCTCATGACGATGGGAACGATGACGACCACGGCTCGGACGGTCGTGGACGAGCTGCGGGCGGAAGGGCGCAAGGTCGGTCTCGCCAAGCTCCGCCTCTTCCGCCCATTCCCGGCAGAGGAGATCCGCAGCCTGGCGGGAGGCGTCGACCGGCTCGGCGTCGTGGACCGGTCGTACTGCTTCGGGGCGATGGGACCCGCGGCCACGGAGGTCAGCGCGGCGCTGTACGCGTCCCCGCACCGCCCTCTCGTCTCGAGCTTCGTAGCAGGGATCGGCGGACGGGACGTCACGCCGGGGAAGGTCCGCTGGATGTTCGACGCCTTGGCCGCCGGGGAGGGTGCTGAGACCTCGTGGGCGGACCTCGAGGAAACACGGGGGTTGCCGGTCCATGGCTAAGCTCACGATCCCGGCGCAGGAACTGATGCACCCCGGTCACTCGGCGTGCCCGGGCTGCGGGCCGGCCCTCACGATGCGTCTGCTCCTCAAGGGGCTCGGCTCCCGTACTATCGTCTCGGTTCCGGCATGCTGCTGGACCGTGATCGGGACGCCCTATCCGACGACCGCCCTGGGCGTCGGGATGATCGATTGTCCGATCGAGGCGACGGGCGCCTCGATCTCGGGGCTCCGGGCCGCGGCCGATGCGATGGGCTTCAAGGACCTGAACGTCGTCGGATTTGCGGGGGACGGCGGAACGGCGGACATCGGCCTCCAATCCCTGAGCGGGATGCTCGAGCGGCGGACGAACGCGATCTACGTCATGTACGACAACGAGGCGTACATGAACACCGGCGTGCAGCGGAGCGGCGCCACCCCCGCGGGCGCGTGGACCACGACGACGCCCGTGTCGGGGTCCGGGCACGGAAAGACCGAGGCCAAGAAGGACATGATGGGGATCGTTCTCGCCCACCACCCGGCCTACGCGGCCACGATCAACCCCTCCTTCCCCGAGGATTTCCTGCGCAAGGTCGAGAAGGCCCGCACGATCGACGGCCCTCGGTTCTTCCACGCGCTCACCGCCTGCCCCCCAGGATGGAAGTACTCCTCCGAGAAGACCATCGCACTGGGGCGTCTGGCCACCGACAGCGGCCTGTTCCCGCTCTACGAGGTCGAGGCGGGGAAGTATCACATCACCCGAAAGGGCGGGGCTCTCAAGCCCGTGGCCGACTACTTCCATCAGCAGGGGCG
>DATGZQ010000031.1:0-40504 GCA_035297125.1 Thermoplasmata archaeon
CGAGGCGAGGTTGCACGCCGTGTCGTCGAGGAACAAGTACTCGCTGCACGGGTTGGAGGCGTTGATGCGACCCGAGTTCGGGCAGGTGTGCCAGTCGTTCGTGGTGTCGTCGAACTGGACGCCGGGGTCGCCGCAGCGCCACGCCGCGTAGGCGAGCTTGCGCCAGAGCTCACGGGCCCGGTACGTTCCGGCGACCGCGCGGTCCGTCCGGTCGTACGTCTTCCACTCGCGGTCGCGGACGACCGCGTCCATGAACCCGTCGGGGATCCGGACGGAGTGGTTCGCGTTCTGGTAGGCGATGGAGGCGTAGGCGGAGTCCGGGTCGGTGCCGTCGAAATTGGAGGAGTATCCCTCGCGGATCAGAGCGAGGGCCTTGTCCTCCTCCTTCACCTTGCAGTCGATGAAATCGGCGATGTCCGGATGGTCCATGTTGAGGATGACCATCTTGGCGGCGCGGCGCGTCGTCCCGCCGGACTTGATGACCCCGGCGAGCGCGTCGAACGCGCGCATGAACGACACGGGGCCCGAGGCAATCCCGCCGCCGGCGAGCTTCTCGCGGCTGCCGCGGAGCGGCGAGAGGTTCGTGCCCGTGCCGCTTCCTCCCTTGAAGAGGCGTCCCTCGCTGGTCGCGAGCGCGAGGATGGAGTCCATGTCGTCGGTCACCGACTGGATGAAGCACGCCGAGCACTGAGGGGGATCCCGGACCCCGACGTTGAACCAGACGGGGCTGTTGAACGCCGCCATCTGCTGGACCATCAGGTACGAAAGGCTCTCCTCGAACGTGGTCGCCTCGTCGGCGGTGTCGAGGTAGCCGAGGTCGATCCCCTGCTGGGAGATCCAGTGGCAGACGCGCCGGATCATCCCGTCGATCGAGTTCTCACGGTGCCCAAGGATGATGCGGAAGTACTTCGATGCGGCGATGTTGACGCTCGTCTCGGACCAGCTCGCCGGGGCGCGGATCCCCTTCTGCTCGAAGATGACCTTGCCTTCGGCGTTCTTGATGACGGCATCGTGGGTCTTCCAGGCGACGGTGTCGAACGCGGTCTTGCCCCTAGGCACGAGCCTCGGCACCGGGATCGGTTCGTGCCCGATCCGGGGGGCCGAACGCACGGCGGTCTCCACGGTCGGTACGGCGCGCTTCTTTGAGGCTGCCATGAGCCAGTATTCCTCGGGGGTCGAGCGGGATGCCGGTGCTACGTCGACAGTCGGTCCGAGTTCCTAAGCGAGACTCCGGCAGTCGGTGGAACACCCTCGAAGGCGGGGTGTTTCCATCGAGCCAGGGATCTCGGGAAACGGGGACAGTAGCGCGCGGACCACTTTGAAAACCCTCCGGGGGGCGCCTACACTGACCCGGTATAAGTCTGCTAGGTCGAACACGAGCGAAGAAGTCCCCGAAATTCGACGTGCGATGCGAAAAAGGCATTCCTGAGTTACCACGGTCTCGCACCTGCCATAGCACAGCGCCCGGGACCGCGGAAGGAGGAGGACGACGGTGCCGGGGACGACCCCGTCTCTCGGCGAGGGTTGCCCTCGGGGTCGCGCGCCGCGGACCTGCTCGGGAGAACGGGCTCCGGAACGCCGAGTGCTACCGGGGCGCCAGGGGAGACGGGCGCGTCTCCGCCGGCGGAGGGAGTACGCGCATTGTGCAAGGCATCAGCACTCCGCATTCGCCGCAGAACAGTCCCTCCTCGGCGACCCAGAGGAACTCTCCGCAGCGCTCGCACTTCCTCGGGTCGTCCGGCTCGTTGCGGCACACCATCGATGGCGGAGGGACGCTGACCCGGTATATCGTTTCGTGGCCCGAGGCGCAGGAAGACGCAAAAAAATACGGGCCCGGGGGACCCCCGAAGAGGTCCCCCGGGATGAGACGATCGACCTTAGGCGTTCTTCATTCGGGCCCGGGAAACGTAGCCCTTCTTGTCGAGGAAATACATGTACCCGTCTTGGCGGGTGATCTTCTCGGTTCCGACGCGAGCCTTCTTGCCGGACTTGTTCAGCTTCGTCGGGGTCTTCCAGAGATACCCGTCCTTCCCGAGGTAGTACAGGTAGCCTTTCTCTCGCTTGCTCAACTCTTTGCCTACGCGCTCCGCCATGATGGGGACCTCGACCGGCGGGATGGAGAGCCCCCCTATTTGAATATACTGACGGAGTTACGGCGGAGAAATCGGTTTTCCCTGACGGAAAACGAGCGCCGGACGCACGTCGAACCGGTATCCTAGGAGGTCGGCGGAGCGGACCGGGAACAACGCGAGGTCCGCGGAGCGACCCACGGCGATCGTGCCCGCGCCCTCGAGGCCGCTCGCGTGAGCGGCGTTGACGGTCGCCGCGGTGAGCGCTTCGGCGGGCGTCAGCCGCGCCCCGTGGACGGCCGCCGCGAGGACGAACGGCATCGACTCGACCCAGGTGTTGGGCGAGCAGTCGGACCCGAGCGCTACCGGGACGCCGGCGTCGACCATCTCGCGGCCCGGGCATCTTCGTTCCGGCGAGGAGGCGAACGCGGTGAGCGGCAGCAGCACGGCGGTGACGCCGGCGCGCGCCAGACGTTCGCGGTCCGATGGCGGGGTTGCGAGCAGGTGGTCTGCGGACCGCGCTCCCAACCGGGCCGCGAGGCGAGCTCCGCCCGAGAGGACGAACTCGTCCGCGTGGACCTTCACCCCGAGCCCGAGCCGGGACGCCGCACGGAGGAGCCGCTCCGACTGTCGCACCGTGAAGAATCCCGGCTCGCAGAAGACGTCGCAGAACCGCGCGAGCCGCTCGCGGGCGACCGCGGGCAGCGTCCGTCGGACCAGGACGTCCACGTAGGCATCCGCCCGCCCCCGGAACTCGGGAGGCACGGCGTGCGCTCCGAGGAAGGTGGGCACGAGTCCGAGACCGGTCCTGCGGGCGAGGCGGGGTATCAGCCGGAGGAGGCGCAGCTCGCCCGCGTGGTCGAGCGAATAGCCGGATTTCACCTCGAAAGAGGTCGTTCCGTTCGACGCCATGCGTCGAAGCCGAGCTTCGGTGACCCGGACCAGCTCCCGGTCGCTCGAAGCTCTCGTCGCTCGGACCGTGGAGTACAGGCCCCCGCCGCGCCGCGCGATCTCCGCGTAGCCCGCGCCGCCAACCCGTAGCGGGAGCTCCGCCGCGCGATCCCCGGCGAAGAGGACGTGGGTGTGGGCGTCGACGAACCCGGGAACGAGCGTTCCCCCGTCGCCGTCGACCGTTGTTCCGCCCGGCCGCAGGCGCACTTCTCGGGAGAGAGCGCGTTCCTTCCCCAGCCACGCGATCCGCCCCATGCTCACCGCCACGGCGGCGTCCGGGAGCCTGGCGAGCTCGCGCATCCGAGCGCCGACCCGCGGGACGGCCCCTTCCACGAGCGTCGCGACCTCCGCGAGGTCCCGAACGACGAGGTCGGCCCGGATCATGGCTGGAGGATCAGGTGGTCCAGGAGGTCGCGGGCCGCGGTCGAGCCCGGAAAGACGATGCGGGCCTCCTCTTCGAGCGGCTCGAGCTCCTTGTAGCGGGCAGAGAAGTGGGTCAGGAACAGAGCGCCGACCTCGGCGACGCGCGCGCACTCGGCGGCCTGGCGCGCCGAGGAGTGGCCCCACTCGTTCGCCTCCTTCTCGATCTCCTGAGCGGCGGTCGCCTCGTGGACGAGCAGCGTGGCGCGCTCCGCGAGCCGGCGGACCGCTTCGGTGGGGGCGGTGTCGCCCGAGTAGACGAGGGACCGACCCGCGCGCGGGGGTCCCATCACGTCCTCCGGCCGAACCACGCGATCCCCGACCCGGACCTCTTCGCCGGCTTCGAGACGTGCGAAGTCCTTGCCGTGCAGACCGAGCTCCCGCGCCCGAGGACCGTCGAACCTCCCCCGTTTCGGGGCCTCCTCGATACGGTACGCCAGGGCGGGGACGGGATGCTGCGCCGCCGCCGTGCGGACCTCGTAGCCGTCCAGCTGGACGGTGCTCCCGGGCGAAAGGGGGTGGATCTCCACTGGGAATCGGAGCGTGAAGTAGCCCATCCGGAGCGCCCGGTCGACCATCTCCTTCGCATCCGGGGGGCCGTAGATGTCGAGGGGCTCCTCTCGATGGTTCAGGCACATGCTCTGGATGAGACCCGGGAGGCCGAGAAAGTGGTCGCCGTGAAAGTGCGTGATGAACACCCGGCGGACGCGCATGAACGAGGCGCTCGAGCGGAAGAACTGCCGCTGGGTCCCCTCGCCGCAGTCGAGGAGAATGAGCTCTGTCTCGAGGTCGAGGGCGATGGCGCTGGCCGACCGCTCCTTCGTGGGCCAGGAACCCGCCGTCCCGAGGAACGTTACGCGCACGGGACCCGTTGGCCGGGGCGGGGTAAAAGCCGGCGGGTCCCCCGGCCGGAATCGGGCTGCCGGGCGGACCGGGGGGGCCGGGTCCAACCCGTTTTCGCTGGGACAAAGGGGAAAAGCTGCGCTTCGTTCGACCCTCGATGGTCGATTGGGACCGGGTCGAGGAACTCAGGTCCAAAGGGACGGAGTGGTCGAAGATCGCCGTGGACCCTAAGGTCGGTTTCCACGCGGACGAGTCCGCCGGGGACCCTGGTCGGGCGCTTCGTGCGCTCTACCACCGGAGCAAGGCCCGGGGGCGACGCAAACCCCAGACCCCGACGACCCCCCGACCGGGGTCGGCGGCCGGGGAGTCCCGCTGGACGCTGATCCGGATCGGATTCCTGGCGGTCCCCCTGGTCGCGATCTGGTTCCTGATCGCCTACCTCGTCCCGTCGCCGGTCGGCCTGTTGGTCCCCGCGATTCCGTACCTGGGGCTCGTCCTGGCCGTCGTGGCGTTCGTCTTCGTCTTCGCGCTCTGGCGGTCGACGGGACGCCGCTGGTCGGCCGTCTACCGGAGCACCCTGATCGGCGGGATCGTCCTGGGGCTCGTCGTCGCGGGCCTCATCGGCCTCGCCGGGTCGCTCCTCTTCGGGTGCCCGTACCTACCCCCCGCCTCGTCCCTCACGTCGGAACCCGACAACTGGGAGGTCGGCCACATGGCCCCCTGGCAGGACAACGGGAAGCCGATTCTCTACTCCTACGGCTCAACCTGGTGCCCGTTCTGCTCCGCGAGCAGCTGGGCGTTCTACAAGGCGCTGACCCAGTTCGGGAGCGTTTCCGGAGCGGTGTTCACCGACTACTCGAGTTCCACCGACGTCGACCCCAGTACCCCCGAGGTGGTCCTGGCGGGGATCCAGCTGAGCTCGACGACGATCTCGTTCCAGGTCAGCGAGGACACGTCGGGCGTCGAGGGAACCTCCCCGGCGACTACGAGCTGCTTCCAGCTCGCCTACGTGGCCGCCTACGGTGGGGGCTCTATCCCGTTCGGGGTCGTCAACGGCCAGTACGTCCATGCCGGGGCGTCGTTCGTCAACCCGGCCGACCTCAAGAATTACCAGCTCACCGGGGACCAGACCGTCAAGGGCTCCGTGCTCAACGAGACCGGGACGCCCTGGACGGCGATCCAGGGCGGGACCTGGTGGATCATGACGTACCTCGCGAAAGCGACGGGACTGAGCATCGGCAAGCTCTCGAACTGGCCGGGCGCCTCGAAGTGGAGCGCCGCCACGATCAGCGCGGTCGAGAGCGACATGAACCAGACCTCCTGACGGAACGATGCAGATCCGGTCCCTCCGCTCGGCGATCTATCTCGCGTCCGGCGTGGGCCTCCTCGTCGCGATGTTCGCGGCGGCCGAGTTCTTCGACGCGTCGCTCGAGGCGGTCTGCTCGATCAACTCGTTCTTCTCGTGCTCGCTCGTGGACAGGAGCGGACTGACCACGACCTTCGGGATCCAGGACTACCTCTGGGGGATCGGGGGGTTCGTCCTGATCCTTGTGTTCGCCGGGATCGCGGAGAAGCGGCCACGGGAGACGGCCTGGCCGTGCGCCCTTCTCCTGATCACCACGGTCGGGGTCGTCCTGTCGATGTACTTCCTCTACGTCGAGCTTGCGGAGATCCACGCCCTCTGCCCGGTTTGCGTCACGGCGTACCTGTTCGGGGGATTCGCCTGGATCGGGGCGATCGCGCTCGTCCGCAAGACCCGCGAACCCGCGCGGGGCGTCTCCGACAACTCTGACGAGCCTCCGACCGCAGAGCCGACCTAGGTCGCGGCACCGGGTGTCCCCCGTCGGGTCCGGAAGCCTGCTCCCCCTGCTAGGGAAGGTGGAAGAGGAGACTGGCGATCGTCGGGCGATGGTCGACTGGGACCGGGTCGAGGAGCTCAGGTCCAAGGGGTGGGACTGGGAGAAGGTCGCCGCCGACCCGAAGGTCGGGTTCCACGCGGACCCTTCTGCCGGAGACCCCGGTCCTGCGCTCCGGGCGCTCTACCATCGGGGCAAGGCGAAGGGGCGGAGGGGATCCCATCCTGCCGGCACGCCGAAACCGGAGGGCGCGAAGGGAGGGGCGCGCTGGAGCTGGCTCCGGATCCTCTACCTGATCCTCCCCCTGGTCGCGGTCTGGTTCGCCCTCGCGTACCTCGTCCCGTCGCCGGTGGGGCTGCTCGTTCCCGCGTTCCCGTACCTGGCCCTCGTCCTGGCGGTCCTTGCGTTCGTGTTCGCGTTCGCGCTCTGGCGGACGACTCCCGGCAGGCGCTGGTCGACGGTCTTCCGGGGAACGCTGATCGGAGGGGTCGTTCTGGGTCTCGTCCTGGCCGGTCTCATCGGCCTCACCGGCAGCCTGCTGTTCGGGTGCCCCTACCTGCCCTCGGCGGCGAGCCTGACGCCGGTGAACGGACCGGACTCGGTCACCGGCTGGGAGCAGGTCCACGTCTCTCCCTGGCAGGAAGGCGGAAAGCCCGTGTTCTTCTCCTACGGGGCAGTCTGGTGCCCGTACTGCTCGGCGAGCAGTTGGGCGATCTGGAAGACCCTCGCCTCGTACGGTGCGGCAGTTCCGAATTCGGCGTTCTCGATGTACTCGAGCAGCGCGGCGGGGGAGCCGGCCAAGAGCACCCCCGAGGTCGTCCTCGCGAACGCGCAGTCCTCGGGGACGGTCGCAGTGCAGGTCGCGGAGTACACCGGGGGGACCGACGGGGCGTACCCCGCCACCTCGAGCTGCTACCAGCAGGCGTACGTGTCGGCGTACGCCACCGGGATCCCGTTCATCGTGATCAACGGGCAGTACCTCCACGTCGGTTCGCTCTACAATGCTGAGCTCCTCTCCGCGTGGGCCGCCGGCGCCAACGGGGGAGACCAGGCGGTGAAGAATTCCGTCGGCAACGAGACCGCGGCTCCCAGCGGAGGGAACCCGTGGCTCGTGGTCCAGAACCAGGCGTGGTTCATGATGGCGCTCCTCGTGAAGACCACCGGGGTCTCGGTGGCCAACCTCGCGGCCACGTACCACTGGTCGGCGGCCACGCAAACAGCCGTGACGGCCGACATCAACGTCTACCTCTCCTGAGGGCCGGAGGCGCGCGTGCCGGTGCCGGTCGGGACCGGCCGGGAGCTGGAAACGGCAGCCGAAAGCGGGGCCGGCCGAGGTGAGCCCATGCTCAAAGGACTCACCCCCGGGGCCCCGGGCCCCGGCGTGGAAAGGCCGTCCGGGGGACGGTTATATACCGAACCTTGTTCGCCCCGCGCGGGAATCCTCGATGGTAGACGCCTATGCCTCTCTCGCCGCAGGGATCGCGATCGCCGGCGGTCTGATCGGGACCGGCATGGCCCAGTCCGGCATCGGCGCCGCGGGTATGGGGATCATCGCCGAGAAGCCGGAGAAGTTCGGCCAAGTGCTCTTCTTCTTCGTTATCCCCGAGACGCTCTGGATCATCGGGTTCGTGCTCGGTATCATCCTTCTGCTCGGCATCCTCTAGCGCGCCGCTCCTCGGGTATGACGCTCGAGAGCCTCGTCGAGGAGATTCGCCGCCGAGGCGAGACGGAGCTCGGGTCGGTCACCACGGCACGCTCCGCCGACGAATCCAAGATCGACACGGACCGCGAAGCCCGCCTGGAGACGATCCGCAAGGAGGCCGCCCGCACGACCGCGGCCGACATCGCGCGGGACCGAGCCCAGCGGGTCGCTGCGGCCAAGCTCGCCGCGCGCAAGCTGCTCTACGGGGCGCGGGAGGCGCGCCTCGTCCACGCCCTGGACGAGACGAAGGAGGTCCTCTCGGAGTTCACCGACACCTCCGACTACGCCGCCACGCTCCGCAAGATGCTCCGGACAGCCCGGTCCGCGCTCGGCGAATCCGTGCGGATCAGCGGGCGCAAGGAGGACTCCGCCGCCCTAGGCAAGCTCGCCGGAAAATCGTTCGACCCAACGCCCCGCCCGATCCTCGGCGGGCTGATCGCGGAGACGCCGGACGCGAGCCGGCGGTTGGACCTTTCGTTCGACGAGCTGCTCCGGCTCCGCGGGGACAAGCTCCGCGAGCTCCTCGCATAGGGCCCGAGGCGATGGCCGGCTCCCCCTACGCGAGCGCGCTCGGCCGCCTGAAGCCCGACTTCCCCGCCTTCCTGCCGAAGGAGATGTACGCCTCGCTCCTCGCCGCGAAGGACACGGCCGACCTCGCGAAGGTCCTCGAGACCACGCCCTACGCCGACGATGTCGCCTGGGCGCGGACGACGCACCCGGGCCCCTCGATGCTCGAGATCGCGATCAACCGCACGTTCGTGCGGCGGAACCGCCACGCCTACGACGCCACGCCGTTCGCGGGCCGACCGGTTATCGCCGCCTACCTGGGGCGGTGGGACATCCAGAACATCGAGCTGATCCTGAGCTCGAAGGCCCAGTCCCGCGCCGTGACCGAGACGGAGGACCACCTCGTCTCGAGCCGCGACATCCCCGCCGGCCTGTACTCGGGCGTGATGACGCTTGACGACTTCCGCATCCTCCTCGGCCAGCCGACCGTGGAGGCGACCGTCACCGCCCTCGTGCAGTACGGCTACGGCACGACGATCCTGCCCTTCCTGGACGCGTTCCAGCGCACGCACGACATCTTTGCGATCCTCCACGCGCTCGACCAGCAGTACTACCGCTCCGTCCTCGAGGGGGCCCGGTTCTTCCAGGGCGACGAGTGGGTCGTCCGCGGCCTGATCGCGAGCGAGATCGACGCGCGGAACGCCCTCCTCCTCCTCAAGGCGAAGGGCGCGGACCTCACGATCGACGAGGTGCTCTCCCGCTGGCTCGAGGGGGGAACGATCGCCGCCTCCCAGGCGCCCGAGCTCTACAGCGCGCGGACCGTCCCCGAGCTGGCCGACCGGTTCTCCGGTTCGTTCCCGTCCATCGGCGAGGGGACCGCGGACTTCACCACCTACGCGACCCTGACGGGCTACGAAGCGGTGATCCAGCGGGACCGGGCGCTCTCCGAGCTGAAGCGGCTCCGGACGTACCCGCTCTCCCTCTCGGTGATCTTCACCTACCTCCTCCTCAACGAGCTCGAGCGGGGGGACCTTCGCCGCATCGCGTTCGGGAAGCTCTACGGCCTCGCGAACGACCGGCTCGCGCCGCTGCTCGCGAGCCCGCGCGCGTAGTCCGGAGCTCAGACCTTCGGGGCCTGGAGGATCGCCCCGTTCTTGTCCAGGGACGAGAGCGTGTGGGTCCGGGGGGCGCCGAACGGACGGAACTGCTTGCCGTTCCCCGAGTAGAACTTCGAGAAGTACTCGACGAAGATCAGCCGCGCGCCCTGGATCCCCGGCTCGAACACGCCGAGGATCACGTTGAACGACTGCCCGACGACGAGGATGACCAGGGCGGCGACGATCCCGACGATCGTGCCCCCCGTAATGAGCCCGGTCGCGATCGTGTTGATGACGAACGCGAGGATGACGCTCGCGAGCAGGATCCCGACCAACCGGGTATAGGAGAGGATGTGGCTGACGACCTCGATCAGGCCCATCATCCCCATCTGCAGTCCCTCGCCGCCCAGCAGCATCGCGAGGCCGACTCCGAGGAATGTGTACCAGAGCACGAGGAGCGGGTCCGAACTGACGGACGTCGCGTGATGGATAACGGCGAGGCCGAAGAACGCCACGCCCCACGCGAACAGGATCCCGCCGACCTTCGCGACGACGCCGCGCCGGTGGTGGTGCAGGTACTCCTTCAGGGCCCCGAACAGGAACCCGAGCGTCACCATCGCGAGGCCGATGTACCCCGCGAGGAGGAGGAGTCGCCCCACGCTCGAGCCCGTGCTGCTCTTCAGGACGACCGGGGTGTTGTACCCGAACAGCGTGTTCAGCACCGCGAACCCGAAGAACTCGTCGAGGTAGAGGCCGAGCGCGATCGCGAGCGCGCAGCCCGGTAAGAGCGCCCACGCGAGCTGCTGCATCCCCTTTGGCCCCATGATCCGCTTCACGAAGTTCCGGCCGAACTTCGGAAGGTGCTGGGCGCCGGGGAACCCGCGGATCATCCAGATCGAGATCAGGAGGATGACGAGGCCGTAGCCCCAGTCGCCCAGCATGAACCCGAAGAAGATCGGGAACACGATCGCGAAGACGAGCGTCGGGTCCCACTCGGTCGCCTGGGGCAGCGAGTAGAACCGCACGAAGAACTCGAACCGCCGGACCCCGCGCGGGTTCGACATCAGGGTCGGAGGCTCCTCGTTCGTGGGGACCGGGTAGAAGTGGACGCGGCCGTCGGTCGCCGCCTCGACCACAGACCGCAGGCGGGCCGTGTCGCGGACCGGGACCCACGCCTCCAGCGCGAAGGCGGCGCGGCTCGCCCCGAGCCTCGTCAGGATCTCCGATTTCCGGTTCTCGATCTCGAGCGCCTCGTCGATCGCCGCCACGGTGGGGTACCAGTCACGGGCGATCGCCGCCAGGCGCTCGCGGATCGCGGCCCGGCGGGCAAGGATCTCGGTCCGGCGGAGTTCGAGCCGCCGGGTCTCCTCCGCGACCGTTCCCGACAGGGCCGGCACGGCGGCGAGATGGATCCCCTGGGACGGGGTGGTCGAGGAGAGCGCGTCCCCCGCAGAGCTTCGGCAGACGAGGATGAACCGTCGGGGAGGCCCGGCGGGGCCGAGGATGAACTGGGGGTCGACCTCGGGCGGGAGCTTCGAGCGAAGGGCCGCGAACGCCTCCGGGTCCGCCTGTCCGACGAACGCGAGGAAGCTCGGCGAGTTGAGGTAGTAAAGCCGGTCGGTGTAGAACGACATTGACCCGAGCAGCCTGAGCGTGTCGTCGATCGCCTTCTCCTCGGTCTGCAGGCGGTCGTTCTCGCGTTCGAGCGACCCCACCTCCTCGTCGATCGAGACCGCATTCGCGGCCGCGAGTATCTGGTCGACCGTGTCGAACCGCCGCGGGGCCTGCGTGCCGGAAGGCGGGAGCGCGCCCAAGAGCCCGCGGAAGCGCAGGGTCTCGTCCCCGATCCGGCGGAGCGTCTCCGAGCCGCGCTCGGGGCCCAGGAGGGCGAGCGCGTCGTGCGAGAGCGGCTCGACCTGGGCGACCCTCAAGTCGTGGAGGACGGTGAGTACGCGTTCCTCGTCCTCGCGGAGCCCGATGAGGCCGATCTTGGCCATCGGGATCGGGCGCAGCGCCATTCCTGTACCTCTAGTCCGGGGCGAACGGGCCGAGGACGGCGTCGAGGACCCGCTTCTCCAGGTCCTTCGGCCGCTTTCCCTTGTCGGAGGCTGCGTCGCGGGCGGTGGCCTCTCCTTCGGCGACGATCGTGCGGGCCTCGGCCTCCGCGGCCGCGCGGGCCCTCTCCACCGCCCGCGACCGCTCCGCTTCCGCCTCGGTGGCGACGGCCCTGACGGTCGCGTCGGCGTCGGCGCGACGGCGTTCGAGCGCCTCGGCGGAGGCATGACGGGCGGTGCGGAGCCGTTCGTCCCAGTCGGCCTCGGCGGCCTTGATCCGCTTCAGCGCGTCCAGTGCCGCGGCGTCCGGCGGGGTCGGGCCGGCATCGGTTGTCACGCTAGAGCCCTCCCACGAGCTTCGAGAAGAGGACGAGGAGCGCCACGACCGCCGCGATCTTGATGCCGACGCTCGCCGCCTGGACGAGGGTGAACCGGCGGAGGGCGCTAAGGCGACGGACGGCGGGGTCAGGCGGCAGCGACATTCTCGGCCCCCTGCTCCATCTTCCGCTTCACCGTCTTCAGCATGCTGAACGCGTCGCGTTCCATCTCGTCGAAACGGAACTTGATGTAGCGCACGATCCCCTCGAGGCGCGGGACGAGGACGTTCTCGATCGCGCTCGCCCGGCGCTTCGTCTTCTCGATCTCACGGAGGAGCCGGCGGAGGGCGTTCTCCTTCTCGGCGATGTCGAGGACGACCTGGTAGATCCCCTGGAACCGGACGACCGATTCCTGGATCGAGGTCGGAAGGTCGAGGAGCGAGGCGGTGGGCACCGGAACGAACGTCTCCCGGTCGAGGCGGGGCGTGCGGACACCCATCACGTTCTTCGTCGCGACGGCGATCGCGGGCAGGTCGGGAAGGAGCATGGAGATGTTCTCGAGCCGCGTCGGACCCTCGATCGTCTCCGCCATGCGGATCGACTCGTAGCCGCGCCCGATCCGGTCGCGCAGGTCACCGCGGAGGCGCATCGCCACCCTCGAGATCGTGAAGAACTCGGCAATCAGCGCGGACCGCTTGAGCTTGAGGAGCTTGAGGCCGCGCCGCGCCACGAAGATGCGGCGCCGCGTCCTAAGGAGCTCGAGGCGGGTCGGACGGACGTTCTCGACGGCCATGCTCGTCCGATCCCTACTGCGCGCCCGCGACGGGCGGATGGGCGCGGTACTGCTGAACGTACTCGGGCCGGATCCGCTTCAGCTCCGAATCGGGGAGGTCGGAGAGGATGTCCCAGGCGATCGCGAGGCTCTCGTCGATCGAGCGGTCCTCGTCGGGCCGCTGGTTGACGAACTCCTTCTCGAACCGGTCGGCGGCGCGGAGGTAGAGCCGGTCGACTGCGCTCAGCGCCTCCTCGCCCACGATCGCGGAAAGGGCCCGCTGGTCCTTCCCGGTCGCGTACGCCGCGAACAGCTGGTCGGAGACCCCTCGGTGGTCCTCGCGCGTCCGGCCCTTCCCGATCCCCAGGTTCATCAGACGGGACAGGCTGGGAAGCACGTCGATCGGGGGGTAGATCCCCTTCCGCTGGAGGTCCCGGCTGAGGTACGTCTGGCCCTCGGTGATGTACCCCGTGAGGTCCGGGATCGGGTGGGTGACGTCGTCCGCCGGCATCGTGAGGATCGGGAGCTGGGTGATCGACCCCTTGCGGCCGTGGATCTTCCCGGCGCGCTCGTAGATCGTCGCGAGGTCCGTGTAGAGGTATCCGGGGTAGCCCCGCCGGCCGGGGACCTCTTCCCGGGCGGCCGAGACCTCTCGTAGGGCCTCGCAGTAGTTCGTCATGTCCGTCAGGACCACGAGGACGTGGAGATCGCGCTCGTACGCCAGGAACTCGGCCGCGGTGAGGGCCATTCGCGGCGTGACGACCCGTTCCATCGACGGGTCGGAGGAGAGGTTCAGGAACGCGACCGTCCGCTCGAGCGCGCCGGTCGTCTCGAACTCGCGGAGGAAGAAGTTCGCCTCTTCGCTCGTGATCCCCATCGCCGCGAAGACGACCGCGAACCCCTCGGTGGAGTCACGGAGCTTCGCTTGGCGCACGATCTGCGCGGCGACCTGGTTGTGCGGGAGGCCGGCACCGGAGAACAGCGGGAGCTTCTGGCCGCGGACGAGCGTGTTGTTGACGTCGATCGTGGAGATGCCGGTCTGGATGAACTCGCTCGGCTCCTCGCGCGAGTAGGGGTTCATCGCGTTGCCGACGATCTCGAGCCGGGTCTTGCTGACGATCTTCGGCCCGCCGTCCCGCGGCTCCCCGAGCCCGTTGAACACCCGGCCGAGGAGCTCGTCGGAGACGGCGAGGGTCGCGACCTCGCCCATGAACTTCACGGTGGTCTGCTCGACGTTGATCCCCATCGTCGCGCCGAACACTTGGACGATCGCCAGGCCCTTGCGCGAATCGAGGACCTGGCCTTGGCGGCGCTCCCCGTTGGGCAGGGCGATCTCGACGATCTCTCCGTAGGCGGCGTTCGCCACGTCCCGGACGAACAGGAGCGGTCCCGTGACGCGATCGATCGTGCGGTAGTCGACGGGCACGGCGTCGGACGCATCGCGGGGCGGGGTCGTCTTCGTGACCATCAGTTCCCTCCGGCGGCGGAGACCGAGTCGACCGCCTCCGCCATCTCGAGCTCGAGGCGGTCGAACTGGGAAGCGACCTCTGCCTCGGGGATCCATTTCATGCGCGACAGCCTCGTGCGGACCGGCAGCTTCTGGAGCTGCGCGACGGTCGTGCCCTTCTCGATCGCGGCCTGCTCCCGGTCGGAGAACGTCAGGATCGCCCGCAGCATCCTAAGCTGCTTCTGGATCGAGGTGTAGGTGTCGACCTCGTCGTACGCGCTCTGCTGGAGGTAATCCTCGCGAAGCATCCGGGCGGAGTCGAGCGTCGCTTTCTCCCGCTCGGGGAGCGCGTCGACCCCGACCAGCTGCACGATCTCCTGGAGCTCCGACTCCTTCTGGAGGATCTCGAGGGCCTTCTGGCGGAGGCCGACGAACTCCTTCGAGAGCTCGGCGATGTACCACGGCTCGAGGTCCCCGACGTAGAGCGAGTAGCTCTGGAGCCAGTTGATCGAGGGGAAGTGGCGGCGGGCGGCAAGCGACGCATCGAGGGCCCAGAAGACGCGCACGGCGCGCAGCGTGTTCTGGCTGACCGGCTCGGACGTGTCCCCTCCCGGGGGCGAGACGGCGCCCACGACCGTGACCGAGCCCGTCCGTCCCTCGGGCGAGAGCGTCACGACCCTGCCGGCCCGCTCGTAGAACTCCGCGACACGGCGTCCGAGGTACGCGGGGTAGCCTTCCTCGCCCGGCATCTCCTCGAGCCGCCCGGAGATTTCCCGCATCGCCTCGGCCCAGCGGCTGGTCGAGTCGGCCATTAGCGCGACGTCGTAGCCCATGTCGCGGTAGTACTCCGCGATCGTGATCCCGGTGTAGACGCTCGCTTCCCGGGCGGCGACCGGCATGTTCGAGGTGTTCGCGATGAGGACGGTACGTTCCATCAGCGGTCGCTTCGACTTGGGATCGACGAGGTTCGGGAACGTGGCCAGAACCTCCGTCATCTCGTTTCCGCGCTCGCCGCAGCCGACGTAGACGACCACGTCCGAGTCGGCCCACTTCGCGAGCTGCTGCTGAATGACCGTTTTCCCGGACCCGAAGGGTCCAGGGATACACGCGGTCCCTCCCTTGGCGACCGGGAAGAACGTGTCGATGACCCGCTGACCGGTCACGAGGGGGATCGCGGGAGGGAGCTTCTGGGAGACCGGACGCGGGATCCGGACGATCCAGCGCTGGCTGAGGAAGACCGGGGTCTTTCCCGTGGCGGTCTTGATCGTGCCGATCGGGTCGCGGACGGTGTAGCTCCCGCTCGCGAGCTCGCTGAGCGTGCCGCGGAGCCCCGGCGGGACCATGATCTTGTGGAGGATGAGCGACGTCTCCTGGACGGTCCCGAGGATCGTCCCCGGGGTCACTTCCGCGCCGACCTTCGCGGTCGCGGTGAACTGCCACTCCTTCTTCTCGTCGAGCGGCGGGGCGTCGAACCCTCGCGTGATGAAATCCCCGACGTTCTTCTGGATGACATCGAGCGGACGCTGGACGCCGTCGTAGATGGATTTCAAAAGGCCCGGGCCGAGCTCGACGCTCAGGGCCTGGCCGGTCGTCTCGACGGGGTCTCCCGGACGGACGCCGGTCGTGTCCTCGTAGACCTGGACCGTGGCGGTGCCCGACACGAGCCGGATGATCTCCCCGACCAGGCCAAGGGTGCCGACACGGACGACGTCGTACATCTTCGCGTCGTCGAGCCCTTCGGCGATGACGACCGGACCCGAGACCCGCCCGACGCTTCCGGTCATCGTTCCCCTTCAGCTCGGAAGGGCCAGCGTGACGCCCAGGACCCGCTTCGCGAGCGACCCGATGCTCTCGACGTCGAACTCGCCCGTGGGCGTCGGGACGAACACGACGAGCGGACGGAGGGACGCGTCGGCCTGGGTCCGCTGGTTCTCGGAGAGTTTCGGACGGATCGACTGGCTCGCGATCACGAGGTTGAACCGGTCGTCCCCCATCGCCTTCTGGAACTCGCGCACGGCTGTTTCGGGGGTGACCTCGACCACGTCCGTGAGGCCGATCAGGCGGAACCCGATCGCGAGCTCACGCTCGCCCAGAACGACCGTACGACCCGGCTCCTTCGAGGTATCGGGCACGGCGCCCTCGGCGGGGTTCCAACGTATTTAAGGGCTACTCCGGCGCCGTCAGCGGAGACGCTCCGGAGCCTATCGCGAAGCGCGCCGGACGCGCCGCGCACCGAGGTCCCGGGCCATGGCGCGAGCGAGCGCCCGCCACAGCGCGGCGTCCTCGCGGGCGAGCGCCCGGCCCAGTGTCGCGGTCGCGCGGGGGCTCGGCCCTCGCGCGAGCCGGAGAAGCTGGAGTCCGGTGAACTCGAGCCGGGAGGCGCCGCGCCCGGACGGGGTGAGCTCGTAGAGGAACTGGGAGTGGAGGCTCGATCCGCGGACGTGGGTGTTCGTCCAGGCGAACCGTTTCGGGTAGAGCCGCACGAGGCGCGTCTTCGAGTCGGTTCCCCGGCCCTTCGGAATCGTGTCGGTCAGGAGGAGGGCATCCGGCGTCAGCCACTCGACCTTTCTCGTGCCGGCGCGGCCCGAGAGCGAGAGGTCGTCCGACCGGAAGTCCGTGGCCCACCGGAACGCGGCGTCGGGCGGGGCCGGCAGGCGGACGGAGAAACGGTATGGGATGGAGTAGAGCGGCATGGTTCGCTACTTGTACACCGAGTGGTGGACGTGGCCTTCCTCGTCCGTGATCAGGATGCACTCTCCCTCGCACTCGAAGAGGCACGCCTCGCAGACGATGCATTCGGGGCCGAGGACCGAGAGCGACTTTTCCCCGCGAAACTGGAACTTCGCGGCGACCGTCGGGTCGTCCACCACGTCCGGCACCTCGGTCCGCGGGCGCAGCTCGAAGACGTTCACCGGGCAGACGTCCTTGCAGTGGGAGCAGCCCGTGCACTTCGCGATGTCGATGTCGACCTGGACCATGGGGGACCGTTCCCCGAGGGCGTCGGGGTATTAGCGTTTCGTCAGGCGCCCGGTGCCCCGGAGAGCCGTCGCCCCTCCTCGTTCGTCCGGATCGCGTTCCAGCACCTCTCGCGGTCCGCTTTAGCCTCCCCGCGGCGTATCCGTGCGGAGCAGCGGTGGCGGAGATCCTCCTCGGAACGAGCGGGTGGGACTACCCGGAGTGGGTCGGCAAGGTCTACCCGCCGGGCGGGGCCTCCGACAAGCTTCGCTACTACGCGGACCTCTTCCCGATCGTGGAGGTCAACTCCACCTTCTACCGGCTGCCCGCGCCGTCGGTCGCGGCGTCCTGGGTGCGACGGACCCCGTCCCGGTTCCGGTTCGCGGCGAAGTTCCCGCAGACGATCACCCACCAGCTCCGCTTGGTCAGCACCGACGAGGAGCTCGGCCGGTTCCTCGCGATGCTGAGGCCGTTGCGGGAGGCGGGGCGGTTCGTGGCCGCCCTCCTCCAGCTTCCCCCCTCCCTTCCGTTCGAGCCCGGTACCGTCCGGGCGTTCTACGCGTCGCTCCCGCGGGACCTTCCGGTGGCGGTCGAGTTCCGCGAGCCCTCCTGGCTCCGCCCCGAATCGTACGCCCTGCTCCGCGAGTTCGGCCTCGCGCACGTGATCGTGGACGGCCCGCACCTTCCCATCTCGCTCGAGACGACCGCCCCGTTCGCCTACGTCCGCTGGCACGGCCACGGCGACCCGCTCTGGTACGACTACACCTACTCGGCGAAGGAGCTCTCCGACTGGGTTCCCCGGGTCCGGGCGCTCGCAGAGAAGGTCGGGACGGTCTACGGCTTCTTCAACAACCATTTCCGTGGGGACGCCGCGGTGAACTGCCGGACCCTCGCCGAGGAGCTGGGCCTTCGGGCTCCCGAGGGGCCCCGACGGCTTCTGTAAGGGCGCCGGCCGGGACCCCCCCCCCGCGACGCGCGCGCCGGTCGGGAACGCGTCGTTCTCGGGCCCGTTTCAATCTCTCCCGAGCCGCCGCTTTAGAGCGATTTCGGCGCTCGATCCCGACGGGGTCGATTGACCGTGAGCGAGATCTTTGTCGTCGAGCCGCCGCTCGCGCCGGAGGACGCGGAGCCGTTCGAGCCGTTCGAGCCGTTCGAACCGTTCGGGCCGGAAGCGCGGAGCGCGCCCCGCCCCGTGCCCTCGACCGCGGTCCGTTTCGCTCCCCGGTCCCGCCGGGTCCGCTCCGTCCCGCTCCTCCCGTCCGAACCCTCGCTCTTTCCCTGGCTCGCGCGCCGGTTCTCCGCGGGAGAGGCGACCGTCTGGACCGGTCCTACGGCCGCGGTCGAACCGATCCTCGAATCGCTCTACGTGGGAAGCGCGCTCGCACGCGGCCGGATCTCCCTCCTCGAGGGAGGGAACCGGTTCCGTCCGTACCATCTCGGCGAGCTCGGCCGGGCGTTCGGGCTCGACGCGGCCGAGCCCCTCGAGAGGATCCGCCTCGCGAGGGCGTTCACCGCCTACCAGACGGTCGCGCTGGTCGACGGATGGGCCCGGGAGGCCCGTCAGCATCCGCCGACCCTCCTGGTCGGCCACGACCTTCCGGCGCTGTTCGCGACCGACGAGATTCCCGAGGACGAACGGGACGCACTCCTTCGCCACATCGCCCGAACGCTCCGCCGGCTCCTCGACGGGCTCTCCGTACCGCTCCTTCTCACGCTCGGCCCCGACGGCCTCGGCCGGTTCCCCGGCCTCGCGAACGAGGGACCGCGCTGGTGCGACCTCGTGACGTTCGACCGGGGACCCAGCACCCTGCGAGCCCGCTCGGTCCGGGACGCGGCCCGCCTCGCGCTCGTTCCCCGGGCGCCCGGCCAGCGGGGGATCGAGGAGTTCGGCGACCCCGGCACCGAGGAGGTGATCGCGTGGGACGTACCGCCCCGACGTACCGTCAGGCGCTTGAGGAGCGGATGAGACGCTGGGACGCGTTCGCGCGCCTGCTCACGACCCCCGAGGAGCGCGCGGCGTTCGAGCTCGTCCGGACCGGGGCCCGACGCTACGCGGCCCAGGCGACGTACGTCGGGAGCCCCGACCTCCTCGAGTCGATCCTCCTCTCCGTCCTCACCGACCTCGCGGTCCGGATCCGGGCCGACGACGCGGCCCGGGTGGGTCGGTCCTGACCGTGGACGGGGCGGCCCCAACGCCCGACGGATGGCTCCTCGACGTTACCGAGAGCGCCGACGGCCGCTCGGTCGTCCTCTGGGTGAAGGAGAGCCGTTCGGGCCGCGTGCGCCGCACCGCCGTGGAGTACCGCCCCCCGTTCCTCGTCTGCGGTCCGAAGGCCGAGCTCGTCGACCTCCGTCGGACCCTCGCCGGCCGGTCGAGCGTCGCCGAGGCGCGGCTCTCCTTCGGACATCCCTCGATCTACGACCGGAGGGCGCGCCCGCTCCTCGTCGTCACCCCCGCGCGCCACAATCTTCGCCGCTCCCTCGCGCGGGAGATCGACGCTCTCGGCGGCTACGAGCGGTTCGCGTTCTACGACGTCGACCTCGCCGTTCCGCAGCTCTACCACCTCAGCCACGGGCTCTACCCGTTCGCGCCGGTCGTCGGCCGCGGGGCGGATCTCCGCGTGACCGAACCGGCGGAGCGGGTCGACTACGTGACGCCGCCGATCTCGGTCGCGGAGCTCGAGGTCCGCATCGCGGGAGAGCGTCGCGGCCGGATCCCCCCGCCGGACGGCCGGGTCGGCTCGGTCCGTCTGGGCGACGTGACGCTCGAGGGGCCCGAGGACGACCTTTTCCGGGCGCTCGTCGGCGAGCTCGCCCGGACCGACCCCGACCTCCTCCTCACCGAGGGCGGGGACTCGTTCGACCTCCCGTGGCTCTACCGTCGCGCGGGAGCGTGCGGTCTCTCACCGGGGGAGTTCGTCCTCGGGCGGGAACGGGCCCCGTTCGCCCCGTCCCGGCCCGCCCGCTCGTTCGAATCGTACGGGCGCGTCCTCCACCGGTCCGCCTCGTTCCCGCTTCCCGGCCGGTTCCACATCGACGGAGAGAACTCGTTCCTCTACCGCGACGCGGCGATCCCCGGCCTGGTCGACGCGGCCCGGTTGTCGCGGCTCTCTCTCCAGACGGTCGTCCGGCAGTCGCCGGGGACGTGCTTCACCGCGATGGAGATGGCGGTCGCGCTCTCGCTCGGCGCGCACGTTCCGTGGAAGAAGAACCGGCCCGAGGAGTTCCGCCGCGGGGACCACCTCGTCGCGGCCGACCGGGGCGGGGTGATCTTCCTTCCGCCGGTCGGCGTCCACGATGGAGTCGACGAGTTCGACTTCGCGAGCCTCTTCCCGCACATCATGGTGAGGAACAACCTCTCCGCGGAGACGCTCAACTGCCGATGCTGCCCCGCGAGCCCGGTCCGGGCTCCCGGCCTCGGCTACCGCTCCTGCACGCAGCGCGTCGGGCTGATCCCCCGCACGCTCGCCCCGCTGCTCGAGCGTCGGCTCGCCTACAAGACGGCGCTGAGGGCGCCGGGCCTCCCGCGCGACGAGGCGGTCCGCCTGAAGCGCCGGGTCAAGATGCTGAAGTGGATCCTCGTGACCGCCTTCGGCTACCAGGGATACCGGAACGCCCGGTTCGGCCGGATCGAATGCCACGAGGCGATCAACGCCTACGCCCGCGAGCTCCTGGCCTCGCTGGCCGCCGCGGCCGAGGCGGAGGGCTACCGCGTCGTCCACGGGATCGTCGATTCGCTCTGGCTCCGCCCCCTCGACCGGGACCGGTGGCCCGACCCGGAGGGGTTCGCCCGTCGGATGAGCGAACGGTTCGACCTTCCGCTCGGCTACGAGGGGCGGTACCGCTGGATCGTCTTCCTGCCCGCGGTGACGCACGGGCTCGGCGTCCCGAACCGCTACTACGGGCTCTACGAGGACGGCGAGTTCAAGCTCCGCGGGATCGGCGGTCGCCGGCACGACACGACCGGGCTCGTCCGCCGGTTCGAGACGGAGGTCCTCTCGCTCTTCCGCGGCGCGAACGGCGCCGACGCCGTCCGTGCCCGGGTGCCGCGCGCGCTCGCCCGCGCCGACCTGTTCGCGGAACGGCTCCGCGCGGGCTCCTGGCCGCTGGACGAGCTCCTCATCGCCCACCGGATCGGCCAAGCGCCGGGAGCGTTCGTCACGTTCACCGATTCGGTCGCCGCCCTCCGCCAGCTCGCGGAGGCGGGCGCCGTCCGGGACGCCGGCGAGACCGTCCGGTTCGTGGTGCTCGACCGTCGGAGCCGGTCGTTCCGGGACCGGGTGCGGGCGGCCGAGCTCCTGAGCGGGTCGGAGCGCTACGACGTCGGCGCCTACCTGGAGGTCCTCGCGCGGGCGGCCGAGACGCTCCTCGCCCCGTTCGGGGTCGGGCACGAGGAGCTGCTCGGGCGTTGGGGCGCCGCCGACCGGCCGGAGCGGTCGGTCTACCGCTCGCCGGAAGCCGGCGCGCAGACGCTGCTCGGCCGAGGGCCCGGCGTCGCGGGGACGTTTTAGCTCCCCGACCCGTGAAGCCGGAATGGCCGCGCGACCCCGCCGGTCCCGCACGGCCCGGTCGGTGCGGCGGCCGTCCCGCCGCCCCTCGCCCCGGCGTGCTGAGGACGAAGCGGCGCGGGCCGTCGTAGCCCTCCTCTCCCCCCGGACCCAGGACCCCGATCCCGTGGTGCGCCGAGCGGCGGCGACCGTGCTCGGCTCCGTGCCGGGACGGGCAGCGCTTCGCGCGCTCACGCCGCTCCTTCACGACCCGTCCGACCGGGTCCGACGCCAGGCGGTCCTGGGGATCGGTTGGAAGGCCGACCGCACCCGCCTCGCGACGGTACGGCGGTTCCTCCGCGACCCTGCCCCCCGCGTCCGCGCCGCGGCGGCGGTCATCGCGGGCCGTCACCGCGATCGCGCGAGCGTCCCGGGCCTTCTCGCGTGCCTCGACGGTCCGGGTACGTGGGAGCGTCCGTCCATCCTGGTCGCCTTGGGCCGTATCGGGGCGCCCGAAGCGGTTCCCGTGCTCGTCCGCGAGGCCGAGCACGAGGCCCGCTGGGTCCGGGTCTGTGCGATACACGCGCTGGGCGAGATGAAGGCGGACGAGGCCCGGGCCGTCGCCCGAGCGCACCTCATCGACACCGCGTGGTCAGTCCGGGGAGCGGCGGCGATTGCCCTCGCCTCGGTCGGGAACCGGTCGGACCTCCCCCGACTCCTCCGTCTCCTTGACGACCCGCACGCGTGGCCCCGACGCGGGGCGACGTACGCCCTCGGCCGCCTCCGGCTGGTCGCGTCCGCGGCCCGCATCCGGGCCGAGCTCTCGGACCAGTCGCCGGACGTGCGGCTCGCCGCGATCTGGGCCCTGGGAGAGCTCGGGGACGAAGCCGCGCGTGAACCGCTCGCCCGTCTGCTCTCCGATGCGAGCCCTGCGCGCGACCCGGCGGAGACCGTCGCGCCGGTCGACGGCGACGCGCAGCTGGGCACGGACGCCGAGGGCCGGCTCTTCGGCGCCGCGGTCCAGGCGCTGCAGCGGCTCGCGCACGGGGCCCCCGACGCGATCGTCGATTCGGCGCTCCGCGCCGCCCGGGGACGACTCACCGAGGCGGAGCTCGACCGTCCCGCGCTCCTTCCGCTGTTCAAACCGCAGGACGAACGAATTCCCACGACCGTCCGCGACCTTTTTGAGGGTACGGACCCCGGGGTCCTGCGGCGGAAGGTCGGCTGATGCTGCGCGAGCTGAAACCCGGGGACACAGCGCGATTCCTCGTCCTCCTCAAGAACAACTTCCCCGAGGAGGAGGCGCTCATGGGTACCCGGCCCGAAGGGGTGACGAGGATCGTCCGCCGCGTCTTCCGCTGGGACACGCGCCTCTTCCTCGGTCTGCTCCGCCTTCTCGGACAATCGTTCTTCCGGTTCTACGTGATCGAGGCAGACCACGAGATCGTCGCGACCACGCTCCTCTCCTTCTCCGCGAAATCGGGCTACGTGAGCATGGTCGTGGTCGACCCCGCCCGTCGACGCCAGGGGCTGGCCCGCCGCCTCCTCGAGCAGGCGCGCGTCGCGACCGTCCGCCGGGGCCGTCGATTCATCGCCCTGGACGTCCTGGAGGCGAACGCGCCCGCCCGGACCCTCTACGAATCGCTCGGGTACCGGACGCTGCGGGCGAAGGCGATGTTCGCCCACGAGTCGCCCGACGCGTTCGCTCCGCTTCCCACTCCACCGCCCGGGGTCCGTGCGTTCCGGCGCCAGGACGCACCCGCCTTGGTCGAGCTGGCCCGGAAGGCGGCGCCGCCGCGGGTCAACGAGGTGCTGCCCCTCCAGGCGAGGGAGATCGCGAGCTCGGAGTGGGCGAACCGGTTGATGCTCTCCCAGTCCGCCGCGTGGGTGGTCGACCGAGGGCACGGGCCCGAGGCGTACGTGGGGGCGACCACCTCACCGCTCACGGAGGCGGCCAACCTCTCGAGCCCGATCATCGGCGAGACGGTGGACCCGGAGACCGCGGTCGCGCTCATCCGCACTGCCGCCGGCTGGCTCGCGCCCCGCAAGCCGACCCGCATCCTCTCGGTCGTGACCGAGGACAACACGCGGGGTCGGGCCGTGCTCGAGGCGGCCGGCTTCCGAAGCGCCCTCCCTCTCCTCACTCTTTACCGGGAGAGCGCCTAGGGTCCGGCACCCGATGGCCCGCGGCGTCGACGTCTACCTGTTCCCCGCGGTCGTCGGCGGGGGGTTCGGCGACATCGAGGAGGTCCTGGCCGCGGGGCGGCGGCTCGCGCGAGCGGGGTTCCGCACGATCCTCTACCGCCGGCTTGGTCGGCCGCTGCCCACCGGGGTCGACGGACCCTGGGCCTGGCCGCGGCTCGAGCGATTGGACCGGCTCGACCCGCGCGGCCGTGCTGCGATGACCGTGGTTCCCGCGTGGGGTGTGAGCGCCGCGCCCGAGCGTCCGGGTCCGTTCGGGCGCGCCGGACCCTGGGCTGCTGAGGCGTCGGACGTCGAGCGGGCGTACGGCACCGACCGCACTCTCCACGTTAGCCTCGAGGAGTTCGCTCGCACGCTGACGAGCCGGGAGGAGAACCTCGAAAGGCTGCGGGAGGGCGGGGTCCGCTCTCGCCAGCTCCCCGCCCGCCTCGCGAAGGCACGCACGCTGGGGGAGGTGACGACGTTCGACCGGGCGTTCCGGACGTTCCGAGCATTCGACCGTCCGAACGTGCTGCACGTCTTCGCCACGTTCCGGCGATCGGCGCGGTTCGCCCGGGAGTTTCCGGAGGCGGTGCAAACGGGACCGCTGTGGCCCGCTCGATATCGACTCGCCGCGCCTCGTCGGACGACACGCTCGCCGGAGTGGTTCTGGTACGCGAGTCCCGCGAGCGCCGAAGGGATCGCTCCGCTCGTTGCCGAGGGCCTCGAAGCCACTCGTCCGCCCGTCCGCCTGTACGTCCGCACGCCGCGTCCGTGGCGGATCTCGGTCGACGCGGACCGGGTCGAGGTCGACTGGGGGCGGCTCGAGGAAGGTGCGTGGCGTCGCCGGTTCGCCGCCGCCGACCTTCGCATCGTCACGGGCAGCCGAACTCTCCTCGAAGCGCTGGAGGTCGGCGGACCGTTCCTCTACTACAACGGCACCCTCGGGATGGGAGCGGGACGTCGCCGCCACCGTCCCGAGAAGATCGTGACGCTCCTCGAGCTCGGCCGGGCGCGGAACTGGCCGGCCGACCTCCTCCGTGACCTCGACGACTTCGCGCGCGCTCACCGGATCCCGGAGATCGTCTCGCGGGCGGCCCGGCGAGCGGGCGGCTGGGCCCGTTTTCCCAGGTCCCTCGCGTCGTCGGGGTTCCGGCGGCCCTACGACGACGCGGGCGAGCTTCTGGTCCGCGTCGCACGGCGACTGACGGCGCCCGGGGCGAGCGCGGAGGCGACGGTCGCAGAATTCCGCCGGCGTTCAAACCTTTAAGCAGACCCCGTCGCTCAAGAGGGCTCATGCCGGCGGACCTTGCCACCCCACCGGCGGTCGCCCGGGCCCTCGTGGGGAACGCCCTGTCCCTTCGACGAGGAGAGCATCTCGTGGTCGTGACCTGGAACCACACCCTTCCGTGGGCGACCGCCGCGGTCGCCGAGGCGAGGCGGGTCGGGGCCCGGCCGGTGCTGCTGCTCGAGGACGAAGGGGCGTTCTGGCGGAGCGTAGACCTCGCGCCGTCGACGGCCGCGTGGTCCGGCATACCGACCCCGGTTCAGGCGGCGCTACGCCACGCGGACGCGCTCCTCTACTTTCCGGGGCCCGAGGACCGGCCGCGCCTCCGCGAGCTCCCTCAGGAGATGCACTCTCCGTTCCTGGGCGAGGAGGACCGCTGGATGGCCCTCGCCCGCACCGCCCGGGTCCGCGGCATCCGTTGCCTCCTCGGGTACGCTTCGGACCCTCAGGGGGAGTTCTGGCATGTGCCCGGGGCGATGTGGCGCAGCCAGCTGATACGGGGGACGACCGAGGTCGACTACACCGCCCTGGGTGCGACGGCCCGGCGGGTCGCGCGGGTCCTCGCCCACGGCCGGGAGGTCCACCTGACGGCCGACGGGGGGACCGACCTCAAGTTCCGGCTGTGCGGACGGACCCCCTGGATCGACGACGGGCGTGTCGACGCGACCGACCGACGACGGGGCCGGCCGATCGCCACGGCTCCGCCCGGTTCCGTAGTGGTCGCGATCGACGAGCGGTCTGCCACGGGCACGGCGAGCGCGAGCCGACCGAGCTTCCTCTCGGGCGGCCGGGCCGAAGGGGCTCAGTGGGAGATCGAAGGCGGGCGCCTGCGCAACTACTGGTACACCGAGGGCGGGGAAGCGTTCGAGAGCGTCTTCTCGGTCGCGCCCCGGGGCCGGGAAACGGTATCCCTCTTCGCTATCGGTCTCAACGACGCGCTCGCTTCGTCCGTGCCCCAGGCCGAGGACGCCGAAGCGGGGACCGTCACGCTCGCGATCGGCGGCAACACCCTCTACGGGGGCCGCAACCGGTGCCGGTACCTCTCCTGGATCACGATCGGCAAGGCGACGGTCGCCGTGGACGGCGCTCCGCTCTGTGACCGCGGCAAGATCCTCTGAACCGCCGGCGGGGCGTCGCCTCGGGCGGGCGTTCTTCGACCGGCCGACGGTCCGAGTCGCCGGGGAGCTCCTGGGCTCGCTACTGACGGTGACGACAGCATGGGAACGCCGGACCGTCCGTATCGTGGAGACCGAGGCGTACGTCTCGGACGACCCCGCGAACCATGCATTCCGGGGACCGACGGCGCGCAACCGCTCGATGTTTCAGCGCCCGGGGACGCTGTACGTCTACCGGATCCACCAGGTCGTCTGCGCGAACCTCGTAACGCGCCCGGGTGAGGCGGTCCTCCTCCGCGCCGCCGCCCCTGTCAGCCGCGGCCTCGCGGCGACGTCGGGACCGGGACGCCTGTGCCGGGCGCTCGGGCTGTCGATCGACGACGACGGCGTGGACGCCGTCGCAGGATCCAGACTGGAGCTCAGGTCGCGCGCGGGACGCCCGCCGCGGGTCGTCCGTGGAGCCCGGATCGGCATCCGCCGAGCGGTGGAGCGACCCCTTCGGTTCGCGATCGCGGACGACACGTACGTCTCTCAGCCCCGTCCGGGGCAGGTCCGCCGCGCCTTCAGCGCTTCAGCTTCGCCCACTCGTAGCCGCGCCGCCGGGAGTCGTCCCCGAACCCGCAGGAGGAGCAGACGCCCTTCTGCCGGTGGTAGGAATGCCGGCCGCATCGCCGACAGATGATATGGACGATCTTTCCCCCGCGCCGGGACGGCGTTCCCTTCGTCATGTTCCCTTCTCCTACGGTGAGATGTAGACGACCGAATCCCCTCGCACGAGCGTGAGCCCGGCACGGGGGGTGACGGCGTCCTTCACGACCTCTTCGGCGGCGGAGAGTACCAGGTTCAGGTGCTGGTCGAACGCGTCCAAGGTCCCCCGGAACGAGCGTCCTCCCTTCATCTCGACAAGAACCCGCTTGTGCAGGTTCTGCTGAAGGAGGTCGAGCGGCTTCATGCTCGGGGAGGTCGGTCAGGCCGGGTGGGCTTCTTAACGGTTGCCGAACTCGGACCGTCCCTCTCCGGCGCGGCCCGTTCCGCCGGGGCAAACAGCCCGAGGACGTCCCGCGCGGCCCCCGACCGGGCCGGAAGTGGACGGATCCGGCGAACGGCGGAACGGAGGGCCCGGACGACCGTGTTGACGCCGCGGTCGGCGCGCACAACGACCACCCTTCCCGCGAACGCGGAGCGCAGCGAGGTGCGGAGGAATCGTTCCTCCCACGTGCCGACCGCGGCGTGGAGACGCTCGAGGTCCGCCGGATGTCCGGGTCGGTCGCTGCGAGCCCTCGCCCGACGCACCGAAGGGGGCGCGACCAGATGCACGACGACGTCCGGCATCCCCCACGCTCTCCGGCGTTCCAGCTCCCGCGCCCGCGCGACAAGCCGTCGCAGTACGGTGGGGGACGCGCGTCCCAGCGCGACGAGCCCCGTCGTGTAGGTGATCGTACCAAGGAATCCGGTATCCGCGACGACCGTGAGCCCGCGCGCGCGGAGGCTCAGCGCGGTCCGATACCTTCGCGCGTCCTCCTCGAGCAGGGTTCGCTCGAGCCTCTCGAGCTCCCGGTCCGACGAGTACCGGAGGTCGGGGGCTGGGTCGATGCGGTCGAACGCCTCCGCCAGCGGCACCCAGTCGAACGACGCGGCCGCACGCGCCACGACCGTGCTCTTCCCCGCCGCCGAGGGACCGTCGACCGATACGACCAGGGGTCTTGCGCTCACGGAGCCACCCGAACGAACGATCCAGACGGCAAAACGGGCGCTGTCCCTCCGTCCGGGGAGCGCTGACGGTCGTTTTGGTTCCGCCGGGGGCCTTTTTGTCGCGGGTAGGCTCGCGGTTCCCGTGCCGACGCCCACGGCCGGTCACCGGTTCGCCGCCCGAGTGCTCGACTGGTCGACGCTCACCGAGGTGGCCCGCGAGCTCGAGGCGACCGGCAGCGACCCCGAGGGCGTCGGGATCATGACTCGAAAAGGGCAGATCTATCCCATGCGGCTCGACGGCGTATCGTTGAAGGCGGCGCCCCTGCTCAAGCAGGAGATCCTCTCCGTCGGGGGCGACTCGGCCCACGCAAGGGGGATCGCGGACCACAGCGCGAGCGCGACGTCGGTCGTGCTAATCGCGACATGGGGCCAGTACCTCTACCTCCTCCCGAAGCTCCGCCGCCAGCCGTTCCGGCTCGCCGAGCTGGCGGACGAAGTTGAGCGCGCGCTCCGGGCGTACGTGGCACGCGGCGTCCGGACGATTCCGGGCCCCCACCGCCCGATCACGACGGGCGACCGCACGCGCGTGATGGGGGTCGTGAACGTGACGCCCGACTCGTTCTCAGACGGCGGGCGCTTCCTGGATCCGGACGCGGCGGTAGCCCAGGCCGAACGGCTGGTCCGCGAAGGGGCGGATTTGATTGATGTGGGCGGCGAGTCGACCCGTCCCGGGGCCTCGCCGGTCTCTCCCGAGGCCGAGTGGGCAAGGATCGCTCCAGTTTTCGCCCGCCTTGCGGCCGCGACCTCCGTGCCCCTCTCGGTGGACACGCGTCACGCCGAAGTGGCGGCGAAGGCGATCGACGCGGGCGCGGACGTGATCAACGACGTCGAGGGGCTCCGGTCCGAGGAGATGCGGCGCGTAGTGGCCCGTAGTGGGGCCGTGGCAATCGCGATGCACATGCGGGGGACCCCGACGACGATGCAGGAGAACCTCGAGTACGCGGACGTGCGCACTGAGGTCTATCGCACGCTCGCGGAGGCCACGGACCGGGCCCGCGCCGAGGGGATCGCGGCCGAGAAGCTCCTCGTAGACCCGGGGCTCGGCTTCGGGAAGTCCGCCGAGCAGAGCGCGGACCTACTCGCCCACATCGGCGAACTGCGGAGCCTGGGATACCCGGTCGTGGTGGGAGCATCCCGCAAATCGTTCCTCGGCTGGGCGCTCGGCGCCTCCACGGCCGCCGACCGGCTGGAGGCCGGCCTCGCGGCGGCCGTGATGGCCGCCGAGCGGGGCGTTGCGTTCGTGCGCACCCACGATGTTGGCCCCACCGTCCGGGCGCTCTCCCTCGTCGACAAGATCGAGCGTCGCAGGGCCGTCGCGCCGCCGGGCGCGTCCGCAGTGGAGCCGGCGGACCCCGAGCGCTAGGGGTCCTTGGACAGCGACCCTTCCTCGGGGATATCCGTCTCGAGGATGAGCGAGCCGATGTAGTCGCACGCCTTGCAGTGGTACACCTGGCCGACGATCGACCCGGCGATCATCACCACGTTCGACGAGCCGCACTTCGGGCAGAGGAGGACGCTCGGCCGACGGGGCTTACGTCGCATCGCCGCCGTCCGACGTCGCGTCGTCGCCCGCGTCCGGCTCCTCGGGCTCCGGCGCTTCGGGCTCGCTCGGAACGGAGGAGTCGGGCGAGCCGGGGGCGGCGTCCGCCGGGGCTTCCCCGGACGGTTCGGCGGACGACTCCCGCACGACCGCGTCCCTCACGGTGTCGCCCTCGTCGAGCCGGATCACGCGGACGCCGAGGGTGTTGCGCGACTGTGTGCGAATCCCCTTCACCGCCACGCGGATCGTGATCCCTCCCTGGGTCGTGACCAGCACCTCGGAGGCGTCGGTCGTGGGCAGGACCGCGACCACGCCGCCGTTGCGGCCGCCTGTCTTGATCGTCCGGACCCCCTTCGCCCCGCGCTTCGTCTCGCGGTACTCGTCGGTCGGGCTCCGCTTGCCGTAGCCGGTCGTGGTGAGGGAGAGGAGCGTCGGGAACTTCGGGCTGACCGGGGCCATCGCCACGACCCGGTCGTCCTTCTCGTCCGAGAGCCGGACGCCGATGACCCCGTACGTCGCCCGTCCCATCGGGCGCACCTCCGAGAGCGGGAATCGGACCAGCTGGCCCGAGAAGGTCGCCAGCAGGATCTCGGTCGCCTCGTCCGAGACGAGCGCGACGTCCACGAGCTCGTCCCCCTCCTCGAGGAGGACCGCCTGGATGCCGCTCGTGCGGATGTTCTGGAACTGGGCGAGCTCGGTGCGCTTCACGAGCCCGCGGCGGGTCGCGAAGAAGAGCGACCCCGGCCCCGCGAGGTCGTGGAGCGGCAGGAGCGTGCGGACCTTCTCGCCGTTCTTGAGGCGCGGGAGGAGGTTGATGACCGCCTTCCCCTTCGAGTGCCGGCTCCCCTCGGGCAACTCGTACGCCTTCAGGATGTAGACCCGCCCGAGGGTCGTGAAGAAGAGGATGTCGTCGTGCGTCCGCGTGACGAACGTGCGGATGACGTAGTCCTCCTCCTTCGTCTCCATCTGGACGAGTCCGCGGCCACCGCGGCGCTGGCGGCGGTACTGGTCGAGCGGGAGGCGCTTGATGTAGCCGTCCCGCGTCATCAGAACGACCACGTCCGTGTCGGGGATCAGGTCCTCGAGCGTGCGCTCAGTGAACGCGGGCACGATCCGGGTCCGCCGCGGGTCCGCGAACCGGGCCTTGAGGTCCGTGAGCTCCGCGACGATCAGCCGGTCGAGGACCTCGGAGGACGCGAGCACCGTTTTGAGCTCGAGCACGAGCGCCTCTTTCTCGGACTTCTCTTTCTCGAGTGTCTCCCGCTCGAGGGCGGTGAGCCGGGAGAGGCGCATGTCGAGGATCGCCTTCGCCTGCTCCGTCGAGAGCAGGAACTTGCCCATCAGGTTCGTTTCCGCGACCGCCACGTCCTTCGACCGACGGATGATCCGGATCACCTCGTCGATGTGGTCGATCGCCGTAAGGAACCCCTCGAGGAGGTGGAGACGCTCCTCCGTCTTCCGCAGGTCGAACTTCGTGCGGCGCGTGATCGTCTTGCGTCGGTGGCCGAGGTGGAGCTCGAGGAGCGTCTTCAGGCCGAGGACCTTCGGTCGGCCCTCGACCAGGCAGAGGTTGATCACCCCGAAGCTCGTCTCGAGCGGCGTGTGCTCGTAGAGCCGGTTGAGGACGATCTCCGCAGGGGCGTCCCGGCGCAGCTCGAGCACGACGCTCGTCCCCGAACGGTCCGACTCGTCGCGAAGGTCGGTGATCCCGTCGATCCGCTTCGACTTCACGAGCTCGGCGATCAGCTCGAGGAGAGAGGCCTTGTTGACCTCGTAGGGGATCTCGGTGATGACGATCTCATCCTTGCCGCCCCGTTCCCGGATCTCGGCGGACCCGCGCAGGTGGACCATCGCGCGGCCGGTCTCGTAGGCCTCCCGGATCCCCTCCGCGGAGAGGTAGCCCCCCGTCGGGAAATCCGGTCCGGGAACGACCTTCATCAGCTCGTCCAGCGAAGCGCTGGGCTTGGCGAGGAGGAGGCAGAGGGCGTCCACGATCTCGCCAAGGTTGTGCGGCGGCATGTTGGTCGCCATCCCGACCGCGATCCCGGCCGATCCGTTGACGAGCAGGTTGGGGACCTTGGACGGGAGGATCAGGGGCTCCTTCAGCGACCCGTCGAAGTTGTCCGTCCAGTCGACGGTTTCCTTCTCGATGTCGAGGAGCATCTCCTCGGCGAGGGTGGAGAGCCGCGCCTCGGTGTACCGCATCGCGGCCGGCCCGTCCCCGTCGATCGAGCCGAAGTTCCCCTGGCCGTCGATGAGCAGGTAGCGCAGGCTGAACGGCTGGGCCATTCGGACCAGCGCGTCGTAGACGGAGATGTCGCCGTGGGGGTGGTACTTGCCGAGGACGTCTCCGACCGTTCTCGCGCTCTTGCGGTACGCCCGGTCGTGGGTCGCGCCGGACTCCCACATCGACCACAGGATCCGTCGGTGGACCGGCTTGAGGCCGTCGAGCCCATCTGGGAGCGCCCGCCCGACGATCACGCTCATCGCGTAATCGATGTACGAGCGGTGCATCTCCTGCTCGAGCGGGCGGTCCCGTATCCGCTCGACCGGCGGTTCGGCCGGAGTGGCGGGGGTCGCGCTCACGCCGTCCCTCCCCGCGTCCCGAGCTGCTGGGCGAGCTCCCGGTTCGCGGCCTCGAGGAAGCGGTCGCGCGTCCCCGCGGGGATGGTCGCACCGCTCGCGACCCGGTGTCCCCCGCCCTCTCCCCCGACGGACGCCGCCGCGTTGCGGCAGACGCTCGCGAGGTCCAGGCCCCGCTCGACCTGCCGGGTTAGGCCGCGGGAGCTGACCTTGGTCGGCGCCGACGCTTCCTCCGAGAAGACGAACACGGGTATATCCGGAGCAAGAAGGTAGTTCATCGCGAGGCCCGCCTGGGTCCCCGCGAGGGGCGTTTCGGGGCTCTCGAACCAGCGGAGGGAGCTCATCGAGTGGACGCCTCCTTCCTCGATCCGTCGCAGGCCTCGCAGGACCCCGCTCCGCCACTCGGTCTCGGCGGCGCGGGCGCGCTCCACCGCCGCCGGGTCACCGAGGGCCATCGCTACCCCGACGCCCGGGATCCCCTCGCGCCCGGCCGAGTTCTGGAGGTTCGAGACCTCCTCCGCATCCAGTCCGAGGGACGGAACGAACCATCGTTCCGTGTCGATCATGGAGACGAAGTCGGGGAGCACGCCGGCGCGCTCCAGCCGTTCCTTGAGACCGCGCGAGAGCCGGTCGACCTCCTCCGGAGTGAGATCGGTGGGCGCCCGTCCCGGGTCGATCGAGAGCTGGCGCAGGTACGCCTCGGCGTCCCCGACCTGGCCCGAGAGCCCCCGGACGAACGGGTCGACGCTGCGCCCGAGGGCCTCCCCGATGGTCGAGCCGAGGAGGGGGAGGCCACGGCGCCGGGCGATGAACGAGCGGCGGATCGCCTCGTCCACGAGCGTCGCGTTGAGCCCGCGGAAGCCGCCGACGTGCTGCCGGTCGTGGATTGCCCCAGAGAGGCCCCAGACGGCGTTGTCCCAGTTCGCGGGGTCGAGGAAGACGCTGAACAGCCAGGTAAGGGTGGACGCACACATCTCGCTCATCCCGTCCACCCCCCAGTCGAGGGGGTTGACGAACGCCACGTGGTCGGGGAGCGGCGGCGGGTCCGGCACGCCGGGGTAGCTGTGGTGGTCGAGGACGATGACGGGGTGGGGATGCTGGGCGAAGAGGTCGAGCCAGCTCGCGCCTGTGTCGGTCACGAGGACGGGACCCTCGGTCGCCTTGAGCAGGGTCGCGATCCGTTCCCGCTCCACGTGGACCAGGGCCGTCGCCTGGGCCGGGTAGCCGAGCCGCGCGAGCGCCCGGAGCGCGCACGAGGCGCCGGCGACTCCGTCGCCGTCGTAGTGGTAGACCACGCGCCAACGCCGGGGGTTTCCGAGAAGAAGACCGCGAGCGCGGCCAAACTCCTCGAGGTAACGGGGATGTCGAACGAAACCGTCGGGACCCGAGGGCATCACTCCACCTGGAGCGCGGCGCCGGCGGCGGAGTACCGCCAGCTCTCGGGGATCCGTTCGCGCTGGCGGTAGTATCGCGCGAGGCGTCGGATCCTCGACTCCATCAGGTTCAACCCACGTCGGTTCGCGAGGTCGTTGGGGTGGGTTTTGAGGTGTCCCTGAAGGTGAACCACGCGCTTGAGCAGCGCCTGGAGGTCGTCGGGAATCTCGGGGCGCAGGCCCTGGGCGGCCAGGAGCGTGCCGAGAGACTTTCCCGTGACCGCCCGGGCGGACGGTACGCCGTAGCTGTCGCGCAGGATCTGTCCGATCTGGGCGTGCGAGCGGCCAGCCTTCGCGAGCTGGGCCGCCTGCGCCACGACCTCCTCGGTCGTGACGGTCACCCATTCGGGCTTGACGACAGGGTACGGGCGGTGGGAACCGGCCCGTCCCTTGCGTCCGGAGTGTATCCGCGACACGGCGGGCCGCTGACAAGGGTGCGGTACTTAACGCTTGGCGCGGAGGCCGTTTCTCGGCGGTGGTGGGACGGCCCGGACCCCGCCGTTCAGGCGATCCGGTCGGTCTTGCGGAGCGCCTCGATAAGGAACGCCTTGCCCTCCGCGGTGATCCGGTAGCGGGCGGCGACGGGGGCGTGGGCTCCCCGACCGGCGTGCTCGGCGGCCTGGGCGTGCACCATACCGTTCCGGACGAGGAGTCCCAGGGCTTGCGAGACCGTCGCCTGCCCGTCGTCGACCGGGGCGAACCGGCGGAGGATCCGCTCCAGGTCGGCCAGCTCGAGCGACTGGTCCCGAGACCTTCCCTCGTGCATCGACTCGGTCCGGTTGAGCTGCTGGAGAATGGCGACCAGGGTCGCCCGGACGGGGTCGGTGCCGTTGCCGGGAGACATCGGCCCGATTACGGTGCGTCCCTGTACTTATAGCCCGCTCGCGCGGGCGGCCGCTCAGATGCGTCCTTCCTTCTGAAGGGCGCGGACGAGGAAGTCCTTGCCGCCGGTCGTGATCGTGTACCGGTCGGCCACGACCCGGCTCCGGTCCCAGGCGTACTCGGGGTCCCTGAGCTCCTCCGCATAGCCGTTCCCGACCAGGACCCGGATCGCCTGGTGAACGTCTTCCTGCGTGACCTGGGGCGCCGGTCCACGGGCCAGCGTGCGGGCGAGCTCCCCCAGCTCGAGGCCCAGCACCCCGAGACTCTCCATCTCCGCCCGGTTCAGCTGCTTCAGGACCTCGACGAGCTCCCAACGGAACTCCGCCGCGTCCCCCGCCGGCGAACCGCTCACGGGCCGAAGACCGTCGGACCCGGGAGATGAACGTATCCGTCCACTTCCGCCGGTCCCTCGGTCTTTTAGGCGAGCCCTGCGAATACCCCTTCAAGATGGCATGCACCTGCCGCAACGCGGCCCGATGCCCGATCTGCAACACCGCGGTCCGCGTTCCCCTCACCAACCTCGAGAACGCCGCCGGGGCAGCGATCCTGGTCGACCGGTTCGCGCGCCGGGATTCGTCCTCGTCGCGCGAGGGGTTGCGACGGCTCATCGAGGGATGGTCGACCTGCCCCGCGTGCGGCCACACGATCCACTTCGAGCACTCCCGCACCTGCGTGTCGTCGGCGCTGACCTCCGCCGGCGTGCCGCCCACGGAACGCGAATCGATCCTCGCGAAGATCACCTTCCCCGAAGGGTGACGACGGGGATCGTCCATGCCCGACCCCGACCCGTTCGTCGTAACGCCGTACGAGGTCAAGGGCCGCATCGACTACGATAGGCTCCGCGAGCTGTTCGGGACCCAGGAGATCACCCCGGCGCTGCTCGACCGGCTCCGGACGCTCGCGGGAGGCGAGCTCCATCCGCTGCTCTCGAGGGGGATCTACTACTCCCACAGGGACCTCGTGCCGCTCCTCGACGGGTTCGCGGCCGGTCGACCGTTCTTCCTCTACTCGGGACGTGGGCCCTCCGGCCCCCTGCACACGTCCCACCTCGTCTCGTTCGATCTCTGCCGGTGGCTGCAGGCGAAGCTGGGCATCCCGATGTACATCCAGATTACGGACGACGAGAAGTTCTGGGCCCGGTCGGGGCTCTCCCGCGAGGAGACGGCCCACTGGGGGCTCGAGAACCTCTACGACATCCTCGCGCTCGGCTTCGACCCGAAGAAGACGCACGTCTTCTTCGACTCGCGCTCGATCGCCGCCCTCTACCCTCTCGCGATCCGCGTGGCCCGGAGGATCACGTACTCGAACGTGAAGGCGGTCTTCGGGTTCGAGCCGTCCACGAACATCGGCCTCGTGTTCTACACGGCGCTCCAGACGGTTCCCGCGTTCTGGCCGTCCTGGAAGGAGGGCCGGCAGGTCCCCTGCCTCATTCCCTGCGGGATCGACCAGGACCCCCACTTTCGGCTCACACGGGACATCGCCGAGGGGATGGGGTACCCGAAGCCGGCGCTCGTCCACAGCCGGATGGTCCCGGGGCTTCTCGGCGAGGCCGCGATGTCCACGACGGGGAGCGCTGCCGACAACGCCCTGTTCCTGAACGACCCTCCGAAGGAGGTCGACCGCAAGGTGAGGAACGCGTTCACCGGGGGCCGCGCAACGCTCGAGGAGCAGCGCCGCCTGGGCGCCACACCCGAGGTCTGTTCGGTCTGGGCGCTCTGGCGCACCCGCTTCGCCCCGTCGGAGGAGGAGTTCGGCAAGATCACAGCGGACTGCCGGTCGGGCGCCCTCCTGTGCGGCGACTGCAAGTCCGCCCTGCTCGAGAAGATCCACGCGTTCCGCCGCGAGCACGCGATCGCCCGGGAGAAGGCGATGACGTGGGCGGAATCCGCGATCGTGACCGAGCCGCCGCACCCGTTGTAGGCGGGTTGGTCTAGCTCACTTCGGGCCGTGGCTCGGGCGGCCGTATCCCGGTAGGCCTCTCCGGGCGGTTCGGGCCGGCACCCTCTAAGGTCTCGTCGGCGCCTTCGACGGCCGTGAGCAGGCGGAGCATCGGGTGGAAGAGCGACCGCTGGGCCCGGTCCGGGTCGAGGTTGTAGGCCCGCTCGTAGGCGGCGACCGCCTCCTCCTCGTCCCCGAGCGACAGGAGCGAGAGCGCGAGGTCGAGCCAGCTCTTCGCCTCACGGGCACCCTCCCTCTCGCCGGACTCCTCGACGTGGTCGTCGAGACGGTGGGGGGTCACGGGGTTCTGGAGGTCCGGGCCTGGCCCGACCTCCCGCGAAAGGACCAGGGCCCGTTCGAAGGCGACCGACGCAGCCCCTTCGTCGCCCGATTCGGCGAGGGCGACCCCCAGCCGATGCCAGGCGACCAGGTCGTTCGGGGCGAGCGCGACCGCCCGCTGGTACGCCGTCGCCGCCTCGGCCCATTCGTCCCGCATCGAGCGGGCGATCCCGAGGTGGAACCAGGCGTCCTCGTTCCGGGGCGAGAGGGAGATGGCCCGCGACAGGGCGGCCTCCGCGTCCGCGGCCCGGCCGAGGTGGGCGAGGGCGATCCCGTAGTACGACCAGGCGGCCGCGTCGCTCGGTGTCTCCCGCACGATCTCGAAGAACTCGTCCGCCGCGGGCGCGTACTCGCGAGCGCGGATGTGCTGCACGCCGACCTCGAAGCGTTTCGACATCCCGGCGGCTCCCCGAGCCCCACCCTTCATGAAAAAGATAACGCTCGACACCCCGGCGGTCACCCCGTCCGGACGGGCTCCGGCGGCCCAGCCTAGGCCGGGGCGATTCCTTTAAGACCCCCCGCCGGCCATGGGTTTTCGAGGAATTCGCGAGTCCGGCCCGAATCTAGCGTCCCGCCCGTCCTATTTCTGAGACGAGTGTTCGCGCGACGAAGGTCTACCCGCGGTTCTTCACGGAACGAAACGCGAAACGCGGAACGAGGCGACGAAGATGACCGACAAACCCCTGACGAAAGTGCGCGACCTGACGCCGAATTCGAAGCAAGTGAACGTGCTCGCCAAAGTGATGAACGTGGGCGAGCCGAAAGAAGTGATGGGCAAGTTCGGAGACCCGAGGAAGGTTTGCGAGGCCGTCGTCGGCGACGACACGGCGACCATCATCCTCTCGCTGTGGAACGAGCAGATCGGGGCGATCCAGAAGGACGAGACGATTCTCGTCGACAACGGATACGTCTCGCTCGTCCGCGGCCACATGAGACTCAACGTCGGTCGCTACGGCAACCTGTCGAAGTCGACCGAGACGATCGGTGAGATCAACCAGACTCTCGACATGAGCCAGCAAGAGTTCGAGAGCGAGCGCCGGTCCTTTGGCGGTGGCGGCGGATACCGCGACCGCGGCGGGGGCGGCGGCGGTGGTGGCGGTAGCTACGGCGGCGGCGGTGGCCGCTACGGTGGCGGCGGCGGGGGTGGCAGCGGCGGCGGTGGCGGCCGCGAACGCTCCGACTCCTACAAGCGCTACTGAGCGTCCCTACCGGCCCAGTGCCCGAACCCTTTCCTTCCCTTTCCCCCGCGGGCGAATCGCATTAAATAGCCCGCGCCACTCCATCGGAGGAATCCATGCCCGATGATGCGCGCGAGCTGACGCTCTACGTTCAGTCCAAGAAGGTCGTCACGTCGTTCTACCGCACCCCTGCGAGCGTTCCGCCCATGGGGCAGGCGTCCGTAAGCGGCGCCCCGAGCGACATGGGCGAGGCGACCGCGGCGGCCGACTCCGCGGTGTTCTTCCTCTCCGACGACCAATCCCGTTGCGCCGCGGCTGCCGAGGAGATCGCCACCCACCGAGGCTACAGGGTCCACGTCGTCGACGTCGGCAAGGCCGGCCGGTTGGAGCGTCTGGTCACGGAGCACCTCCGCGGCGTCCAGAAGTTCCCGGTACTCGTCTCCCCGTCCGGCCACCGCCTTGTCGGGACCGAGCAGTTCACCGAGGAGAACCTGGCGGCGGTCATGCCGACCGAGCTGAAGAGCGTCCGAGCGCTCACCTACCTCAAGGTCAAGGGCGGAGACCTCGACCGGATCCGGCGCCTCCTCGAGGGGTTCAGCGAGGTCAAGGAGCTCCACTTCCTCACCGGCGACTGGGACATCCTGGTCGTCCTCGAGTTCGCGCCCGCGACGACCAACAAGCGCCAGGTGCTCGACTTCGTGACCGACCGGATCCGAGGGATCCCCGAGGTCCTGGACACCTCGACGCTCGTGCCCGAGTACTCGGTCACGAAGTTCCCGCTCGCGAACTAGCGACGCGCCGCCGCGCGGGGCCGGCGTCGCCGCCGGCCGCGCGGGACCGGGGGCGCCTCCCGCGGGGGAGCGTGCGACGGGGGCGGGGTCCCGTACAGTGCCTCGACCGTGAGGGGGTGCTCCTCGTGCCAGGCGATCCCCTCTACGTACGCGGCGAAGGTCTCGAGGCTCGTGAACAGCGGGATCCCGAGCTCGACCGCCCGCCGACGCAGGAAGTACTCGTCCTCGAGCATCTGCTCGAACTTCTCCTGGGTCAGGGAGAGCGGCACGTTGAGGATCAGGTCGATATCGCCCCGGTCGAGCGTTTCACGCACGTTCGGGTGGCGGTCGGGCTCCGAGACCTTGTGGAGGATCCGGACGCCCCTCAGGCCGCGGTCGGTGAGGAACGCGCCGGTGTCCTCGGTCGCGAAGATGCGGAGGCCGATCTCGCGGAGGCGGCGGGCGGCCGGGAGGAGCTCCTCCTTGAGGCGGGGCCCTCCGACCGACAGAAACGCCGCGCCCCGCCGTGGGACCAGCTTCACCCCGGTCGCGACCAGCGCCTTGACGAGCGCGTCCGAGAACGTCGGGCCAAAGCAGGCGACCTCGCCCGTGGACTGCATCTCGACCCCCAGCAACGGGTCCGAGCCGGCGAGCTGCAGGAACGAGAACTGCGGGACCTTCACCCCCCACCGTCCGGGCGGTAGCGGCGCGACGCCCTCGCGCGAGAGCCCGGACCCGAGCATCGCCCGGGCCGCCTCGCGGAGGAGGGGGACCCCGGTCGCCTTCGCGAGGAACGGCAGCGAACGGCTGGCCCTCAGGTTCAGCTCGATCACCTGGTACGCGCGGTCCTTGACGAGGAACTGGATGTTGAACGGGCCCTTGATCTGGAGGTTGCGCGCGAGCCGCGTCGCGGCATCGAGGAGCTGCCGCTGCACCTCCTCGGGCGTGTGCCGGGGCGGGAGGCAGAAGATCGCGTCCCCCGAGTGGACGCCGGCGCGCTCCACGTGCTCGAGGATGCCCCCCACCAGGACGCGCTGGCCGTCGGAGATCGCGTCGAGCTCGATCTCGTCCGCCCCCTCCACGAACTTCGTGATCACGACCGGGTGCTCGGGAGAGACCCGGGCCGCCTCGCTCAGGAACTGGCCGAGGTCGGAGCGGCCGTAGATGACCCGCATCGCCTGCCCGCTCAGGACGTAGGACGGCCGAACGAGGACGGGGTAGCCGACGTCGTCCGCGAACGCGCTCGCCTCCTCGATGGTCGTGAACGCCCGCCACGCCGGCTGGGGGATCTTCAGGGTCTCGAGGAGCCGGGCGAACCGAGCGCGGTCCTCCGCCGCGTCGATCGATTCGGGGGAAGTGCCCAGGATCGGGATCCCGCACGCCTGGAGAAGCGGCGTAAGGTTCTGGGCGAGCTGGCTCCCGACGCACGTGACGACGCCCGCGAACCCTTCGAACTCGAAGATGTCGCGGACCCGCTCGAGCGTGATCTCCTCGAAGTACAACCGGTCCGAACGGTCGTAGTCCGTGGAGACGGTCTCGGGGTTAGAGTTGAGGACGGCCACGCCGGGGAGTCCCTCCGCGCGGAGTCCCTCGACCAGGTTCATGGTCGACCAGTCGAACTCCACGCTCGAGCCGATCCGGTACGGACCGGCCCCGATCACGAGCGCCGAGCCCGTCGGCATCGGCGTGACGTCGTCGGCGTCGGCTCGGTAGGTGACGTAGAGGTAGTTGGTGCGCGCGGGCCACTCGCCCGCGAGGGTGTCAATCATACGGATCCGGGGCCGTATCCCGGCCGACAGGCGGCGTCGGCGAACCTCCTCCTCGTCCAGCCGAGCCGCCCGACCGATCGCCCGGTCCGAGAGGCCGAGCTCCTTCGCGCGACGGAGGAGCCGGGGTTCGACCGCCCCGCCCGGGCCTGCCCCGAGCTCCCGGTGCGCCGCCTCAATCTCGCCCAGGGCGTCCACGAACCACCGGTCGATGTAGGAGACGCGGCTCACCACGTCCGGGTCGATACCGGCGCGAAGCGCC
>DATGZQ010000032.1:0-20961 GCA_035297125.1 Thermoplasmata archaeon
GATCTGGGGGTTGTCGAGCTTGAACCGGGCGTGGATGTCCTCGGTTAGACGCTTGATCAGTTCGCCCCGATGGCCAATCAGGATCCCGGGCCGCTCGCAGATGAGCGTGACGCGGGTCCCCATCGGGGTGCGGGTGATGGAGAGGCCGCCGAAGCCCGCCCGGGCACTCTCGCTGACGAGGAAATCCTTGAGGAGGACGCGACGCGTCGACTCCTGGATCACCTTGCGCTCCGAGCTCATGAGGCCCCCTTGCTCTCGGCGAGGATGATCTCGACGTTCGTGGTCTGCTCGTTCCAGGCGGTGCCTCGGCCTTGGGCACGGGGCATGATCGCCTTGCGGATGCGGCCGCGGGCGCACGCGGCGACCTTGATGTAGAGTCGGTCCGCGTCCAGGCCCTCGTACTCGGCGTTCTCCTCCGCGTTCTGGAGGATCTGGAGGACGTTCTTGGCGACCTTCACCACGTACCGGCCGGGTCCGGTGCCCTTGTGGTGAGCGGTCTCCTGGTTGTAGCGGCGGAACGGGATCGCCTTCTTCAGCGCGACCGCTTCCTCGAGCACGGTGCGCGCCCGCGCCAGGGGGAGCCCGCGGATGGCGTTCAGGACCTCGTAGGTCTTCTTGGGCGACATCGGGATCTCGACGCCGCGGGCACGGGCGACGCTGACCCCGGCCTCCCCGCGATAGGTGTACCCGCGCATCGAACCGATCTTCCCCCTACTTGAGCGGCATGAACTTCGACGAACGCGTCGCGCCGACACCGGGTCCCGAGTGCTTCTCGAACCTCCGGGTGAGCGAGAACTCGCCGTAGTAGTGGCCGATCATCTCGGGACGGACCTCGATCTCTTTGAACTCCTTCCCGTTGTGGATCGCGACCCGCCGGCCGACGTGGTCGGGGAGGATGAGCGCGTCCCGGCAGTGGGTGCGGACGGTCTTCCCCGTCGGCGTCTCGCGCATCCGCTCGAAGAACTGGGTCGTCTCGGTGTTGAACCCGCGACGGATCGAGCGGCGGGCCCGAGCGTTGAGGATCTCGGCCAGCTGCTCGAGGCTTAGGGCCTTCAGGTCCGCGAGCGACTTCCCGCGGTAGGTGAACTCCCGCTTCCGCCGGGCCTCTACCTTCTTCGCGCGTCTCGCCTTCGGCATCGTTACCGGCTCCCCGCCCGGGCCTTCTTTGCCCGCTTACTCTGCGCCCGGGAGAATCGTCCGACCTTGGCGCCCGGCCAGGCGCCGCTCTTGACCGTGCTAGGGCGGCCGACGTGCTGGTGGGCACCGCCGCCGAACGGGTGATTGACCGGGTTCATGGCGACTCCCCGGACCTTGAACGGGGCGCGGGCGAGGGAATGGGTCGTCCAGACCTTCTTCCCCGCCTTGATGATCGGCATCTCGCCGCGCCCACCGCCACCGACCGCGCCGACCGCGGCGCGGCACGTCGCGAGGAACTGCTTGAACGCTCCCGACGGGAGCTGGACCGTGACCTCGGAGCCGGTGTGGGCGACGACCAGCGCACTCGTTCCCGCGGCGCGCACGAGGCGCCCGCCGTCGAACGGCTTGACCTCGAGGTTGGAGACCAGCGTCCCGTCCGGTATCCCGCCGAGCGGGAGGATCGAGCCGCGGTCGAGCTTGCCGGACTGGAACGAAACGTGGTCGCCGGTGGCGAGACCGGCGGCCGCGAGGATGCGGATGCGGGTGCCCTCCGGGCCGTCGACCTCGGCCACCGGCGCGCTCCGACCGGGGGCCGGGAGGATCGAGACGACCGTCCCCTCTCCGACGAGCGTGGGGGGAGGGTGCTCGATCGCGCCGTGGTGGCGATGGCTGGGGGACGTCCACGCGCCGGAGCCTGCGCCGCGGCGTCGGGACCCGATGCGTTTACCCATCAGAACACCCCGGCCCGGCTTCCGATATCCTCCGCCGAGTACTCCTTCGCGAACTTCACCGTGGCGATCTTTCCGGACTGAACCGTCTTGGTCGTGACCTTCACGACCTTGCACCCGTAGGTCCCCTCGACCGCGGCGCGGATCTCACGGCGGTTCGCGCGCGTGTCGACCATGAACTCGAGCTTGTTCTGCCGCTCCATCTCGTCCATCGACTTCTCGGTGACGTAGGCGTGCAGGATGATACGGTGGCGGAGCTGGGTCATGGCGCCGCCTCGTGCAGGCGCGCCCGAAGCGATTCGACCGCCGGCCGCGAGTAGAGCGTCAGCCGGCCGGCGACCCCGCCCGGGGCGAGGTCCTCGGTCGCGAGACGTGGAACGGAGACGACGTCCACGCCTGAGAGGTTCCGGAACCCGAGCGCCTTGCCGGGGGCGCTCGTGACGACCAGGACGCTGCGGGGCGTCCGCCGGACGCGGCCTCGCCGGCGGGCCCGGCCCGAGGCGCGCAGGTGCGTTCCCGAGCGGGACCGTTCGATGTCGTCCCACAGATGCAGCGCCCGCAGAAGGTCCCGAGCGTCCGACGCGGTGCGGATCTCCTCGAACGATTCGTCGAAGACGAACGGAAGCGTGACGCCGTGCGGGATCAGGTGGCCGCGGGCGGTGGCCAGCTTCGGCTCCCGCGTAGCGGCGAGCGCGGAGGCGAACGCGAGCTGACGCTCCTTGCGATTGATCTTCTTCGACCACAGCCGTTCCGGCTTGGGGGGATGCGCCGGCCGTCCACCGACGGTGTTCGGGGACTGGGCACCGCGAATCGAGTCCATCAGTCGGGGTGTTCGCGCGACCCCCTTTCCCTTCCCGGACCACTGGACCGAATGCCGGTTACCGGCGGTGGGACTCGTCCCGTACGGCTGGCGCCGGTGCGACTGGGCTGCCACGACCGCGCGCTGGATCAGGTCGGGTCGGAACGGCTCGGAGAACGCGAGGGGGAGCGGGACGGTCGTCCGCTGCTTCCCCTCGAGGTCCAGAACGTGGGCCCGGTGGTGCGGCGTGCGATGCTCGCCGGCCGGCGGGGTTTCCGAGGTCGGGGCGTCCGGCGTCATGCACCCTGCTTCGAGGCGGTGCTGAGGTAGCGGATGTCGACCTTTTCGACCGAAGCGACCTGGCTGCGGATCGGAGTCCGGAACCTAAGAAGCCTTTTCGCGGGTCCCGGGAGCGAGCCGTGGAGGATGACGCAAGAGGTGCGGACCTCGCCGTAGTGCGGGAACCCGCCGGCGGGCGTGATCGGATCCGCGCGCGGGTCCTTGACGATGCGAAGTACGCGCATGTTGAGCTGCGTGCGGCGGTGGTAGCCCTGCTGGCCGGCCTGGGGGATCCGGTACGTGACGAAGCTCGGGTTGTGCGGTCCGAGCGTGCCGATCATCCGGCGGTGCTTCGAGTTCTTACGGGGCTGGAGCTTGACGCCCCATCGTTGGGTGTGGCCCTGGAAGCCGAACCCCTTGGTCACCCCGAGAACGTCGACGAACTCCCCTTCCTTCGCGAGGTCCTGGATCGGGATCTCCTTCCCGAGCCGTTCGGTGGCGAAGGCGCGGCGCTCGTCGAACTTCTCCCCGGAGACCCGGACCTCGAAGAGCGTCGGGGTCTTCGACGGGGTCCCCGTGATGAGCTCGGGCTGGGTGTGCATGATCAGCCGGATCTCGTCCCCGGTCGTCGATCCGAATCGGGCCAGCACCTCGGGCGAGCTAGGTGGGTGGATAGGAATCCGACGGCCGAGCTGAGCCTGGAGCTCACCGGCCCAGACCTCGCTGACGACCCGCGAACCGTACGGCCCTCGCGCGTAGATCCGTGCCGCGGCGACGCGAAGCGGAGGGACCTCGACAACGGTCACGGGGATGGAGACCTCCTGGCCCGCGGTGGTCGAACGCTTCCGGTAATCGACGATGAAGGCGTGGGTCATCCTGACCTTGAAGCCGGCGAACCCCTCGATCGCAGGTTGTTTGGGCCCTTCAGCCCAGGAGCGGATACGGGGGAGAGGACGGGCCGAACGTGAACGTGGCGAAAAGCCTAGAGACCCTCGCCTAGGACGATGACGCGCCATGGGTCGATAGAGGGTCCCCTCCGCAGTGAGGACGGGGGAGAAACGTACCCTATATAACGGCTCGCGCGAAAACCGAATTCGCTCGAGAGAAACCGTCCGCACCACCGCCGAGGAACGGCGTCCCGCGGGCGCGTTTCTGAACGCGCGCGTAGAAGCGGGATGGTGAGCGCAACACGGTCGGGAACGCTCCGTTTCAGAGGAGCGCGAGCTCGCGTCCGACCTTTTCGAACGAGGCGATGGCGAACGTCACGTCCGTGTCCGTCAGCGCGGCGTTCATGATCGTGCGGATGCGGGCCTTGTCCTTCGCCACCATCGGGTGGACGATCGGGAGCGCGAAGACGCCCAGCTCGAAGAGCCGGTCGCTCATCTTGCGTGCCGTCGCGCTCTCGCCGACGATCACCGGCGTGATCGGGGTCTCGCTCGTCCCGATGTTGAACCCGAGGTCCTTCATCGCGCGCTTGAAGCGCCGCGTCAGCTCCCAGAGCCGGGTCACGTGCTGCGGCTCCTGTTCGAGGACATCGATCGCCGCGATGCACGCGGCCGTCACGGCCGGCGGGTGGGACCCGCTCAAGAGCCACGTCCGGGACTTGTTGTACGCGAAACGGACGAGGTCCCGCGAGCCCGAGATGTGGCCCCCGACCACGCCGAACGCCTTGGAGAACGTTCCCATCTCGACCTGCACCTGGTCCCGTCCGAGGTGGTAGTGGGAGACGATCCCCCGACCCCCCTCGCCGAGGACGCCCTCGCCGTGGGCATCGTCGACGTAGACCATCGCGCCGTGCTCCGCCGCCGTGGCTGCGATCTTGTCGAGCGGGGCGATGTCGCCGTCCATGGAAAACACGCCGTCGGTGATCACGAGGATCCGACCGAACGCGGGCGAGTGCGCTTCCGCCTCCCGCAGCACGCGGGCGAGGTCGGCGACGTCACAGTGACGGTAGACGGTCCGGTCGGCACGCGAGAGCCGGACGCCGTCGATGATGCTGCCGTGGTTCAGCTCGTCGCTCACGACGAGGTCGCCTTCCCCGACCAGCTGCGGGATGAGGCCCGAGTTCGTCGCGAACCCGCTCTGGTACACGAGCGACGCCTCCGCCCCCTTGAAGCGGGCGAGGCGCTTCTCGAGCTGGACGTGGAGGTCCATGTTCCCGGCGATCGGCCGGACCGATCCGGAGCCGGCTCCGTGGGTCCGGACCGCTTCGATGGCGGCCTCCTTGAGCCTCGGGTGGTTCGAGAGGCCGAGGTAGTTGTTCGAGCAGAACATCAGTACCTTCTTCCCGTCGATCGTGCACCACGGAGAGCTCGGTCCGTCCAGCTCGCGGAGCTTCCAGTCGAGGCTCGCTTCGGTCAGGCGTCGGTACTCCTCCCCGAGGAAGGCAGTCGGGTTCCGCATCGCCGTCACCACTTGGCCACGAGAGAGATCTTAGCGGCCTGCATGGAATCGATCAGGTCCATCGCCCGCGCGACCTCCGGGATCGGGACGCGGTGGGTGATGATCGACCCGACCTTCTCACGGAACGCGGGCTTGTCGAGCAGCCCTTTCACCTGGAACCAGGTCTCGAACATCCGTCGCCCGAAGATCCCCTGGACGCGCGCCGCCTTGGTCACGATCGCGTTATCGAAATTGAGCGAGACGGGCCCGTCGAAGAGGCCCAGGAGGGAGACACGGCCCCCCGGGGTCAGCGCATCAAAGATGAGCGGGAGGGAGCTCGGATGGCCGGACATCTCGAGCGCGACATCGATCCCGTGGCCACCGGTGACGCCGCGTATCGAGGCGACCAGGCGGTCCCCCTCCACGACCGGGTCGAAGACCGCGTCCGCTCCCATCTTCTTCGCGAGGTCGGCGCGGATCCGGTTGACCTCTGTCGCGACCACTGTCTCGGCCCCGAGCGCCTTTGCCGCCGCGATCGCGAGGAGACCGATCGGGCCGCAGCCCGTCACGAGAACGCTCTTTCCGGCGAAGTCGCCCACGCTGTCCTCCGGGAGCAGGCAGTGGACCGCGTTGCCCAGGGGTTCCTGGATCGAGGCGATCGCCGGATCGAGGTGCGGGTCGTTCTTCCACGCGTTCATCTCGGGCAGGACGGCGTACTCCGCGAAGACCCCGTCCCGGTCGACGCCGAGGATCTCGAGGTTCTCGCAGATGTTCATCCTCCCGGTACGACACTGGTAGCACGTACCGTCCACGATGTGGGTCTCCGCCGAGACGTGGTCGCCCACAGCCAGGCTCTTGACCGACTTCCCGATGCGGATCACCTCGCCGCCCAGCTCATGGCCGAGGACCATCGGAACGCGCTTGACGCGGCCCTGTGCCCACTCGTTCCATTTCCAGATGTGGACGTCCGTGCCGCAGATGGAGGACGCCTGCACCCGCACCAAGACCTCGTCGTCCCGCGGCGTCGGGTCCGGGACCGTGACCACCTCTCCGCCGGCCCCGCGGCGGAGTTTGACAACTGCTTGCATAGGAATCTCCGCCCTCAGACGGGTCGCGGGCTTAATCGTTGGCGCACCGCGCCGGGGCACGCGCCCGAGGTCGCCCGTAGGCTGCGGGTTCGGTTACCTCGCTCCCATCGAGGGCGTATATAGGCGGCCGGACTAGGTCACGGTCGAGGGTAGATGAGCCGCGGCATTCGTTCCCCCGACGCCACGAAGCCGTCGCCCCCTCGAATCTGGACGGTCGAAGAAGCGAACGCACGGATCGAGGGCCTCGGCGAGCTCCTGCCCCAGCTGAAGACGTGGGCCGTCCGCCTCGGAGAGGTTCACGCCGAGCTGCGCCGCCTGGCTCAGTTCTGGGGGCGCGACGTCGACGCGACGGACAGCCCGGACCGCGATCTCAAGACCCGGCTCGAGGCGGAATGGCGGAACCTCTCCCACCGGCTAGAAGAGGCCGTCTCCGCGCTCCAGTCGGAGGGTATCGAGGTCAAGGACCTGGAGACCGGCCTGGTCGACTTCTACGCTCTGCGGGAGGACCAGCTCGTCCTGCTCTGCTGGCGCCGGGGAGAACCGGAGGTCTCCTTCTTCCACACGCTGGAGGGAGGTTTCCGCAGTCGCCAGCCCCTCCCGGACGACGCGACCTTCGCCTCGTCGAGGCCCCGAACCCGAACCTAGCCGGAACGGACTGGGGCCCCCGACCGGGCCAGTTGGATCGCGTTCAGTGCCATCGCGAACGCTCCCAGGCTTCCGGCGACGCCGGCCGCGATCGCGACCGTCGGGAACACGCTGGACAGCCCGAGGAGGTACAGGGTCGCCGGCACGGCGACCCCCGAACCGCCGGCCACGACCCCGAGGGGGAACCTATCCCGCCGATACGTCAGGGCCGCGATCGCGCCCGCGACCACCGCCACCAGCCCGAGAAGGACCGCCTCCGCTCCGATCGTGGAGACGAAGCTCTCGAGGTCGGGGAACGGGGAGAGGATCACCGTCGTCCCGTTCGACGCGTTCCCCACGGCGAGCCCGATCCCGAGACCGGTCGTTCCCGCGTTGTACACGGGCGAGGCGAACGTATCGACCGTGATCGGTGCGTAGCCCAGGAGGGTCACGTTGAGGGACGTTCCACCGCTCGGCACGTCCTCAAAGTAGAACGTGCCGTTGGGCGTCACATTGTAGTTCTCCAGCGCGCCTCCGTCCGTCGTCAGGACCACGTGCGCCCCGGTGGCGGCCGCACCCGACGGCAGGTAGACGTCGCCGGTGATCGAATAGTGGAACGGGGCGGTCGCCTCGACCCCGTAGTTCGCGAGCGCCCCGATCAGCCCGGCCGACACGACCGCCACGAGCGCGAGCGCGATCGCGACGATCGGCCGCACGCTCCGCCGCGAGCGCCTCGGGGAGGGAAGGTTGGGATAAAGTCCCGGGAGGACTTCCCACGAGTAGAGCGGAGGGGGGTCCCGGGGGACGACGATAGGGACCGGCGTGCCACAATGCGGACAGGGAAACCACTGCGTAGGGGGAGCCGGGGCGAGGACGGCGGCCAGCGGCTGACCGCACCGGGGGCACACCATCCGAACGGTCGGCGGGCTCATCGGCGACCCACGACCGCCCGCAAGGTCATAGCGTTGCGGCGGGCGCTGGGGAAGGCGCATCCTCGGGTCGTCGGCATCGACGACGGCGCGTTCGAGCGAGGGGACCGCTACGCCCCGATCGCCGCCGTGGTCCTGTCCTCCCCCGACCATGTCGAGGCCGCCGCGCTCTCGCGCGTACGGGTCGACGGCCGGGACGGGACCGCGAGGATCATCGCGCTGTTCCGCGCCGTCACCCCGCCCGAGGGGGTTCGCGCGATCCTCCTCGACGGTGCGGTGGTCGGCGGGTTCAATGTCCTCGACCTCGACGCGATCCATCGGGCGACCTCACTGCCCGTCGTGGCGGTCACCCGTCGCCGACCGGATTTCTCGCGCATCCGGAGCGCGCTCGGACGGTGGTTTCCCCGGACCGCCGCCGCCCGCCTCGCGCTTCTCCGCCGCCACCGCCTGTTCCGCGTGCCGACCGGTGGGGCGCCGATCTGGGCCACCGCTTCCGGCTGCACGGCCGCGGACGCGGTGTGGCTCGTCCGACGGACGAGCGTGGTCGGGTTCTGGCCCGAGCCGCTGCGGGTCGCCCATCTCGTGGCGTCGGCGGCCGGGACTCCCGGGAACCCGCCGAACCGAACCCTTAAGGGGCGACGCCTACGTCCGGTCGCCGGGCCTGTAGCTTAGCTTGGACAAAGTACTGGCCTTCTAAGCCAGCATACTCGGGTTCAAAGGCCACGGGGGCCGCCCCGGGGCGGAAAGTCCCGACAGGCCCGCCTCCCGGGTCAGGCCAGTCCGACCTTCGCCGCGCATTCCGCGCAGAGGATGGAGCTCGGGCCCGGCGCGATTGGCTTGCCGCAGAGGGGGCAGGAGGCCCGCGCGTCGGCCGCATCGATCAGCTCCTTGACGCTCATGTGGAGGGCCGGGTCCGTCGTCCCCGGGGGCGACTCCTCCTCGACCGTCGACGCTTCGGCCGGCAGGAACGCCTCGAGGCGAGCCCGGTAGACGCCGGTCCGGCGGTCGAACGTCGCAAGCCGCTGCTGGACCAGGCCCTGGACCGCGGAGTCGGCGAGCTCGCGGACGCCGCCGAACACATGGGCCAGCTCGACGCTCGAGAGACCGTTCGACTCGACGAGCACCTCGAGGCAGCGGGTCGCTAGGAGGGAGACGTGCCCTCGGCCGAGCGCGTGGTCGAGCCCCCAGGACATCCGCGAGGTTCGAACGACCCGCCGGGACGCCGACAGACGCCCCCCGCGGGGGTCACCGACCAGCGTCGTGTGGATCAGGTCGAGCTCGAACCGTGCACGTTCCTCCGCGAAGTAGAGGAGGATGGCTACCTCGAGGGGGAGGGCCGGGACCGCTCGGCAGATGGCGACCCCCTGCTGCAGCGTCCCGATCAGCCGCGGGAGCGGCGATACCTCTCCCTCCGTGGCGGAGCGGTCCTCCTCTGCACGGCTGCGGGGGAGGAAGTGCTCCCGAAGGAGCACTCGGGCGATCGCGCGCCGGGGAGCGCCCCCGTTGGGCGGATGGAGGTCGGCCGAGCCGTCCGCCCGGAACACTATCCGTTCGAACGGCACGAGGTAGTCCCAGCCCGGACCCGGCGGCGCAGGTTCCTCGAGCCGGATCTCCATGTCGTCGAAGCGCGCGCCGGGATCGGCCAGTGCGGCGTAGAACGTCGGGAACTCCTTCGCGTCCGCGACGATCGTGAATCCCCCCACCGGCCTTCGCCGGCGGGAGGCGAACTCCTCGTACGCGCGGCCGAGCGACCGGGCCGACCCTTCATCGAACCGGTCCTTGGCGAGGCCGGCGGCGATGGTCTCGAGCTCAGGAAGCGATACGGTTGCCACGGTCAACCCTCTCCTCGGCGAGCATCCGGTAAAGGGAGATAAAGCGCTGGGCCACGGACTCGAGCGAGGCGTTGTCGCGGACCCACGCCTCCGCCTGCCGCGCAACCTGCTGTCGTTCCGAACTGCGATCGAGGAGTCGGACGAGCGCGCCGGCGAGCGCGGGCGACGAGAGCACGTCCGCGCGCACGCCCGTCACGGTGTCGTTCACGACCTCGGACGCCCCTCCGGTCGCCGGTGCGACGACCGCCGTCCCGCACGCCATCGCCTCGAGCAGGGCGATGCTCGACGTGTCGCTCGTGGACGGGAGGACGAAGACGTCGGTCTGCCCGAGCAACGCCGCCTTCTCGGACTCCACGACCGGGCCGACGTACCGCACGCGCCCGGAGAGGGCCGGGTCGGCCGCGATTCGCGCCCGCACGGCCGCCTCCTCGGGCCCCGTCCCTCCGACGATCCCCGCGACGTCGGTCGTGCGCGCGGCGAGGGCGATGGCGTCCAGGAACCGGTGGACTCCCTTGTCGACGGTGAGCCGGCCGAGGTATGTCACGAGCGGAACGCTGGGGAGGCCGCACCGGGCCCGCCAATCCGGGACGACCACGCCCGGTCGGAACCGGTGGATGTCCACGCCGTTCCTGACGACCTCGACGGGCCGGCGGAACGGTTTTCGGGCGAACTGCACGAGCGCGTCGCGGGCCGCCTCGGACGGGGCGGTCGCGACATCGCATCTCCAGTACGTCCCGAGGTTGTACCACCAGGCGATACGGAAGAACAGTGGGACGAGGAACTTCTGGGGCACGCTCGAGCGCATCTCTCGGATGTTGGTGTGGAACGTCCCGACGAGGGGACGTCGGAGCCGGCGAGCGGTCAGGAACCCCATGCTCCCGATCGGGCCCGGCGAATGCAGGTGGATCACGTCCACGTCGTCCGCACGATGCACGCCGCCGAACAGGCCGAACGGGAACACCGGCCACCGATACTGGGAGTACAGCGGCACGGGGATCGACCGGACCCGGCGGACGCGCACCCCGTCCTCGACGGTCTCGCGGGACGCGACCCCCACGCGGATGTCCGGTGCGCAGACCCGGACGGAATGGCCGAGGCGGACCAGCGTGCGCGCTAGCCCGGCGGCAACGGAGGAAACCCCGTCCCGCATCGGCTCGTACGAATCGGTGAAGAACGCGATCTCCATCCCCGGTCGCCCCCTCGGTGCTTGGCCCAACGGGTTGGTATGCTTGGCGGTGGACCGGGCCCTACCTTCAGACGACCTGGGGGAACGCCCGCTCGAGGCGGCTCGCGTCCTTGGTGTCCAGCGCGCGGGTGTCGAGCGACACGAGGAGGGAGGAGTGCGTCGTCTGCACCTGACCGACCAGCCAGTGCGCGAACCGGACCGTGGTCTCCGCGCCTTCCTCACTGACGAAGTATTCGAGGCTGTCGACGTAGACGAGGGCCCCGCCCGCCGCCTCGGTCGGTTCCCGGAGCCGGCCGCCCAGCTCCGAGAGCCGGAGGCGCGAAGGCCCTCCCTCGGCGGGCCCTTCCTGCCGCGGAGCGATATCGATCCTGCGGTTCGCGGGCACTCCAGGAAGTTCGGGCGGGTGCAGCGACACGACCACGACCCGCGGGAACAACCCTGCGTTCCCTCGGAGCAGCTCCAGGGCCTTTGCGGGCCTCTCCTCGCGAACGAGAACGCTCACCCCCGCCGCGACCCGGACGGGCGGCAGGGTTCCCCCCACCGGAGCGACCCAGGCCCGGGTCGTCGTGTGGGGCGGGGGCCGCAGCAGCGCGCCCCAGGCCGGGCGCCGTGGCGGGGCGAGGAGGCTCTTTCGCTTGAGGTCGACCTCTTCGGAGAGCCGGGCGAGCCGGCTCTCCGCGAGCATTCGCAGCTCCTGGGCCGTGTGACCGCGCGAGGAGTGCAGGAGGATCTCGCGCAGGGCGCTGCGGATCCCCTCCTCGAAGCCCGCCGCGTAGGCGCGGGCGTACTCCTCATCCGCGGGGGGTTCCTCGCCGGGAGGCGATGCGGCTCCCGGGGTTTCCGGGTCCGTCACGCCGACGCCCGGTCCCGGGAAGGGAGCCCCGAGGGGACCGGCGGGGTCGGTCCCCGAGGCCCCCCGGCGAAGCTGGAGTCCTCGACGGGCGCGAACTTGTACCCGTAGTGGATGACGCCCGCCTTCCCTTCCTCCCTCAGCTTTCGGAACGTGGCGCGAACCTTCAGTCCGATCGCCACGGCCTCCGGCGCCGTATCGACGACCTGGCCGGTGAGGACCGGGCCCTCCACGGTCTTCACGAGCGCGAGAACGTACGGCACCTGTAGCTCGAACCCTTCGGCCGGATCGTGGACGATCGTGTAGGAGATGACCTCGCCCTCGCCCGAGAGTTGGAACGGGATCATCTTCTCGATCGACTGGCGGTGTCGCGTACACTCGGGACATACGGAGCGCGGCGGGAAGTAGGTCGTCCCGCAGTTGGTGCACTTCGACCCGCCGAGGTTGTAGCGTCGCGGCGTTTCGCGCCAGAATCGTGCTATCGACATGGTTTCCCTCCTAGTTCCCCCTCTCGAGCAGGTGGACCACTGCGGTCGCACCCGTTCCTCCGAGGTCGTGCGTGAGGCCCAGCGTCGCGCCGGAGGCCTGCCGTGCCCCTGCCTCGCCGCGGAGCTGCCGTACGACCTCCACCACCTGAGCGACGCCGACCGCCCCGAACGGTCGTCCCTGCGCCTTGAGCCCGCCCGACGTGTTGAGCGCCATTCGGCCGCCGGCGTTGAACCGGCCGCTCGCGAACTCGGCGCCGGACTTGCCCTTCTCGATGAACCCGAGGTCCTCGAGGCTGACGAGGGCGGCGATCGTGTAGGCGTCGTGGACCTCGGCGATCCCGACGTCGGCCGGAGCCCGGCGGGCCAGGCGGAAGGCATTCCGCGCCGCGGTCACGGTCGAGCCGATCGTCGTCAGGTCCTTGCGGTGTTGGAGCGCCATCGTATCCGTGGCGACCTGGCTCGCGGCGATCCGGATCGGCGTGTCGGTGTGCTTGCGGGCCGTCTCGAGCGGCCCCAGCACGACCGCGGCGGCGCCGTCGGAAAGAGGAGCGCAGTCGAAGACCCCGAGCGGCTCGGCCACCGGGCCGGCGCCCACGACCTGGGCGAGCGAGAGCTTGTTGCGGTAGTGGGCGTTCGGGTTCTTCGAGCCCATCTCGTGGGCGTGGACGGCGACCCGGGCGAGGTCCTCCCGGGTCGTTCCGTAGAGATGCATGTGGCGCCGAGCGACCAGCGCCCAGAGGGACGGGAGCGTGGCTCCGAAGACGACCTCCCACTCGTGGTCGGCCGTCGCGTTCGCGATCTCGAAGCCGGTGGTGTCGGACACGTCAGTGAGCTTCTCCGCCCCCCCTACGACGACGTAGTCGTAGAGGCCGCTCGCCACCGCGAGGTATCCCTGGTGGAGGGCGAGGGCGCCCGATGCGCCTCCGCCTTCCACACGGACCGCAGGGAGGTGGCGCCCGGCGAGCCCCGCGTAGTCTAGGATCAGCGGGGCGATGTGCTCCTGAGAAAGCAGGGAGCCCGACGCCATGTTCCCGAGGAACAGGCCGTCCAGGTCCGCGGACGAGAGCTTCGCGTCGACCAGGGCCTGGAGCCCCGCCTCGATGCCGATCTCGCGGAACGAGCGGTCCCAGAGCTCGCCGAACTTCGTCTGGCCGATACCCAGGACGGCGACCTCCCTCATGGCCTAGCTCCCTCCCATGTGGAGCTTCCCGCGGAACTTCGCGTAGACGGCGTAGGGGATCTCGGTCCCGTTATCGAGGTACCACTGGACCGGCCTTCCGAACGACCGGTCGAACGTCGCGATCTCGTCCGTCGTCTCGAGGTCGAACGCGTCCGAGCCGGCGCCCGAGCCGTAGCCGACCATCAGGATCCGTTCCTTCGGAGCGGCCCGGTCGAGGACGTTCGCGAGTCCGATGAGGGCGGCCGCGGAGTAGGTATTCCCGATGTCGGGGGTGACCAGTCCGTAGCGCATCTGCGCCTCGGTGAACCCGAGCTGCTTTCCCACGCGCTGGGGGAACTTGCCGTTCGGTTGGTGGAACACGACGTGAGCATAGTCCTTCGGGGTCGAGCCCTGTACCTCCATCATCTTGCGGGCGCATTCGGTGACGTGCCGGAAGTAGGCGGGTTCCCCCGTGAACCGGCCACTGTGGCTCGGATACTTCTGACCCTCGCGCCGCCAGAAGTCCGGCGTGTCGGTGGTGTACGAGAGGGTGCGAGCGACGCGACAGATCACCCGTTCTCGGCCCAGGACGAATGCGGCCCCCCCGGCGCTCGCCGAGTACTCGAGCGCGTCGCCAGGCGCCCCCTGGGAGGTGTCCGTGCCGATCGCGACGCCGTAGCGTATCATGTCGGAGCCGACCATGCCGAGGCAGGTCTGGATGGCGGCGGTGCCCGCCTTGCAGGCGAACTCGAAGTCGGCCGCCGTGAGATACGGCGTCGCACCGACCGCCTGGGCGACGACCGTCGCGGTAGGCTTGACGGCGTACGGGTGAGACTCCGAGCCCACGTAGAGAGCTCCGATCTGTTGCGGGTCGATCGCGCCGCGGAGCAACGCCGTGCGCAGCGCCTCGGTGGAGATGGTGATCGTGTCCTCGTCGGGGGCGGGGACGCTCTTGCGTCGGACGTTGAGCCCCTCGCCCATGCTCTCCCCGTCCGTGCCCCACACCCGCCCGATCTCGGCCGGCGTGATCCGATACCTCGGGACGTACACCCCGTAGCTCACGATTCCTGCCTGCATGGTTCCTCCTTCGGTTCAGAGCTCCTCGAGCCGTTCAAGGACGGCGGGCGCGTGGAGCGCTGTCGTCAGGAGTGGGATGTTCTCCACCTCGGAGAGGCGGATCGCCAGCGAATCGACCCGGCCGGGGCTGGCGAAAAAGACCGCCGCGGGCTTGAGCGGATGGGCCCGGATCGCGACCATGGGAGATCGCCCGTACCGCACGTTCGAGAAGATGAGGGCGCGTTGCGTGGTCCAGCCGTAGACCTCCGCGAACCGGCTCGCGTCGATCGACAGGATCGCGCGCGGTGCGTCGAGAACGGTGAAGCCGTGGATGTCCCGGTGGAGGTCGACGCGGCTCACCGGCCGCGCGTCCAGGCGGTCGGCGACCGTCTTCAACGGCATGGCGACCGCGAACTCGCGCATCCCCAGGATCCCGTCGGAATGGGCGGGGGTCCCCGACCGCAGGCCGATCCTCCCGCCGTGTTGCGTGTCGAGGGCGACCAGGCCGTCGACGTATCGGCGGATGAACCCGGCTCCTGGGCTCGCCCGGCGCTCGGACTCGTAATCGCTGATGACGGACGGGACGGTCTCGAGCTGCTTTGCGAGATCGTGCTGGGAGATGCGAAAATCCTCCCGCCACTTCCGTAAGGTCCGCCCCGGATGAGGCGATAGGACGACCTCGCCCGCGATCTTCTCGCGGATCTCCGCCTCCACGCTCTCCTGCGACGCGAGCCCGCTATAAATCTCTAGGGTTCCTGTCGTGCAACCCCATCGACATCTGCCGATTGGGACACCCGAACGGACGAGTGGACCGGGCGAGAGTTTCCGGCGTCAGGGAAGGCCCCGGCCCCGTTTGAACTCGCGACCTCTACCTTGCCAAGGTAGCGATCTTCCGCTGATCTACCGGCCCACCAGCGTCGCCGAGGCAGGGCGCGCCATAACTTCTTCGCGGGCACGCGGGCCGTCCGCGCTCGACCGGGCCGAAGCCATCGCCCGCCCTCTGCGGCTCCGGGGTGCCTGGGCTCCGTGCGGGGCGGCAAGGAGCGCCGGCGGCATCGCCTCGGAAGGGGGCGTTCCTCCCCAGCGTTGCCTCGAGGCGCAAACCCTTATGCTCCGGGCCCGGCTCGGGCCGCCGATGGCGGAAGGCGCCTCCTCCGGCGAGCCGATCGACATGCTCGTGAAGAGCACGCGGGACCTTCTGCGTCCCGAGGAGCTCGTCCGGGAGGCGACCCGCGACATCGTCAAGGACGAGATCCGAAGGCACCTCGAGAAGACCCTGCGCGAGGAGCCCAAGCTTGACCAGGCGCTTCGCGACGCCGTGCACGACCTTCTCACCGCTCGCGCGATGGAGTATGCCGCCCTCGTCCGTGTGGGGACGGCCACCGCGCGTCTGGGTCTCGCGGCGCTTCCGGCCGACGTGCGGCGCGCGCTGACGAAGGACCTCGTGGAGCTGCTGTCCAAGGAGCTCGGCCAGATCGTGGAGAGGTCCCTGTAACCGATGCCTCTCGCCGCAGACCAGGTCAAGATCTACGAGATCAAGCGGGTGGACGTCGAGGGAGCCATCGTCATCGACGGCTTCCCTTCGGTCGGGCTGGTGAGCTCGATCGTCGCGAACTACCTCATCGACACGCTCGAGATGGAGCAGATCGGGATCGTGGAGTCTCCCGCGTTCCCCACGGTGTCGCTCGTCCGGAACGGAGTACCCCAGCATCCGGTGCGGATCTACGCGGGCCGGCCTCCGGCCGACCGGGCGGGGCGAGGGGCAGACAAGCTCGTCGCGTTCGTCTCGGAATTCCATCCGGCCCCCGCGATCATCCACCCTCTGGCCACTACGATCCTCGACTGGGTGATCGAGCAACGGTGCTCCCTCCTGGTCTCCCCGGAGGGGCTGGTAGTCGAGGCAGGACCTACGAACCCGAGATCGTCGCGGCCCCCGCGCCTCGGCGACATGAAGGTCTACGGCGTCGCGAGCACGAAGAAGGCCCGCGAGCTCTACATCGAGCCCAACGTGCTCCCGTTCTCGGAGGGGGTCATCACCGGGATCGCCGGAGTGCTCCTGAACGAGGGTCGGCGCCGTGGGTTCGACGTGCTGACGTTCCTCGCCGAAGCCCAGTCCGACTACCCCGATGCCCGCGCCGCGGCGAAGGTGATCGAGACGATCAACCGGATCCTTTTGCGGACGCCGCTCGACCCCGTCCCGCTCTACGCCGAGGCGGAGCGGATCGAGAAGCAGCTGCTTTCGATCCAGCGCCGGGCCGCCGAGCGCGGGCGGGCCGAGTCGACGACCCAGCCGTCCCCGCCGATGTACCGTTAGTCGGACCGGCCGGGACCCGCTCCAGGAGCTCCCGGATGCCTGCGACCAGCGCTTCTGCGTCCGCTCGGTCGTTGTAGAGGTAGAACGACGCTCGCACGTTGCCGTCGAGCCCGCGCGCCGCGTAGTACGAGTGCACGCAGTGGAGTCCGGAGCGCACCATGACCCCGTGCCCCTCGTCCAGGAAGAGTGCCGCGTCGTGCGGGTCGATCCCGTCGAGCGTGAACGCGAAGATGCTCGGCCGGTCGACAGGCTCTCGGGGTCCGAGCAAATGTAGGCGGGGCTCACCCTCCAGCGCCCGGCTCACGATCGAGTTCACGGTCCGCTGCTGGGTCTCGACGGCGTCCAACCCGACCTGCGTGAGGTAATCCATCGCGGCGTGAGCCCCGATCACGCCCGCGTAGTTCTGCAGACCCGCCTCGAACCGGTAGGGTGGCGGTCTCAGCACGTGGGCCTCGAGCGTCGTCCGCTCAACCGTCTCCCCTCCCAGGAGGAGCGGGCGGAGGGGTGCGAGGGCCTCGAGGCTTGAAGAGAGGACCCCGACGCCGGTCGGCCCCAACATCTTGTGGGCGGAGACCGCGTAGAAGTCGACGCCCATGCGGTCGAGGTCGACCTTTCGGTGCGGCGCGGCCTGGCAACCGTCGAACAGTACGAGCGCCCCCCGGTCGTGCGCCCGTTCGGTGATCTCCTGGACCGGAAGCGTCCGGCCGTCTAGGTTGGACGTGTGGAACAGGCTGACGAGGCGCACGTCCGGCCCCAGATGAGGCTCCAACGTCTCGGCGTCGAACGCCGCTGTGTCCGGGAGGGGTAGAACCTCGATCCGTATCCCCCTCTCTTCGGCGAGCCGCTGCCACACGACGAGGTTCGAGTTGTGCTCGCGGTCCGAGACGACCACCCGGTCCCCCTTCTTCCACGGCAGGCCCTGCCCGACCAGATTGATCGCCTCGGTCGCGTTGCGCAGAAAGACGGTGCCGCGAGGGTCCGCCCGGCCGAGGAACTTCGCGAACCGTTCCCGCGCCCCCTCGTACCGCTGGCCAACCTGTTCGGCGAACCGATGGAGGCTCCGCCCGGCACACCCGGGGTACTCCGTGTAGTACTCCTCCATCGCACGGAGAACGGACCGCGGGACGAGCGACATGCACGCCGAATCGAGGTAGATCGGGGCCGGTCGCTGTCGCGTGGCGGCGAGCGCAGGAAAGTCCGCGCGCACCTTTCGCCCGTTCATCGGCCGCCTTGTTGCAGCCCCACGGCAGCAGCCGCCAGCGTCGCGGCGCCGATGACCAAGGCCCTCTCATCCGGAGCGAAGGCCGCGCTGTGAAGGCTGGCCGCCCGTCCCTCCGCGCCCACGCCGAGCCGGAGGAACGTTCCCGGCACCCGCTCGAGGAATCGCGAGAAATCCTCCGCACCCATGAGGGGCCGGCCGACTTCGACGATGTGGTCCCGACCGAATTCGACCTCCAGGGCCCGGGCGACCGTGCTCGTCGCGCCCGCGGGATTGATGAGCGAAGGGTAACCCCGGCGGTACGCGATCGAGACCCGCGCGCCCAGGCTCGAGGCGATCGCGCGGACCCGTCGGCGGAGCGACCGTTCGATCAGGTCGCGGGTGGCGGGTTCGAGCGTCCGGACGGTGCCTTCGAGCGTCACCTCGTCCGGCAGGATGTTGTGTCGGGTCCCTCCGTGGATCGACCCGACGCTCACGACCACCGGATCGCACGGGTCCCGCACCCGGCTCACCAGCGCCTGCATTCCTGTGACGATCTCGCTCGCCACTAGGACCGCGTCCGGCCCCTGCTGCGGGGTGGACGCGTGTCCTCCGCGGCCGCGAACCGTGATGCGGAAGGAGTCCGCCGCCGCCATCATCGGACCGATCCGCCATCCGATCTGGCCGAGCGGGAGGCTGGGGTCGACATGCTGACCCGCGACGAAGTCGACCTTGGGGCGGTCGAGACACCCCTGCTCGATCATCTCGAGAGCTCCCCCCTCGTGCCCTTCCTCCTCGGCCGGCTGGAAAAGAAGCTTCACCGGCCCCCCCAGCGAACGCGGTGCGCGCGAAAGGATGGTCGCGGCGCCGAGGAGGCACGCCATGTGCACGTCGTGTCCGCAAGCATGCATCTTTCCCGGAAATCGGGAGGAGAACGGGAGGCCGGTCGCCTCGGTGATCGGGAGGCCGTCCATGTCGGCCCGAAGCGCGACGACCGGTCCGGGTCGCCCTTCGCCGATGAGGCCGACCACAGCCGGGAATTCTCCGAAGGTCCGATGCGGGATCCCGAGCTCGTCCAGCGCGTGCACGATCCGGTCCTTCGTTCGCCGCTCGTCGAGCGAGAGCTCCGGCTCCTGGTGGAAGGCCGCACGCCACGCCCGCATCGCAGGCAAGGCCCGTCGGGCGGCCGGGCTCCATGCCGCCGGTGCCGTCGCCACGCCGAACCATCGGCCGGTTCGTTATAATGCGCGCGCCGCCGCCGCGGCCGACCCGTCGTCGGCCGGCGTGCCGGCGCCGAGGACGGCCTGTTCGACGGCCCGGAGAGGGCGGAACGAAGCGATCTCCACGACGGGGACCGGCTCCGGCCGTGGTAGGCGGAACCGATTGAACCACACCGGACGGATCCCCGCGCCGAGCGATCCGCGGACATCGTTCTCCCACGAATCGCCGATCATCACCGCCTGCCCGGGCTCGACGGACGCCCGTTTGAGCGCTGTCCGGAAGATCATGGGGTCGGGTTTCGTGACCCCCACCTCCCCGGAGACGACGAGAAGGTCGACGGAGCGCTCGATGCCCAGATACCGGATCTTCTCCTCCTGTTCGGCCACCTCGTTGTTGGTGACGATCCCGATCAGAGTTCGGCCGTGCAGCCGACGGAGGAACTCCGGGGCGCCGTCGATCGGTCGCCGAAGGGACTGGTAGATGGCGCGGTACTCGTCGGAGAGCTCGGTCGCGGCCCGGGGGTCGAGCGCGGTACCGCAGAAGGAAGCGATCTCCCTCCAACGCTCGGCCCTGGCGTCGCCCGCGGCTCTGCGGCCGACGGCGACCTCGGGGTGAGTCGCCGCGAGCAACCGCTGATACTCATCCGAGAGCTGGCTCACGCTGCGGTGTCGAAGGAATCGTCGCTCCCTCCGAACCCGGGTGATCGCGGCGCGGCAGGTCTTCGTATGGTCGAAGATCGTGTCGTCCATATCGAACAGGACGAGCCGAGGCAGGTCGGCTTTCGAGCAGTCGTTCCGCCCCACGGCCGGGCGAAGCGTGACGGAACATGACCGTTGCGCGGTCGAGCGCGCCGCGGGTCGCCGCGGGTGCCGGCCGGCCCCTCTCGCCATGGGCCCGCCCTCGACCGAGACGCTGAGCTGAAGAGGCATTCCCACATCGCGCCGGCGGCGGACGCCCGTGCCGACGAATGCGAAGGCCGCGCCCTCGGCGCTCGTATCCTGGAGCAGCGGGAAGGATGCCGCGTTCGCGCTGCAGGAGGTCCGACGCTCCCGGGCGTACGACGTGGTCGGTTTGCTGACCACCCTCACCGCCGATTTCCGACGTGTCTCGATGCACGGTGTCCGGGAAGAACTCCTGGACCGTCAGGCCCGGGCGCTCGGGCTTCCGCTGGTCAAGATCCGGATCCCCATCCCCTGCCCCAACGAGGTCTACGAGCAGGAGATGTCCCGCGCTCTCGAACGCGCCAAGGGAACCGGCGTTCGTCACGTGATCTTCGGCGACCTGTTCCTCGAGGACGTTCGCCACTATCGCGAGACCCGTCTCGAATCGATCGGGATGACGGGCGTTTTCCCGCTCTGGGGGCGGGAGACCGGGGCGCTAGCGGCGGAGATGATCGCCACCGGACTGCGCGCCCGAGTCTCGAGCCTCGACCCGAAGAAGCTGCCCCGTGCGTTCGCGGGTAGGGAGCTTGACGCTGCGTTCCTCCGCGCACTGCCCCCGGGGGTGGACCCGTGCGGAGAGCGTGGGGAATTCCACACGTTCGTGACCCACTGCCGGGAGTTCCGAGAACCTGTGAACGTCGAACTCGGCGAGGTGGTCGAGCGGGACGGGTTCGTTTTCGCCGACCTGACACCCCGGTGATCGGCGGCTCTCTCGATCGCGACGACCGTTGCGTCGTTCGGTGTTTGCGC
>DATGZQ010000033.1:0-2767 GCA_035297125.1 Thermoplasmata archaeon
TCCGAAGAACGGCACGGAATACTCCAGGAGGAAGAGGACCGGAAATACGGCGAATCCGATCGCGCCCACGGAAAATGCGGAAAGACTCGGCAATGGCCGGAGAGGACGCAGGAGTTCCGTCGGGACTCGGTAGGCGACGGCGACCAGAACGGCGATCGCCACCAAGCTCGCTCCGAGGAGCGGGAGACCCATCCAGAAGTGGAAGGAACCGTAGACGAGCACGGTCTCGAAGGAGGTGGTCGCGGCGAGCGAGCAGAGCGCCACGATGATCCCTCTTCGGCCGACCAGAGAGCGCCCTCGAGTCTGCGGGAGGGCGAGGCCGAGCAGCAGGATGGGGAGCCCGATCGAGTAGATCACGTGGAAGGAGAGCACTCCGGTCGACCAGACCCAGTTGACCCCATCGAACCGCCCGAACGACCCCAGGAACCCATCGTTACCGTGGTTCGAATTGAAGAGCGTATTGTCGCCGAGGCCCTCTTCCATGATGCCATACGCGAGTCCGAGGAAGACGACCGTGGCCCAGCCCTTGTGCCACCGAAGCACCGCTTCCCGGATCACGAGAGCGCCCGCGGTGTACTGCCCAATGTTGATCGCGAGCCCCAGGAAGAACCAGAACGGATTGACGGCTAGATTGAGGACCGGGCTGGACGTCGAGAGGTACTCCGGGATTCCGGGCGTGAGGATCGCGAGGCAGATGATCGGATGCGCCCGAAGAAAGTCGAGAGCGCGTCGTCCGAGCGCGGGAGAGGGTGGCGCGGCTGGGTCCGTTCCGGGCGGGGCGGGAGCCCGGGGGTCGGACGCCACGGCCCGAGATTCTATTCCGGGGCCGCCTACTTCAATCTGGGGACCCTCGGGAAGGGGAGCCCCCCCGGCTCCTTCGCTCTCCAAATCCCTCCCTCGACCGAAGGGTGGCCGGTGACTGCGTCTATATACCCGCGGAATCGGTGGCCGGCAGAGACGGGGGTATGGGGACCGCTAGCGAGGAAAGCTTCCTGCCCGAATTCTCGGAAGGACCCACTTCCGTGTTCCTGCACGGCCCGAGCCGACCTCTGCTCAACTGGGTGTTGTACGCCCTGCTCGTTCGCACCGGCCGGGTTTTCCAGTGGACCGATGTCCGACTCCGAGGAGAAGTGCTCGACCCGATGGACCCGCTCGCACGCCGGCTTGTGCCCGAGAGCCAGCTGAGCATCGTGCTTCCAGAGGAGCTCAATCTGAGCGATCCTCCGTCGCGCACAATGCCAGAGATGATCCATCCGGACGAGCCGGCGGATTCGATGCGACGGGTGAACGCCTTCCTGCGGTTACCCGGGCATACCCAGGAGGTTCTCTCACGAGTGACCGGCGAGGGAACGGTTACTCCCGTGGGCCTGTCCAACTGCCACCGTCTGGCGGCGGCGTTCCCCGCGGACGCGATCCAACCGACGTTGCGAGCCTTCATGGAGTCCGGAGCCTCCATCGCGCTGACCTGGGCGGACGCCGTTCCCGCGAGCGCCCGCGCGTTCGATTTCGTGATTGGCGTCGAAGGGAGGGGTCCCCTCGACTGGAAGGAAGCTCGGCTCCGCTGTGACATCGGGAACTCGACCGGGGTGATCCGAGCCGGACAGGTCCTGCGACTGGGAGACGTACCGGCCATCGCCGAGGTCATCGAGCCGGCGGGCCTGGTCCAGGATTAGGCTCGGGCGGTGCCGCCGGATCGGTCCAACGCGGGCGAGTCCGAGGCGACCGGTCGGTCCTTGGGGATGAAGTCGCTGAGCGTCGGTCGTGTGACGAAGGCGTACCACGGCGCCAGCACATCGATGAAAGCTCCGACGAGCCCGTTCGCCACGAACCGAGGGATCGAAGGCCTGCGGTCGACGTACTTCGAATGCAGCCGATACCCTTCCAGATACGCCAGCACCATCGAGACCCATACGAATCCGGTGAAAAGGCTCGTGACCTCGAGGAGCGGCCCGTACCGCAGGAACAGGCTCGCGACGAGAATGGCTACGGACGGCAGCGCCGAGGCCCAGGAGAGCCCACAATAGGCGACGGTGATACGCCGACGCATCGGGAGCTCCCGGCAGTGAACGACGGCGTGCATCACGCCGTGCATCCATCGTCGTCGTTGCCGGAGTTGGTCCCTCAGGGAGAACGCTCCCTTCTCGTACGCGAATCCTTTCAGGACGCCGAAGACCGACCCAAATCGCGCTCGGACGCGGATCTCGAACATGAGGTCCTCCGATGGCGCGTAGCCGTTGGAGTCCCACCCCACGGCATCTTCGACATCCGCCCGTACGAGGAAATGCGAACCATGGAATCCGGCCGTTGGGTTCCCCGGCAACGTGAGCGAATCCAACACTCGAAGGTCGTCGAAGGACCGGGTGAGCTCCTGGAGGTGGCTGGGCGTTCCCATCCAATCCAGCGGGTAGAGGATTATCCCCGTGCCGACCAGCGCTCGTCCCTCGCGGATGAAGTCGGAGATCCCGGTCAGGGTGTCCTGACCGACACAGGTCTCTTCGTCCTGGTGGTACACCCACACCGACGGGTTCGACAGCCCGGATCGGGTCCGCACCTCCGTCGCGTACTGAAGTGCCCGGGCCTTGCCGGTCGTCCCGAGCGGCGTGGCGTACTCCCCCGGGACCACGATGAGTCGGGCCCCGGCTCGCTCCAGGTCCTCATACACCGTCGGCGCGCTCCAAAGTCCTTCCGGTTCGACGACCAGCCAGAGCAAGGGTCGGAAGGCGAGGTTGGGGGTATTGCGGAGCCAATAGAGCACCGACCGGGCCGA
>DATGZQ010000034.1:0-25968 GCA_035297125.1 Thermoplasmata archaeon
CACCAGTCGGCTGAGAGCTTGCCCCTCCTCGTCGGAGAGCCCGTGGACCCGCAACATCGGGAGAGGGTCATCTCCTCCCCCGGGAAAGTACTTGCGCTGGAGTTCAGAGACCTCGAACTACTCCACTAGACGCGGCACTAGCCGCCAGGACTCGACCCGGATTCGGGCCTGCTGGAGGCGCCGCGTACGTGTAGTCAGCCCCTTTGAACGAATCGCGAAGAGGGGTTGTTGTGAGGGCCCACTATGGACGAGTCGGCGGAGCACTCCGAACGGGAGAATCGGCGGCGGGCCGCGTTGTGTTACGGCCCCACCGTCGGCCCGATATCAGGGAAAGTCAGCCGCGGGAGGGATTTGAACCCTCGACCTGCTCCTTACCAAGGAGCCGCTCTGCCAGCTGAGCCACCGCGGCGCTTCATCCCGGGCCCGTCGTCGGCTCCTTATTCCGCTTTCTCCTCAACGGCTCCCCCCGACCGTCACTCCAAGGAAAGCCGGCCGACTGGGAATCCCACGCCTCGCGCCCTACCGAGGGTGTCGGCCGCTTCGCCAGGAACGCCGCCATCCCCTCCTTCTGGCCCTGGGTGCCGAAAAGACGGGACCATAGGTCGAGCTCGTAGGCGAGTCCGTCGTCGATGGCGGGATCGACCGAGTGGGCGATCGCATACTTCGCGGCGGCCACCGCGACGGGCGGTTTTGTCCCGATCTCGTCCGCAAGGGCGATCGCCGCCGTAAGAAGCTCGTTCCGTGGGACGACCCGGTCGACCAGACCCTGGGACTCGGCGTCGCGGGCAGAGACCGAGCGCCCCGTGTAGATCCAGCGACGGGCTCGGCCCGCACCGATGCGGCGGGCCAACCGCTGTGTCCCCCCCCAACCGGGCATGACCCCGAGGTTGATCTCGGGTTGACCGAACTGGGCATCCTCGCTGGCCACGATCAGGTCGCACGCGAGAGCGACCTCGCACCCGCCCCCGAGGCAGACCCCGTGGACCGCGGCGATCACGGGCAGCGGGAGGCGTTCGATGTGCCGGGTCACTCCCTGCCCCCTCTCGCCGTGCACGCGGGCGTCAGCGGGGTCGAGGGTCGCCATCTCGCGGATGTCCGCCCCCGCGGCGAACGCCTTCTCCGCGGCGCTCGCGAGAACCACAGCATGGACTTCCGGGTCGTTCTCCGCCTGTTCGAGGCGTTCGGAGAGGGCCTCCAAGACCGGCCGGGAGAGGACGTTGACCGGAGGATGATCCAGCGTGAGGAGCAACGTGCGGCCGCGACGCTCGTATCGGACGAGCGGGCCGGTCTCGGAGGTGGGCATCGGCTCGGCGGAGCCGGGCCGTGCTATTAATCTCGTGTGCGCCTTCGACCGCTCGTGCGAGCGCTCGTTACCGGTGCGTCTCAGGGCATCGGCTATGCGACGGCGCTGCGCCTCGCGCGCGACGGCTTCGAGGTCGCCGCCCACTACCACTCGCACCGGGAAGCGGCCGAGGAGCTGGTCCGGAAGATCCACGCGATGGGAGGCGAGGCGTTCCCGGTATCGGCGGACCTCTCGCGACCGGCCGACGTCGCAAAGCTCGCGGACGCGATCGCCGACCGGGGGGACTCGTTGGAAGGGCTGGTCCTGAACGCGGGGACGTACCCCCGCTCCGCGTTCCGCGACCTCGACCCGGCACGGTTCGAAGAGTGCTTTCGGACGAACGTTTTCGGATCGGCGGAGCTGACGCGCCGCCTCCTTCCGTTGCTCGAGGCCGCCTCGCCGGGCCGAGTAGTGTTCCTCTCCAGCATCCTCGCGTTCGACGGCTCTCGCCACGGTGCTCACTATGCGGCCTCGAAGGCCGCGCTGCTGGGCCTCGCGCGGTCCCTGGCGCGCGAACTCGCGCCCGGGATCCTGGTGAACGTCGTGGCCCCAGGGGCCATCGACACCGCGATCCTTGGGGGAGACACCCCGGAACAACGCCGATTGCGCGGGAGCCGTATTCCGCTCGGACGCGTCGGCCGCCCCGAGGAGGTCGCGGAGGCAATCAGCTTCCTTGTGTCGAAGCGGGCCTCCTACCTCACCGGCGCCACGATTCACGTGAACGGAGGGTTGCGAGCCGATTAGCACGGCCCCGGCGATGCGAACGATCCTCACCACGTGGCACGGGACCTTCCTTCTCGACGACGACCGCATCGTGCACTCCGCCCGGCCTCCCCTCGACGTGGAGACCCTCTCCGAACGCGCGCGCCTTCGTCGCGAGGGCCGCACGACGCCCGAGGAGGAGACGGTCCTCGGGCACCGCGGGACCGAGACCTGGCGGACGGCCGATCGTCGGCTGGTCGGACCCGGCGTGACGTACGACGCCGGAGCGAGGGGCTCGCCCGGCCTCGAACCGGAACTCCCAGCGCACCGGTCCGCAATCCTTCTGGACGCGGAAAGGGCGCTCCGCGAGTCGTGGGACCCTTCGATCCACGTGGAGGAGGCGGTGCGGGCGGCACGCGATCTCGACCGCGCCTCGAATCTAGTGGGAGAGCGGCTGGCGAGCTGGGCGGCGCGGGATTCCCCGGACGTAGACCCAACCGATGCCGTGCACGCGGCGCGCACGATCCTCGACGGCGGACCTGCGAGCCCACTCGCACCGGCGGACCCGACGCTGGTCGAGGCGCGTCGGAAACTCGCGGGGCTTTACCGAGAGATCCAATCGACGCGAAAGGCGTTGGACGCGGCGGTAGAGGCTACGGTTCCCGAGCGGACCCCCAACCTCAACGCTCTCCTCGGACCGGACCTCACTGCCCGGCTCCTGGCCCAGGCCCGGGGTCTCGACCGGCTCGCCCGCCTTCCTGCGAGCACCGTGCAGGTGCTGGGCGCGGAGCGTGCGTTCTTCGAGCACCTGCGCGGGCGGGCACCCCCGCCGAGACACGGGCTGCTCTTCCTGCACCCCGCGATCCAGTCGGCGTCCCGCCTCGAACGGGGTCGACTCGCGCGAACCTTGGCCGGGAAGGTCTCCATCGCCGCACGGCTCGACCGCGCGGGGACGGCGCTCGACCCGAGCCTCGCCGAGGCGTTCGAAAAACGGAAGGCGGCCCTCAAAGCCCGCCGATCGGCGAACCGGGACCCGAGCCGGTCCCGCCGTTCACGGCCGCCACTTGACGGAGCAGCCCGCGACCGGTAGTTCGGCCGGGACGACAGGCTGGCCGGCGAGTGCCTGCTCGATCGCCCGCTCGAGGTAGTGGTGCTTCACCTTCTCCGGGTGCTGGTGGTCGTCGTCGATCCGCCCCTGAAAGAGGAGGCGGCGGTCGCGGTCGAAGAGCATCGGGTGGGGCGTGACGAGCGCCCCAAAGGCGCGGGCGACCTCCTGCGATTCGTCGTGAAGGTACGGGAACGGGTACCCCTTCTCCTGGGCCCGGCGCTCCATCGAGTCGAACCGGTCCTCGGGGTACGCCTGGGCATCGTTCGAGTTGATGAGCACGAACTGGACACCCTTCGGCCCGTACTTCCGGCTCAACTCGATCATCCGGGACTCCCAGGCCTGGACGTAGGGGCAGTGGTTGCACCAGAACGTAACGAGGAGCAACGGCTTTCCGGACCATTCGGCGAGCCGATGCGTGGCTCCATCGACGCCCGGCAGCTCGAAGTTCGGCGCCGGGTCACCCGCATGGAGGCGATAGGTGCTCAGCTCTGCCACGGGTGGGGAGTCCCCCTCCGACTCATATCGTTTCGACCGAACGGAGGGAGGGGGTACGCGTGTCCGACGATTGGGTCGAGCCGGGCGCTGCACCCCGGACCGCATTCGTCCCCGAACCCTCCGGGCCGCTCCGCTCCATCTCCATCGCCGAGAATTTCGACTCGGACGAGCGATTGCTCCGGTCGGAACGGTCGGCGGTCCGAGTGGGCGTGCTCCTGGACCGGGCGGTCTCCTTCGGAGTCGGGGTCTCCCGCTCCGCTCCGTTCCTGGCTCGGGCGGCCTCCGACGCGATCCCGACGATACGCCGCTCGACCGGCGGAAGCGGCCTCCTCCACCTTCCGGGGGACCTGGTCTGGTCGATCGTCCTACCGAGGGCCGACCCCCGGGTCGGGCGAGATTTCCTTCGGGCGTACTCGCGGCTCGGGCGCGGCGCCGTCCGCTTTCTCGACCGGTGCGGTCTGCCGGCCGCGTGGAAGCCCGCACCGGGTTCGGCGGCCGAGTACTGCACGCTCAGCGAGCGCGGTGAGGTCCTTTTCGTGCGGGACCGGATCGTCGGCGGTGCGGCGCAACACCTCACGGGTTCGTCACTGCTCCACCAGGGAACGATCTCGACCGACCTCGACCGGCCGATGATCCACCGGCTGTTCGACCTGCGCCCGTCTGGTCCGGCAGGACAGCTGGATTCGCTCCGCGGGCTAGGGGTTCGAACGGACCCGCAGGTGCTGGCTGCGGGGCTCCTGGAAGCGCTCCGAACCGAGATCGGCCCCGACTGAACGCCCTACTTGCCGCGTCCCGCCCAGAGGGCCTCGGCGGCGTTCTCGGCCTTGGTCCTCAGCGCGTTCCAGTCGCCTCGGACAAGCGTCCGCCCACGCACGACGGCCGATCCTTCCACGAAGACGGTATCGATCGCTTCGTCTGAGGCCGAGTACGCGAGGTGAGAGACGATCGCCTCCGGACGCGCCGGCAGGAGCGACGGATGGTCCAGTCGAACCAGCGAGAAGTCGGCCCTCTTGCCGACCTCGAGCGACCCCAGCTCCGCGCCGCGTCCGAGGATCCGCGCGCCGTCGATGGTCGCCATGTCCAGAAGCTCCTGCGCGGGCAGCACCGAGGCATCCCAGCGCTGGTTCTTCTGGATCAGCCCGGCGAGCTGCATCTCGCGGAACATCGAGAGGGAGTTGTTGCTCGCCACGGAGTCGGTCCCCAGCCCGACCACCGCCCCCGCGGCGCGCAGCTCGACCACGGGAGCCACGCCGCCCGACGCCAGCTTGAGGTTCGAACTGGGACAGTGGGCGATCCCCACCCGGTGCCGAGCGAGGATCTCGATCTCCTGGCCCGTGAGCCACACCGCGTGGGCCGCTACCGAACGAGGGCCGAAGAATCCGATCTCCTCTAGCCAGACCGCCGGCCGTAGACCGGTCCTCGCCTCGTGCTCGTGCACCTCGCGGCGCGTCTCGGAGAGGTGGAAGTGGCAGAGCGTCCCGTACCGTTCGGCGAGCTCCTTCGCCCCGAGCCACGTCTCCCGGTCGCAGACGTAGACCCCCTGGGGCGCGACGAGCGGCGTGACCGTGGGGTGGCCTTTCCACCGGTCGAGGAACCCTCGCGCGTTGTCGAGGGGCTTGCCCGTCTGGGTGGTCTTGTCGGGGTCGACCACGGCCCACCCCAGGAAAGCGCGGATCCCGAGCGATTCGGCGGCCCGCGCGATCGCGTCCTCGGAGTAGTAAAGGTCGAGGAACGTGGTCGTGCCGCCGAGCAGCAGCTCGGCCACGCCCACGCGAGCGCCCGCCTCCACGTCCGCCTCCGTCCGCAGGGCGTCGACGCGGAACAGGATCTCGAGAAAGCCGCCCAGATCACGGTCGTCCGCGATCCCGCGGAGCAGGCTCATCGCGATGTGGGTGTGTACGTTGATGAACCCTGGCACCGCCGCGAAGGCGCGTCCGTCCACGATCTGCGCGCCCGCGCGCGACGCCCCGGGCCCGATGTGTACGAACCGGCCGTTCTCGATCCGCAGGTCCCCCCGGACGACCCGCCGCCCCGCGTCCTGCGTGACGAGCAGGGCGTCCGTGATGACCACGGGGTCGGACGTCCCGGACGCCGTCACGACGCGGGCTAGCGGGCTTTGCGAATAAGGGGTTCGGCCGGGACGCTCGGGCGTCCGGACGGCACCCCGTCCCGGGGGGCCCTAGATGTCGAGGTTCGTCACCTCAACGGCATGCTCCTCGATGTAATGCCGGCGGGGTTCGACCTCTTCGCCCATCAGGATCTGGAACAGCTCGTTGGCACGCACCGCGTCGTCCACCGTGACCCGCAGCAGGGTGCGGAACCCCGGGTGCATCGTGGTCTCCGCCAGCTGGCCGGCGTTCATCTCGCCGAGTCCCTTGTACCGCTGGACCGTGACCCCCTTCATCCCGCCGAGCTCCTTCAGGAAGACGTCGCGCTCCTCGTCGGTATAGGCGTACACGGACCGCGAACCCTTCTGGATGCGGTAGAGCGGTGCCTGGGCGATGTAGACCCGGCCCTCCGTGATCAGGACCTGCATCTTGCGATAGAACAGCGTCAGCAGGAGGGTCCGGATGTGCGAGCCGTCCACGTCGGCGTCGGTCATCAGGATGACCTTGTGGTAGCGAAGTCGCGTGATGTCCTGCTCGTCCCCGATCCCGATGCCGATGGCCGTGATCAGCGACCGGATCTCCTCGTTCTGGAGCATCTTATCGAGACGAGCCTTCTCGACGTTCAGGATCTTGCCGCGGAGCGGCAGGATGGCCTGGAACTCACGGTCGCGGCCCTGCTTCGCCGTCCCCCCGGCGCTGTCCCCCTCGACCAGGAACAGCTCGCACTCCGCGGGGTCCCGGGAGTGGCAGTCGGCGAGCTTTCCGGGGAGGCCGCCTCCCTCGAGAAGGCCCTTGCGTCGGGTCAGCTCACGGGCCTTCCGCGCGGCCTCGCGGGCCAGCGACGCCTGCAGCGCCTTCGCGACCAGGACCTGCCCGATGGGAGGATGCTCCTCGAGATACTCCGCGAGCTTCTGGTTCACGGCGCTCTCGACCTGGCCCTTGACCTCGGAATTGCCGAGCTTCGCCTTGGTCTGCCCTTCGAACTGCGGCTCGAGGACCTTCACTGAGAGCACGCACGTGAGCCCCTCGCGGACGTCCTCGCCGGTGAGTCCCTCGCTGTCGCCCTTGACGAACCCTCGTTTCCGGGCGTAGTCGTTCAGCGTCCGGGTGAGCCCGGCGCGCAGGCCGACCACGTGGGTGCCGCCGTCGATCGTGTGGATGTTGTTGACGAACGCAAGGGTCGTTTCGTTGTACCCGTCCGTGTACTGCAGCGCGAGCTCGATGTCGGTCGAGTCCCTTTTCGCGTGAAGGAAGATCGGGGGCCGGAACAGCGCGTTCGACGCATGGTTCAGGTCCTCCACGAACTCGGCGATCCCCCCGGCGTGGTGGAACGACTCCTCCTTGCCGGAGCGCTCGTCGCGGAACTGGATGTTCACTCCCGCGTTCAGGAAAGAGAGTTCCTTCAGCCGGCGCCGGATCGTTTCCGAGTCGAACTCGACGGTCTCGAGGATCGTCCCGTCGGGCTTGAACCGTGCTTCCGTCCCGGTCGAGTCGGCGTCCCCGACCACTTTAACCGGTGCTACCGGCGCGCCCCGCTCGTACCGCTGGAAGTACTCGTGGCCGTCGCGTCGCACCCGGACCTCGAACCACTCCGAGAGCGCGTTGACGACATGGACCCCGACCCCGTGGAGTCCGCCCGAGACCTTGTACGTGCTGCGGTCGAACTTCGACCCGGCGTGCAGCACGGTCATCACGATCTCGAGGGTGGGCCGATGGTACTTCGGGTGCTCCTCGACCGGGATTCCCCGGCCGTTGTCCCGGACCGAGCACGAACCGTCCGTGTGGACGGTCACGACAATCTCGGTGCAGCTTCCGGCAAGGACCTCGTCGATGGAGTTGTCGACGACCTCCTCGACGAGCTGGTGAAGGCCGCGAACGTCGGTCGAGCCGATGTACATCCCGGGGCGCTTTCGGACGGCGGTCAGGCCCTCCAAGATCTGGATCGAACTCGCGTCGTACGCAGGGGCTTTGACCATAGGTTGTGCCATCGAAAATCGGCGGGATTATCGCCAGAAAATCCGAGCCGGTCGCGTGTTATAACGCTTGGGTTTCGGGAGAAAAGAGACACCTCCGGGAACCCCTCCCGGAGAAGCCGAACTCTGACCGGAGGCGGCTCCGGCAACAGGCCGGGTCCGGCGATTCCGGGCCTGTTCGGGACGTTGGCCCGGCGGCTCCCGTAGCCCTAATAGCGAGCCACCGGCTCTGCGACCCCTCCCTCCATGGCGGACGACGGGGCCGAGGTGCCGAACGAAGAGACCCGGCCGGTCCCTCCCGAGACGGGCCCACCGACCCCCACTCCGGGCGTGGACTGGGAGACCCGATTCAAGTACCTTCTCGCCGACTTCGAGAACTTCCGACGCCGCTCCGAACGGGACCGGGAGGGGCAGACCCGCCAGGCCCGCGGGGCCGTGCTCCGGGACCTGCTCCCGCTCCTCGAGTCGTTCCGGTCCGCGGGCGCTGCGGTCGCGACGCTCCCCCCGTCGGACCCGTTGCGCCAGGGGATGGACCTGCTCGACCGGGAATGGTCGAAGTTCCTGAAGCACCAGGGCGTGGAACCCGTTGCCGAGGTGGGCAAGCGGTTCCGGTCGGAGGAGGCGGAAGCCGTGGGCGAGACGACCGTCCGGGACGGCTGCCCGGACGGCTCGGTCGCGGAGATCGTCCAGCAGGGATACCGCTTCTTCGGCGGTCTGCTGCGACCCGCGAAGGTGATCGTCGCCCGCGTTCCGGGGGAGTCGAGCCCAGGCGACAAGACGGATCCCTCTTCCGAGACGCCGGACGGAGGCGCGCCGTGACCCGATCCTCGGAGGTGCCCGGATTCTACCGCCGGACGGTGGAAGAGCGTCGGGAGTTCGTCCGCGCCTGGGCGGACCTCTCGGAGGGCGAGGTCCACGCGTTCGACTTCCCGCCGGGGATCGACCCGGCGACGCTCGACCACATGATCGAGAACGTGATCGGCGTGATGCCGCTCCCGCTCGGGATCGCGACCAACTTCCGGATCAACGGGCGAGACTACCTCATCCCGATGGCGATCGAGGAGCCCAGCGTGGTCGCGGCCGCCTCGAACTCCGCGAAGGTCGTGCGGGCCGCGGGCGGTTTCTCGACCCAGTCGAGCGCACCGGTGATGATCGGCCAGGTCCAGATCCTGGACGTGCCCGATCCGGCGGCCGCCCGCCTGCGCATCCTCGACCGAAAATCGGACCTTCTTGCCGCGGCGAACGCGAAGGACCCCGTCCTCCTGAAGTTCGGGGGAGGCGCGAAGGACATCGAGGTCCGCCTGATCCGCTCCACGCGGGGCCCCATGCTCATCGTCCACCTTCTGGTGGACGCGCGCGACGCAGGGGGAATGAACGCGGTCAACACGATGTGCGAGGCGCTCGCGCCGGACCTCGCGAAGCTCGCGGGCGGCCGGGTCGTGCTCCGGATAATCTCGAACCTAGCGATCCACCGGCTTGCGAGGGCGCACGCCACGTTCCGCGCCGACCTTCTGAAGACCGAGACGGCCTCCGGCGCCGACGTCGTCGAGGCGATCCTGGACGCCTACGCGTTCGCGGCGGCGGACCCGTTCCGCTGCGCGACCCACAACAAGGGGATCATGAACGGGGTGTCGAGCGTCGTGGTCGCCACGGGCAACGACTTCCGGGCGATCGAGAGCGGCGCGCACACGTTCGCGGCCTGGCAGGCCTCCGTGGACGGGACCGTGGTGCACCCTCTCACCACCTATGAGAAGGACCGGGAGGGGAACCTCGTGGGGTCGATCGAGATCCCCGTCCCCGTGGGACTGATCGGCGGGGCCACGGCCGTGCACCCGACCGCCAAGGCGAACGTGAAAATTCTCGGTGTGAAGAGCGCGGGCGAGCTCGGAGAGGTCCTGGCCGCCGTGGGGCTCGCCCAGAACTTCGGGGCGCTCCGCGCCCTCGCGACCGAGGGGATCCAGCGGGGTCACATGGAGCTTCACGCGCGGAACCTGGCGACGAGCGCGGGTGCCCGACCCGACGAGGTCGACCGGGTCGTCGCGCGCCTCGTGGAGGAGCGCAAGGTCCGTTTCGACCGAGCGAAGGAAGTCCTCGACGAACTTCGGCGCGGCCCGGGATGAAGGTCGGCGTCCTCGCGCTCCAGGGTAGGTTCCCGAGCATCTCGCGGCGCTCGCGTCGCAGCTCCCGGGAACCTACCCGCGGCCGGTGCGCCGGCCCGCGGACCTCGACGGCCTCGAGGCCCTCTTCCTTCCCGGCGGGGAGTCGACCACGATCGCCCGCCTTCTGGAGGAAGGCGGCTTGTGGAACCCTCTCGCCGCACGCATCCGCGGCGGACTTCCCGTCCTCGCGACCTGCGCGGGGTTCATCCTGCTCTCGAGCCGGCTCGACCCTGCCCGCGGCGGCCGCAACCCGAGGACGTGGGGGATCCTGGACGTCACGGTCCGTCGGAACGACTACGGGGGCCAGCGGGAGTCGTTCGAGGACGCGGTCCGGGTGGAGGGACTCGAGGGCGGGCCGTTCCCGGGCGTGTTCATCCGCGCGCCGAGGGTCCTCTCGGTCGGCGCGGGAGCGACACCGTTCGCCTGGCGAGGGGAGGAGATCGTGGGCGTGCGCTCCGGCGCCGTCTGGGGGCTCACGTTCCATCCCGAACTCTCGGGGGACCCTAGGATCCACCGCCTGTTCCTCGAGGTCGCGGCCCGCAAGCGCTAGCGGGCGACCAGGAACACGACCAGCAGGCCCGCCAGCACGGCCACGCCCAGCAGGACCGCAGCCCATCGGACTCGGCGGGAGACGCGGCTCCACGAACCGAAGAAGATCGGGACCGGACCCAGGAGCACCAGACCTCCGACGCCGGTCGGCCCGACCTCTTCATCCGCCTGAGGCGAGCCAGCGGGCGAGGCAGGAGACGGGGTCCCAGGGCGCGTGGGACCAGCGAAGGTGAGCGGAAGCGTAAGGAAGCCGACCGCGAGGAGGGCAACTCCTCCCAGGAACGCGGTCGACCGGCCTGCGAGCACCGGCACGAATACGACGAGACTCACCGACGCCGCCGAGACCAGGACAGAGTACACGACAAGGGCGACCCCCGCCACGAGGGCTGCGACGGGAAGGGCCGTGAGAATCCGGGACGTGCTCGGGACCTCCCTCATGCTCCAACGTCCCGCCGCTCGGCGGTTCAGTGGAACGTGTCGAACCGGTACGGTTCGAGTGGAAGCTCCCCGAGAGCCATCAGGAACTCGGGCGGCGTGAGCATCGGCCGGGCGTAGCTCTCGCTGTCGTCGAGCGCGATGCGGGGGCAGGCGGTGTTCACGTAGGCGTCGAGGTCGCGGCCCTCGAGGTCGCGCGGGTCGAGTCGGTCGGAGAGAAGGATCTCCGCCTCTCGGCCCCGGGCGCGGGCCCGCTCCTGGAGCGCCAGCGCGGTCGGCATCCGCTGCTGGCCCGCGAACGTGGATACGATGATTCCCCAGCGGCGCGCGTCGCGGGCGGTCGCGACCACGAGCTGGCGCCGGCGCACCAGCGCCCCGCGGTCGATGGGCGGCTCGAGCGTCCCCTGGAGGGGATCGATCGACCAGACCGGCCGGTCGACCGCGATCGCGAGTCCGATCGGATGGAACCGGCCAGTTCCCACGAAGAGGAAGGCGTCGGCCCGCTCTCGCACGGCCTCCGCGCCCGTGTAGTTGCACCCCAACGCCTGGGCGGCGTACGCGAGCCGGCGATCCCCGCGACCGACCAGGACCTCGTAGCCCCTGGCGGCCAGCTCCGCCGTGAGCGGCCCCACCAGGTCCATGTGCTGCACCGAGGCGACCAGGCCAAGGCGCTTCGGCACCCCGGCGTCGAGGACGGCCTCGGCGATCCGACGGACGTCCCCGAGCGGGGACCGCATCTCGACGAAGAACGTCGGTCGGACCAGCCGAACGTTCGGGATGGGGGAGTGGCCGAGCACGATCGCGAGGTCGGCCCGGGGCGCTTCGTCACGGGAGGGCGCGTCGCAGGCCCCGAAGCAGGCGCGGGCCGCCACGTCGACCGGCGCCCCGATCTCCTCTCGGAGCTGGGCGGCGAGGACGTGAGCGTCCCGGACGAGGCCGGCGGGAACCTGGAGGACCACCCGTCGGGGTGCGGCCGCACGGACCGCCGAGAACAGCTCCGGACCGACCGTCGCGAAGACGAGGGGAGGCGGCGGAAGGGGGGCTGCGGGTGGTCCCGCATCGGGTTCTAACATCGTTCGCGTGTAACGAGCGGGCGACGGCCTATACCTTAGAGGGAGGGCTGCCGAGTCGTTCCACGAGGCGGCGGAGGGCATCCCGGTTGTCGGGGTAATGAAGCCGCTCGATCGCGTCCGACAAGGAGAGCCAGGCCCACTCCTCGTGCTCCTCGCTGAGCCGGGGCCGGAACGACCGAGCGACCTCGACCCCGTAGGCGTGCAGCCTCCATGACTCGCCGTTGTCGGCCCGGAACGGGACGTGCCAGTCGAGCGGGAACAGCCGGACCGGTTCGAGCAAACCGGTCTCCTCGCGGAGTTCGCGCCGCAGAGCGGACTCGAAGTCGGCATCTCCCGGTTCGGTCTTCCCGCTGACCGGGACCCAAATTCGGCCTCGGGATGGGGGCCGGCGAAAGAGCAGGAACTCGATCGGGTCCGTCGAGAAGAGGTACCCCTCGACGCACTCCCGGCGCACCTCGCCCAGGGGCTCGGTCAACGGGGTTCGCGGGTCATGATCGCGAGGATCGCCTCGGCGGGAGCCCCATGGGCGGCGAGCAGCGCTTCCACCGCCTCCTCGTGCGAGACGTTCGCCTGCTCCATCACGAGCCGGATGTCCTCCTCCGGTGGACCGGAGGGAGCCTGGGGCGGCGGGGAAGCGCCCGATTCCGTTCGGGCGGATCCAGCACCCCTCGGCCGGATCTCCGGCGACCCCACGACCTGGTACGTCCGGACCCCCTGGACCGTGAGGACCGTCACCTCGGGAGCTCGGAACACATGCTCCTGCGTCTTGGTCCGTAGGATTACCTCCTCCACGCCCGGGACTGGCTCGCTCGTCATCCCCAGGCGCCGCATCATCATCTCGACCTGGCGAGGATTGTTGCGGGCGCCACCGGGGATCATGGTCACGCCCCTTCGTCGTCCCCGGCATCCGTGGCGGCGCGGAGCTTTGCCTCGAGCTCGGGGTCGGCCACCGACGAATCGCTGGTCTCGACCGAGCGACGGCTCCGGCGGTTGCGCTGGCGGTCGGACTCCCGGGTGCGTTGCACCTGGTTCGCCAGCTCGTCCAGGAGACCCGAAACTCCGGCCAAGAGGTTCCACCCCGTGTGGGAGGCGTAGAAGATCCCGGCGTCAGTGTGCAGGCGCGCCTCGACCGTAAGGTCGTTCGTGCGGTGCGTCGCGTGCGGCGCGAAGCGGATCGTGAGGAGTCGGGGTCGGACCGAGCGGGTCATCCGCTTGAGCGCCCGCGCTACGAGGTGGTCGATGTCCCCGAGGAGAGCAGGGTCGCTCGAACCCCGGAGCCCCGTGATCTCCACGTAGACGTCCTCGACCCGGGCCCGCCCCTCCGTCGGCCGCCCGCCCCGGGCGACGATCAGGCCGAGCAGGTCCGCGTGGCCGAGGACGCGCACCGGCCGGTCGTTGTCCACGACGAACACGCTGGAGACGTTCTCCCGGAGCATTCGACGCGCGGCGGTCGCCACGTCCGTCCCGCTCGGGACCGTGACCGCGGGAGCGTGCATGATCGAGGAGACCTTGACGTCGAGGGCCGTCGTGACCGCCCTCGGGTCGCGCTTGCCGCCGGCGATGGGCCGCCATAGCACTCCGGCCAAGTCCTTGAGGCCGACCGCGCCGACGAGGCGCCCCTTCCGGTCGACCACCGGCAACGGGTGCTCCTCGAGGGCGCGAAGCTGGAGCACGAGGTTGCGGCAGAGGTCATCCTCCCGGATGAAGGTCGTCGCCGGGCTCGCGACCTCGTCGACCGTCGGGACGCCCGCGCGCGTGAGCTGAGGAATGTCGGGGAGCGCGCGGACGAGGTCCGTGCGGCTGACGACCCCGAGCAGCTCGCCCTTTCTGCCGACCACCGGGGCCGCGCGGAGCCCGGTGGCGAGAAGCTCCTGGGCGATCTCGGCGTAGGTCGTGGACGGAGTGATGAGAGGTGCGACGACCAGCAGGTGCTCGACCTTCGTCGCGAGGGCCCGGCTCGCCCGCCGGGCGATCGATTCGAACGTGATCATTCCGATCAGCCGGGACCGACGGAGGACCGGAATCTCGTGGATGTCCTTCGCCCGCATCACCCCGAGCGCGCGCGATATCGGAGCGTCGGGTGGAAGGGTCACCGGACGGGTGGTCATCATCTCGCCGACGGTCGGCCATGCTGCTGGCATCGGACGGGGACCCGAGTCGGAGGCTTTAGAGACTGCGGGCCCGCGGCATCAGAGGTCGCGAGCCATGTGGTAGCCGTTCTCGCCGTCCGAATAGTAGGCGCGGAGGAGATCGATAACCGAATACCGGTACTTCGTGTAGAACCGGATCGCCGTGGCGTTCGACACGCGCACCTCCAACGTGACCCGGCGGAACCCGCGGGCGCGGCACCGTTCGAAGAACGTCTCCATCAGCAACGCCCCGACCCCGAGAGTGCGGTGGGCGCGCTCGACCGCGAACATCAGAACCCGCGCCTCCGCCTCGACCTGGTTCACGCCGAGCACGAACCCGACAGGGACGTTGCGAGCATCCGCGGCGACCAGGAACCCGCTCGGCCACTCCCCGCTCAGCGAGGCGTAGAGGGACGGGTCGTAGCGCTCGTGGAGCGCGTCGGCGACGATCGCCGCGATGAACGGGACGTCGGAGAGCTGGAACCCCCGCAGGGACACGGCCGGCCGGCTCGACGGGAGCGGGGCCGTACCCCGGTCCGAAGCGGTGTCAGCGATACATCTCACCCGGCCCTTCTGGGTCCGCCGACTGCAGGCTCGAGATCGACTCCCGGGTCTGCTGCAGCGTCTTGCGGACCTCGCTCTCGATCTGCCGGGCCTTCTCCCGCAGGGGGCCGGTGTCGAGAACGAGCAGAGGGACGAGCGGGTTGATCGTCTCGATAACCTTGGCCGCGGCCCGGGCGTCCGGGTAGTCCTTGTGGGCCTGCGCGACGAGGCAGAGCACCGGCGTGACCCGGCCGATGGCCCCGAGCAGGATCCCTCCCGCGAGGCCGGTGACCACACCGTTCGCCGCCTGGAACGCGTACTTCTCGAGCAGGGGCGCGGCGGCCCGGTTCGCCATCGCGACGACCCGCGCGTCCCCCTGGATGTCCCGGTCGATCGGCTGACCCTCGATGGCGACCACCAACTGGATCCCCTTCGCCTCGGCCCAATCCAGGAGAACCCGGCCGAGGAGGTTCAGCATCGGTGGAGGCGGCTGGATGTCCGCGATGACGACCACGAGCTGGTCGCACGACCGGTCCACGCCGCACACGAGCTTGCTCGAGTAGAACCGGACGGGGGCGTTCACGACCCCCTCCTCCATGATCACGGTCGGGGGAAAATCCTCGCTGACCATGTAGGCGACGAGCGACATGTCGAGCGAGTGCACGAGGTAGGAGGCGGCCACCGACCCCACGAGGCCGTGCGTCGGGAAGCCCACTACCATCATCGCTCCCCGGAGCGACTCCTCCCGCGTGTCGACGATGCGGACGGGAACTTCCTCCATATCGCACCGCTCCTGTTCCTCGAGACCCGTCGCGATTTAGCACCTTCCGAGGAGATAAGCCCCCACACCCGGCCTTGGGGAGGGCCCCTCGGCCTGCCGCGGACCGTCCGGAACGGGGCCAGCGGCCGCCCGGGCCCTCTGGCGAACGATTAAGCCAAACCGGGCCATGCCGGAGAATCCTGCGATCCGTTCAACGCCCGCCGTCGCGCGGCGAGGGAGGAGGAATCCGATGAAACGCCAGATGGTGGACATGCTCGCCGAACTGGTGAAGATCCCGAGCGACCCGTTTGCGGACAAGCAGGAGGTCCTCGACTACGTTCAGTCGTTCACCGACCAGATCCACATGCGCAACACGCTGTTCGGCGACTCCCAGACCCCGGCGCTCCTCGCGGAGTTCGGCCAAGGAGGAGTCGTCCTCTCGGGCCACCTCGACACACCCCCCATCGGCGATTACTGGAGCTTCTCCCAGAGCCAGCTCGCCTCGGGAAGGATGTACGGACGGGGCGCGGCCGACATGAAGGGCACCGTGGTCGCGATGCTCGAGGCCGCGCAGGACCTGGTCGCGCGAAAGATCCCGGTCGTTCTCGCGTTCACGACCGACGAGGAAACGTCGATGCTCGGCGCGATGGCGCTCGCGAAGACGCTACCGCTCCGTCGCGCGAAGGCCGTCGTGGTCGGCGAGCCGACCGGGCTCCGTGTGGCGCACGCGGAGAAGGGCGTCCTCGACCTCGCGATCGAAACGCGGGGCAAGGCGGCCCACGGGGCGATGCCCCACCTCGGCGAGAACGCCGTGACGAAGATGATGCGGATCCTGCGGGGGCTCGAGTCGTTCAAGGGCCGCATCGCGCATCCGGAGCTCGGCTCCGTGACCGTGAACATCGGGACGTTCCACGGCGGGACCCGCCTGAACGTCGTCCCGAACAAGTGCACCAGCGAGGTCGACATCCGGTTCCCGCCCCCGTACACGCCGGACCAGCTCTACCACGAGATCGAGGAGCACCTCCGCCGGATCAAGACCCCGTTCACGCTCCGCCGGATCCTCACGATGCCCGCGGTGCAGATCGACCCGAACGCGGAGCACGTCCGACTGCTCCGGGAGGTCGCCCAGGCCGAGACCGCCGTGCTCGTGCACGCCTCCGAGGCGGTCCATTACACGCAGGTCAACCCCCGCGTCGTGATCTTCGGCGCCGGCGAGGAGGAACTCTCGCACCAGGCGAACGAATACGTAAAGGTCGAAGCGGTCGCCCGCGCGACCGAGGTCTACAAGAAGTACGCTCAGCGCCTCGCGGCCACGCGCCTCTCCTCTTGAGGCGCACGCGGCCCCTCGCCCTCGGCATCAAGTAACCGCGCGCCTACCCCGCCGACGTGAAGGTCGCGCACCTCTCGACACGGTACCCTCCCGGCCCCGGAGGGGTCGAGAGGCATGTGGCCGAGCTCGCGCCCCGACTCGCGGCGTGCGGATACACGGTGGACGTGCTCACGAGCGACCTCTACCAGGAGTACCCCTGGGAACGGCTTCCCCCCACGGTTCCCCGGGAGGAGAAGACGGCATTCGGGACGGTGCGGCGCCTACCGGTCTGGTCGCTCCCGGGGGAACTTCATTACCCGTTCTTCCGGAACCTCGGCCGCGCCCTCGAGCAGGCCCGACCGGACATCGTGCATGTCCACACGTACGGGACGAACCAGGTCGCGGTCGCGCGGCGGTTCAAACGCCGCCATCGGACCCCGTTCGTGCTGACCGCGCACTTTCACCCCCTCTGGTCGATCGAGGGGGGGCCGCTACGCCGGCGGATCCGGTCGTTCTACGATAGGAGCCTCGCCGGACCGCTCGTCCAGGAAGCGGCCTACCTCATCGTGCAGACGAAGGAGGAAGAGCGGATGGTTCGCGGTCTCGGGCTCGCTCTGCCGCCCGTCGAGATCATTCCCCCGGGCTACTCGCCCCTGCCGGCGCCCACGGCCGGCGCACCGTCGTTCCAGGAGCGTTTCCGTATCGAAGGCCCCTTCCTGCTGTTCGTCGGACGCCTCGCATCGAACAAGGGGCTGCTCGACCTCGTGGATGCGTTCGCCCTCCTCGGCCGTCACGACCCCACCGCGCGCCTCGTCCTCGTTGGAGAGGACGGAGGGATGGGGGCCCGAGTGGACAGCCGAGCGCGCGAGCGCGGCGTCTCCGACCGGGTCCACAGACTGGGCCGCGTGGCGGACGACGCCGTACTCGCCAGTGCGTACCGCGAGGCGCGGATCACGGTCCTTCCGAGCGAGTACGAGGCGTTCGGCCTCGTGCTGCTCGAATCGCTCGCCCAGGGCACTCCGGTGGTCGCCACCCGGGTCGGCGGCATCCCCGAGGTCGTGGACGACGGCCAGACCGGCCTGCTCGTTCCGCCCTGCGACCCGGAGGCTCTCGCCGTCGCCCTCGAACGACTCTGGTCCGACCCGGAGCTCCGCCGCCGGTTCGGAGAGCAGGGTCGCACGCAGGTGATCCCGCGCTACACCTGGGAGACGGTCGCCGACCGGATCGACCGGCTCTACCGGATGCTGGGAGCCCCATGAAGGTCGTCCACGTCACGCTCCGGTTCGACGCCCCGGGCGGCGTGGAGACGAACGTGCGCGAGATCACCCGCCGGCTGAAGGCCGCGGGCGACGAGGTCGAGGTGTTTGCGAGCGACCTCTACGACGAGTCCCGATGGGACCGCAGGTCGAACTTCGCCGCTGAGGTCGAAGGCGTCCCCGTGCGCCGGTTCCCCGTTCGCAAGCGGTTGATCCCGCACCTCACCCTCCCCCTCATGGTCGGCCTGATGGACGCGCTGGCAGAGAGCGGGGCGGACGTGATCCACGCCCATTCCCACCGGTACGGCCACGTCCTCGAGGCCGCGGCCGTGGCCGATCGGTGCCGGATACCCCTGGTCGTCTCCACTCACTACCACCCGGCCGACCGTCGCGAGACCGCCGTGAAACGGGGACTCCTTCGGCTCCAGGACGTCGGGTTCGGGGCGACCGCCTACCGGGTATCGCGGGCGCTGGTCGTCGAATCCGAGCTGGAGGCCCGACTTGTTCGCGAGTTCGCGCCCGCGGACCGGATTCGGGTCATTCCCCCCGGGATCGACGTTACGGAATGGACCAGCACGTCCCCCGACCGGACCCGCCTTCCCCCGCTCCCGCCGGAGTACTTCCTCTTCGTCGGCCGCATCGCCCCCAACAAGGGTCTTCCTCACTTGGTGGAGGCGCTCGCGCTCCTCCCCGCCGGCGCCCGTCGACCGCTCGTCGTGGTGGGGTCCGATTGGGGAGAACGGGCTGGCCTCGAAGCGCTCGCGCAACGCCGTGGCGTGTCCGGACTCCTGGTGTGGCTCGGCCATGTGGAGGACCGCCAGACGTACCGCGCGATCGTGGGTGGCGCCAAGGCGCTCGTCCTCCCCTCCGAGTGGGAGGCGTTCGGGCTCGTCCTCCTCGAGGCGATGGCCGCGCGCACGCCGATCGTCGCGACCTCGGTGGGAGCCGTGCCGGAAGTGCTGGAGGGCGGCCGCGACGGCCTTCTCGTCCCCTACGGCGACCCGTCGGCGCTCGCCAGCGCCCTCCAGGATGTTCTCAACGATCCTGACGGCGCTCGAGAGCGGGTGTCCCGGGCCGACGTTCGCGTCCGCGGCCTTGACTGGATGGATTCCGCGAACCGGTTGAGGGCGCTCTATCGCGAGGTTGCCCGGACCTGAACGCGGCGGTTCTCGAGCCGCACGAGCTCGGCCCCCACGCAGTCGAGGTCCGCGCCGGCGTCCCCGCCGCTGAGCTTCGCGACGAGCCGGAGGCATCGGCCGAGGAGGCCCGCGATCACGGAGCGCCTCCGGTGACCTCGCGCGCGTAGTCAGCGATGATCTGGATGCCACGACGAAGGTTCGGCCGGGACGCCGCGAACGAGAGGCGGAGGTGCGACGCGCCGAGCGAACCGAACGCGTCACCCGGGGTCGTGATGACACCGCGGCCGAGCAGAGCGCCCGCGACGTCCTGGCTCGACTTCGGCCACGAGAACCGGGGGAATGCGTAGAACGCACCCCCGGGCGGGACCAGCTTCATGTCGGGGATCTTCGACAGGAGGCGGACCACGAGGTCTCTACGGGCCCGAAACTCCCGGACCATTCCGTGGGTCGCCGCGGTCGACTCGAGCCCTGCGAGCACGCCGATCTGGGCCGGCGTGGAAGGACACGCCATGATGTGGTAGTGGATCTTGTTGAGCTCGACTGCCAGCGGCCGGGGGGCGACCAGGAATCCGATCCGCCAGCCGGTGGTCGCAAACATCTTCGAGAACGAGTTCACGATGATCGCCCGGTCGCTCCTCCCCCAGAAGGAGGTGGCGGTCCCCTCGTAGACGATCTGCTCGTACACCTCGTCCGAGACGATAGTAAGGTCGTGCCGGTCCGCGAACGTGACGATGCGGTCGACCACCGCCTTCGGAAAGACCGCTCCCGTCGGGTTGGACGGGCTGTTCACGACGATGGCGGTGGTTCGCGGAGTGACGAGCTTCTCGAGCTCGGAGAGGTCGGGGAGGTAGCCGTGGGCCTCGGGAAGGCTGTAGGGAACCGGCACCGCGCCCGCCAACCGCGCGTGCGGCGCGTAGAGGACGAACCCGGGGTTCGGGACGAGGACCTCGTCGCCCGGGTCGTAGAGGGCGAGTGCCGCCGCCATCAGTCCCTCGGAGCCGCTTCCCGTGACGATCACGTTCTCGCGCCCGGTACCGGGCTCTCGGTCGCGGTAGCGTTCCGCTATCCGGTCGCGGAGCGCGGGGAGCCCTGCCGAGGGTCCGTAGTGGTTCTGACCCTCCCGCACCGCCCGGCAGATCGCGTCCACGACCGCCGCCGGCGGGTCGAAATCGGGTTCCCCCAACCCGAGATTGATCGAATCCGGCGGCGCGTTCTCGAACATCTTGCGGATGCCCGAGATCTCGACTTCGCGTGCCCGCTGGGCGACCATGCGCCCGCGCACGACGGTAGCCCCTCTTTACCGTTGTCGCGTCCGGCGATGGCACGCGACATCGCCGAAGATCGGGCCGGGGGAAAAGGGCCATCTACCCCGGCCGTTCCCGGCCTTCGCAGGAGGGGGGCCGACGACCGTTTGTGTTGAAGTCGGCGCGCAGTTCGGCGACGAGGGCAAGGGCAAGATCTTCGACTTCCTGGCGGCCGATGCACGGTACGTGGTGAGGACCGGCGGAGGGCCCAACGCCGGCCACTCGATCCATCTTCCCGCCGGCGTGGTGGTGCTCCACCAGCTCTCCTGCGGGGTCCTCAGAAAGGGCGTCGTCGGGGTGAGCGGACCCGGTATGGTGATCCAGCCGTTCTCGCTCGAGGAGGAGATCCGCGAGCTCGAGCGGCGCGAGCTCCTGCTCGGCGAGGTCGTGATCTCCGACAGGGCCCACGCCCTGCTACCGATTCACGAGATCGAGGATGCCTGGCAGGACGACCTCCGCGCCCGGCGCGCCCCCGGCAGCGCGTTGGGCACCACACGCCGTGGGATCGGACCGGCGTACGCCGACCGGGCCTCCCGTTGGGGGATCCGTATCGCCGACCTCGACCGGCCCGCCGTCCTCCGGGAGCGTCTCGAGATGATGTACGCCAACAAGGCTCACCTCACGAACCTGCCGCCGATCGACGAGCTCTGCACCCGGCTGGCAGAGGTCGGAGGGCGGCTGGCTCCTCGCATCCGCTCGACCGAACCGATGCTCTGGGACGCGCTCGCCCGCGGAGAACGCGTGCTGCTCGAAGGCGCCCAGAGCGCCCTGCTCGACCTGGATTTCGGAACGTACCCGTACGTAACGAGCTCTCACCCGACCAGCGCCGGCGCCCTCGTGGGCAGCGGCCTCCCGCCCACCGAGGTCGACTCGATCCTGGGCATCGCGAAGGCGTACACCACGCGCGTGGGCGCTGGACCGTTCCCCACCGAGGAGACCGGAGAGGCGGGAGAGTTCCTGCGACGCGTGGGCGGAGAACGGGGCGCTACCACGGGGAGAGCCCGTCGGTGCGGATGGCTCGACCTGGTCCTCCTCCGGTACGCCGCCCGGCTCAACGGATTGACTTCGTTCGCCATCACGAAGGTCGACGTCCTCGGCGGCCTGGAGGAGATCCCCGTCTGCTCGCAGTACGTCATGCCCGACGGTTCGACCGTGCGGGACATGCTGCCCACGCACGCGGAGGACATGGCCCGGGCCCGCCCGGTGTACGAACGCTTCCCCGGATGGCCCGAGTTCCACGAGAGGCTCAAGGAGCGGATCCGCCGAGAAGGGGCCGGCGCGCTACCCACTACGCTCCGACGCTTCTTAAACCATATCGTCGAAGAGACCGGCGTGCCGGTCGAGTTCGTAGGCTACGGCCCCGGACGCGACGAGACGCTCCGGCTCCCCCCGCCGACCGTGCGCCCGACCCGCGCGGGCCTGGCGACCTGGTCGGGCTAGCCTCGTGGCGTTCGACCCGTTCCTCTACGTCGCGTTCGGGATCGGCCTGGTTGCCGGCCGGTTCGTGCGGGCACCGGGTCGTTGGATCGAAGCGGCCACCCTCACCGCGGTGGTCGTCCTCATCGGCCTCCTGGGGGCCTCGCTCGACACCGTACCCGGGCTGACGCTGGCCTCGACGATCCCGCTCGCGATCGGGTTCGCCGGGCTGCTGGTCGGGCTTACCGTGGGGGCGTTCCTCCTGCTCGCGAGGATCTCGCCCGCGCCCGTTCCCACCTCGACCCCGCCGGGGCCACGACGGCGGTTCCCGGTCAGCGTCGCGATCGCGGCGGCCCTGCTCGCGGGGTTCGGCGTCGGCCGGTTCGTCACGCTTCCCACGGGCGCTGCCATCCCGTGGGCCCTCTACGCGCTCCTTGCCCTCGTTGGGTTCGGCCTTCGACTGACCCCGAAGGGTCTCAGCCGAGCGTGGGTCCCGGTGACCGCCGCGGTGGCAGGGGCGGCCGCGGCGGCAGCCGTCTTCGGCCTGCTCGCCCGCACGAGCCTCAGCGTCTCGTTCGCCTCGGCGTTCGCGTTCGGCTGGTACAGCCTCGCAGGACCTCTCGTCGCCGCCCGGGACGGTGCCGCGCTCGGGTTGCTCGCCTTCCTGACGAACTTCGTACGCGAGAACCTCACGATGCTCCTGTCCCCGCTCCTCGGGCGGCGCCTTCGGGGCGAAGGACTCGCCGCGATCGGCGGAGCCACGTCCATGGACACGACGCTCTACTTCGTGACCCGGTACGGTGATGCCGAGGCCGGGAGCCTTGCGCTGGCGAGCGGGCTGGTCCTGACACTGACGGCCAGCCTGGTCCTGCCCGCGATCCTGGCCCTGTAGAATCCCTTATGGGAACCCTGCCTTCGCCGATTCGACGGGCTCGTGGTCCAGCGGTGACGACGTCGCTCTCACACAGCGAAGATCGCCGGTTCGAATCCGGCCGAGCCCATCGACCGCCCGGGGTAGCACCAATTCGGTCTCTTTTGCACTACCCTGTCCTCAGGACTGCGTGCCAGAGCCGCCAACAGCCTCATGCCAGGGCCCTCAACTTACGGAGGATGTGTCCGCTCCGGAAGACTTCGACCCGGGTATGCCCGGCCGCGTTCGTGCGCGTATCCGAACTGCCCTGGGTCCGAGGTGGGACCGAATCGAAGAAGCCGACCGGCGGGGTCGGCAGGCCCGGCCGCCGAACCCGAACCGGCATCTCTTGGCGGCAATCTACGAGAACGCCGGCCAGTTCAGCCTCGAAGAGGTTGCCGCACGCTACCCGGGTCGGCTCCCGGACCTACTCGCTCTGACGGCCGTGGCTAACATTCTCGAACGATCCCGAGACTTCGAGGTGCTACCAGAGCTCATCGCGTCGATGGTTTCGTCGAAGGACTTCCGACACCATATGTTAACGCTCGGTCTTGCGGATCACCTCAGAACGCACACTCCTTACACGGTCCGGTTGCCGTCGCCTTCCGCGAACGGTCAACGAATCGTCGACCTCGTAATCGCTCATGAGGAAGGCCTCACGATGGAGGTTGAAACCAAGACTAGCGACGAATTCGACGGACCTCGACGGGAAGTGACCCCCTCGAACGCGCGGGGTGCGATTAGTCGGGCATGGAGGAAGGCGGTGTCTGGCGAGAGATCGCAGCTCGGAAGGACATCGCCAGGCCTGCTGCTCTTAGGCGGTGTCACGCTGAAGGTAGAGAGCCTCGATGTCATTCAGCGAGCTGCCGGAGGGTGGCTCCGATCCCATGGGCGAACGCATCCGAACATCTGGGGAATCGCAGTGCTCACGTACTGGGCCTACACCTTGGGCCCGCCGCCTCAAGTGACACCGCCCGGGGAAATTGTAGAGGTCAACGCACGGGCGGGAATACAACTTCGAGCGGCAGAGAATCCGTCCTACACCGGCCCTATTCGCCTTGTCCTCACACCTTACGTGTGGGAGTAGCCTCGGGGGGGGCGAAGCTTCTCAAGGAGCGTTATGGCGGGGGACACACTGCTGATTGTGGGCGCGGGATTTTCTAAGCCGTTCGGGGGTCCAGTCCTCGATGAGCTGTTCGATCCAAAATTCACCGAGAACAGCAACGCCGATCCGAAAGCCCTCGAAACTCTTGCGGCAATGGCAGACGAACGTGATTTCGACGGAACCCCGGCCGGTATGGAAGCGGCGTTTACTCAGGTTTGGGAACATCAGTCCACAGGGCGAACATTCGACGTTGGCGGAACCCCGTGGACGGGCCGGGAGCTGCTAGACGAACTCCGAGTCCACCTCGGCCACATCGCTTCGGATGTCAGACCAGACTTTCGGACACCACTCGCTCGCAACCTTCAAGCATTCCTCAAGAAGCTTGTCAAGGGATCCCGAAGTCTGGCAATAGTCTCATTCAACTACGACACACTCGTCGAGGATTGTTTAGACCACGCCGGCCTCGTGTACTCCTATGGTAGTCGCAAGGTGCTTCGGTTCGCCGACAAGACCGTGGAGAAGGCACTAGACAAGTACGCTCCCGACGCTGAGGTCTTGAAACTCCACGGCTCGGTCAACTGGGGAATCTGCCGGGGCTGCACCGAGGCGCCCGTCAGCGCCGACCTTATCAACGTCCTCGGGGGGGTCTATGGCCTTGGACGAAACAAGTCATGCCAATTCTGCGGGAAGCAATTCCTTCAATCGAGCATTGTCCCGCCCGTCGAGACGAAGGGGGCCGGTCTGCAATCCTTTGAAGCGTTCTGGAAGCGCGCGCAGGGGGCAGCTAGCCGTGCCCGGGAAGTCCTCGTAATCGGGTATTCGCTACCTCCAGCGGACACGCAGGCGTTGGCCCTCGTCAAGAGCATTGACGGACCACTCAAACGCCCAAGGATTCGCATCGTCTGTGGGCGACGGGGAGCACCGAGGAGCTACCGCGACTCCCTCAAACGGTTCGACGATCTGCGTTGCTCCTTCGAAGACTTCCTCGAAGGCGGAACTAGCTAGAATTGAGCCCGGGCTACCGAGTAAACGCGCGCTCACGCTTCCGGCGGTTGTGGACGGTCCTGCGAATCACCCCCGACCTCCCCGCACTTCCGTCGCGCTCCTCGTGAATGGGTCCGGGGCGGCTTCGGTCGTGGCCCTGCCTCCGGTCGCCTGGCCCCTGAGCCTCCCCTCGTTCCGTCTCGGACCCCTCAAGGGCCGTGCGGTTGACAGTGGCCGCAAGCGTTCCGAAGAACGCCGCCAGCCCACTTTGCAGGGTAACCGGTTACGTCGACCCAGGTCAAGAAACAGACTTTCGGTTGCCATGCGGTGACCCAGTACGCGCCGTTCGCCGGGTCGTTCCCCTGACCCCCGACGTGCCAGCACGCGGCGCGATGGAGCTTGGCCCTCGGACCAATCGTGTTGTCCGGACCAGCGTTGAGCACGAACCCGTTCGGACTTTCTCTGAGCCAGCGGCGGTAGCTCGGGTCCTCCTTGGCATCGTTGAATTCCTCCGAGCTCATGTAGACCTGCCATTGGCCGCTCTCGCGGGCTCTCTACCCTCACCAACGGCCACTCCCTTGAACCTTCTCCTTCGGCGATGGTTGAAAACCGTCCTCCGGCTCACCCCCAGCCTCCGTGCCACTTCTGTTGCGCTCCCCCTGTACGGGTCCGGATCGACGTACCGCTTCGCCCGGCCTCGGACCGCATTCAGTCCGAGCACGTGGCCGTCCTCGATGCGGTTTGCCTCCTTCCCCAAGCCGACCAAGTCCCTCTCACGGACTAAGACGTGTCGACGGATCGCCCGCCCTTCCGGACCGAAGGTGTACTTCCGGTCCCGGTGTCCAACAAAGTCCTCAACCACCGATCCCCAGGATCGCTGGCGAGGCAACTCCATGAGGGCCGCCCGCCGGGCCGCGTCCTTCGGACCGACGAACGGAACCAGATCGGACCTGAGGTCGTCCGGGTCCTTCGAGGGTTCGAGGAGCCGGGCCGTCAGGAACGTGAACGGCCGAAGGTCCCCAAGGTGCCGGACCCTCGGTAAAAGGTTCGGGGTCGCGAGAGAGAACTCCGAGATCGCTGGCTCACCCGCATAGTCCTCCGCCGCCCGCTCGCCCTTCTCGATGATTCGCTCCCAAAGTTCCGCAACCCACTTCTTCCGAACCCCGTCG
>DATGZQ010000035.1:0-31119 GCA_035297125.1 Thermoplasmata archaeon
GGGGTCCCAGGGGGGCAGGTTGGTCCCAGAGGTCGCGCTGTATCCGCTCGCGAGAAGGGTCGCGATCGCGACCCCGGTCGGGAAAGTGGCATCCGGGACGGTCGCGTTCACCGGCCACAGCGACGTCGCGCGGTAGGCTTGCGCGTAGTCGGAACCCACGAACCAGTCCGCGTCCGAGAAGTTCGACTGGACGAACTGATCGGACCCGGACGCGCGATCGACCGGCCAGGGCGCCGTCGCCGGGGTCGAAAGTCCGGGGTCCTCGGTCACCAGATTCGACAGTCCCCCGACGCCAACGACCAGACCTTCGAGCGCCGGGGGAAGCACGGGGGTGCCCACGACCGTGTAGCTCGGCCCACCGTCGATCGTCACGAGGGTAACGCCCAGGAGTCGTTGGACCTCGCCGGGAGTGAGGAGAGCGGTAACGCCAATTCGTCCAGGAGAGACCGTGACGCCACGGGCCCCGCTCTCCCCCAGCGTGGACTCGACGGCCGCCACCACGGTTTCGGGCGGGGCGAACTCGCGGACGAACTCCGTGGAGGAGAGGAAGGCGCGGTACCGCGTCGAGCTCGGGTTCTCCAGATCGGCGAGGAGCGTGGCCAGGCGGCTCGCGTTGGCGAACCCCAGCGTCAGGGTCAGCCGGACCTCGGTGGAGCCGGGGATCGCCGCGGTGCTCGCCTCAGCGGGTACGGCTCGGGCGTCGGAGATCAGGCCGGGAAACGCGGCGCTGCTCGGCACGACCGGGCCCGCCCCGCGGTCGTGCCCCGCGGGCGCAGACCCCGACAGGAGCGCGACCACGACCACCACGGCCAGCAGCGTGCCACGGGACATCCCGCATCCATGGGGTTCGGAGCTATGAATTAGTCCGGTGGGAGCTCTGCGGGGCAACCGTTTAGTCCGCTCCGACCTCCTCGGGGTGATGGCGTCGGAGAAGCGGGACGGGGGCCCCTGCATCTTCTGCGACATCGCGGCTCACACCGCGCCCGCGTACCTGGTCTACGAGGACGCCTCTACCCTAGCGTTCCTGGATCTGTTCCCGTTCACCCGCGGGCACCTGCTCGTGATCCCCCGGTGCCACGGGGCCCGCCTCACCGACATTCCGTTCGCGGACCAGACCGCGCTGATCCGTACCCTGGACGAGCTCTGCCGGCGTGCGGAACGGTTGACGCCCGACTACAACGTCGCGCTCAATGCGGGGGCCCGTGCGGGCCAGATAGTGTTCCACGTGCACTTCCACGTGATCCCCCGGTACGGCGAAGCGAACCCGTTCCACCCCGCCAGCCGCACCCGTTTGGGAGAGGAGGAGGCCCGGGGACTCGTCCGGGAACTCTCCCAGCCGTAGGACCCATGTCGATCCTGCCCCGCCCCCCCGCGGTGGCCGGCCAGTTCTATGCGGCCGACGGCGCGACCCTCGCGCGACAGGTCGAATCGTGCTTCACCGACGACCGGGGGCCCGGTTCGCTTCCTTCGCGGCACCGAACGCACGACCGCCGGATAGTGGCTGCCGTCGTCCCCCACGCCGGATACGAGTACTCCGGCGCGATCGCGGCGCACGTCTACGCCCAGATCGGGGCGGAGCGGCCTCCCGAGTCCGTCCTCATCCTCGGCGTCGACCACCACGGCCTCAGTGAAGGGGCGTCCTTGTCTGCCCGGCCATGGCTCACACCGATCGGGCCGACCCCGATCGACCCCGACCTGGTCCGGGCCCTGGACGTCCCGCCCCTCCACATCGACGAGGCGGCCCATGCCCGTGAGCACTCGATCGAGGTGCAGCTTCCGTTCCTCGAGTACGTCCTTCCGAAACCACGGTTCGTGCCGCTCGAGGTCCGGTTCGGTCCGGAGGAGTTTCTGGAGGAGGTCGCCGAGGTCGTTCGCCGGGCGATCGCGGGCAGGGATGTTCTGCTCCTCGCATCGACCGACTTTTCCCACTACGTGTCCCCCGCCACCGCCCAGCGCCTCGACCGGCTCGCGATCGATGCGATCCTTGAGCGCGACGCGCGTCGGCTCTACCAGACCGTCGCGGAGCACGACATCTCGATGTGCGGGATCGCTCCGACCACCGTCCTGCTGGCCGCGCTCGCAGGGCAGAAGCTCACCGCCCGACTCCTGCGCTGGGGGCACTCGGGAGAGGTCGCGCCGTCACGTCAGGTCGTAGGGTACGCGGCGATCGTCCTCGAACGCTCCTAGTGGGCCCGCCCGTTGGTTAAATAGCGGGGTCGGCTCGGCGCGCCCGTTTCGATGATCCTCTCGGACAGAAAGATTCTCGAGGCGATGAAGGACGGGCGGATCGTGGTCCGCCCGTACCGGCCGAAGTGCCTCGGGACGAACTCGTACGACGTTCACCTTGGGCCCTACCTCATGGTGTACCGTACGGGCGCACTGGACTCCCGGCGGGCGAATCCGGTTCGGGAGTTCCGCATCCCGCGGGAGGGGTTCGTCCTGATCCCAGGCCAGCTCTACCTGGGCGTCACCGAGGAATACACCGAGACGCACGGGTACGTCCCGTTCCTCGAGGGGAAGTCGAGCGTGGGCCGACTCGGTATCGACATTCACTCCACGGCGGGAAAGGGGGACGAGGGCTTCTGCAACCACTGGACGCTCGAGATGAGCGTGAAGCTCCCCGTCCGCATCTATGCGGGAATGCCGGTGGGCCAGCTGATCTACTTCGAGATCTCGGGCCTGATCGGGCACAGCTACTCGACCAAGAAGACGGCGAAATACAGGCGGGTCTCGCGCCACCCTATCCCCTCCCGCATGCACCTCAACTTCTCGCGCAGCAAACGGTCCCGCTGAAGCGGGCCGCGGCGAGGGTCCGTGAAGGCGCCTGGTCCCGACCGCATCCGCGCGCTTCCCATGCCGATAGTCACTCCGCGGCTCGAACTGCGGTGGCCCTCCTCTCGCCTCAACGACCAGGTGGTCCGGCTGGTCAACGACCCGGCGGTCCACCATTGGACGCTGCATATCCCGAGCCCGTACGTCCGGGCTGACGCGGACGAGTTCGTCCGCAGGGCCCGCGCCAACCGGAGGAGCGGCCGAAGCCTATCGTTCCAGATCGTGCGCCGGAGCGACGGCATGCTTCTCGGAGGCGTCGGGCTGCACGGTCTGAGGAACCCGAACCGCACCGCGGAGGTCGGGTACTGGCTCGGACGAAGCTTCCGCGGCCACGGATTCGCCACCGAGGCCGTCCGGGCCGTGACCCACGCCGCGTTCGATCACCTCGCCATCGAGCGCGTCGATGCGCACGTCTTTCCGGGTAACGCAAGGTCGGAGAGCGTGCTCTTGCGATCCGGATTCCGCCGGGAAGGACAGCTCCGGGAGAGCGTCGTGAAGGACGGGAAGCGCAAGGACGAGATCGTCTACGCGCGGCTCCGCTCGGACCCCGAACCCGTTCCGCCGGCCTCACCCTTGCCGGGACGGCGGGGTTCGGTACCGCGCACTAGGTAGAACGCGGGTCGGCCGGGCCGCGCGCGCTCGCGCCGACCGAGCGGGTCGTGCGCCGCGGCCTCTCGCTCGGGATGGACCGAAACGGAGCGGAAGCCGAACCGTCGCGCGAGGTACCCTTCCGCGGATCTCAGGGTCGCGATCTCGTCGACCGTCGTGATCGCTGGTTCGGAACGGAGCAGGGAACCGAACCGCTCGACGTATCGCGGCACCTCGGCGCGGTACGCGGAGAGTTCCGCGTGACCCGACAGTCGTTGCATCACGTCCCGGACGGACGGGGCCTCGCCGCGGCCGATCGATTCGCGCACCCACCCCTCCACGATAGCCTTCCACGGCGCGGCGACGTAGAACACGACCTCCTCAGGGAGCGGGTCGCCCCGCTCGGTCGAGGGCGAAAGGACCGCCCGGAGGTCCTCCTCCACGCGGTCGAGGAACTCCTCGCGGGCCTCCGCTTCGGGGGAGAGGGGGAACTCGTCCGCCGTCGGGAACGGGGCGGTGGCGACCAGGCCGGGGAACCGTCCGTCCCCTATCTCTTCCGCGAGGTGGGGCACGATCGGGGAGAGGAGCCGGGTCCAGGCCTCGACCAGCCGGTCGGTGGCCCTGCCGGGACTGCCGCCGCGCGCGTAGTATCGCTTGAGGTGGCCCGGGATCTCTACGCACGTCGCCTGGGCCGCGGCTCTCAGGTCCGTGGCCGCGTACGCTGCGCGAATCCGGGCCACGGTACGGTGCATCCTCGAATCGAGCCACCGGTCGAGCTCAGGTGGACCGTCCGAGTCGCCCCGGGCCGACGCAGCGAGGCGCTCGACCTCGCCGAGTCGGTCCGCCGCGGCCCGGACAACGTCCGAGTCCCATTCCACGTCCTGGGCGGCGGACGCGGCGACGTAGTAGAACAGCCGGACGGCGTCGGCTCCCCACTCCTCGAGCGCCCCCTCGACGGACGGGATGCGCCCGCCTTTGGAGGCGATCTCCTTCTTCGACAGCTTGTCCCCCGCGGCACCGGTGACCCAACCGTGGACGTAGATCGCGCGGGGTTGGAGCTCGGGAGCCAGGAGTCGGGCGTGGGTGTAGAGGAACACCGGGAAGTGGACCCGCTTGTGCTCTTTTCCGGCCATGTTGATGTCGAGCGGATACCAGTAGAGGAACTCGGCTCGCACCTCCTCGAGAAGGGACCGGTCGACGCTCGGCTCGCCGGGGCCTTTTCCCAGGAACACGTAATCGAAGAACGCGTCCGTCAGCTGGACGAGGGAGAGGCGGCCGGTGGTGACGAACCGCCGCACTACAAAGTACGCCATGTAGAACGTCGAGTCGGCGATCGGCTCGATCGTCCAGGAAGGGTCGAGCGGGAACGGGGTGCCCAGCCAGCGGCCCTGGCGGGTGCAGGGCCGGTCCTCGAACCAGTCCAGGATTCCCGGTAGTTCTCGGCCATAATCGACCGGCCAAGTCACCAGCCGCTCGGCCAGAGCCTGCGCCTCGGCCTTCCACGCGGGGTTGCCGTAATGGAGGAACCACTGGTCCGGGACCCGCCGGATCACGACCGTATGCCCGTTCCGGCAAACGACCGGTTTGGAGAACTCCCGGAGCGGGAAACTCGAACCGGCCGACACGAGCGTGGCCGCGACGCGCTCGCGCGCGTCGCGAACGAGGATCCCGGCGAGTTCGGGGACGGTCATCCGGCCGCGAACGTACTCGAGGCGGTAGAGTCGGTCGGTCGCGAGGTCGACCTTCTTCCGGTCCGTCAGGCCCTTCGCGCCGACCGCACGGAGGGCTTTCTCCGCCGGCGTTCCGTTTCCCGCGACCAGCTCGGCCTCGGACCCCGCGAGCCCGGAGGGATCCGGGATCTCGAGGAGTACCGCGGGCGGCCGGATACGCGACCGGAACTCCGACGGCACTTCTTCGATGGCCGCGGCGTCCGCGGGGGCGTGCGCGGGTACGCTCATCACGACCCCGGTGCCCACATCGGGATCCACCAGGGCGCTCTCGACCACGGGCACCCGCTCCCCCCGCAGGGGGACCGTCACCTCGTGGCCGACCAGGTCTGCGGCAGAGACCGTGTGGCCGATGCGACCCCCGTGCTGTTCGACCAATCGTTCCGCAGCGACGGGGGCGACGAGGTACGACCGCTCGGCGAGGTGCCAGACGACAAGCGAGCCTGACCTCTCGACCCAGAGGTTCGTCACCCCGTAGACCGTTTCCGGCCGAAGGGTCGCCGCTAGGAGGATCCGGCCGTCGTCCAGAGCGAACGGCACCGTGGTGTACGTCACGACCTCGGCGTCTCCGCCGGAGGAGAGGTCGGTCTCGGTCGCGTCGACCGCCACCGGACCGCAGACGGGGCAGACCGAGGAGTAGTGGGTTCCCTGGACGAGGGCACCCCCATCCTTGAGCGTTCGGAACTGCCAGCGAATGAAGGCCCGGTAGTCGTCGTCGATCGTCGTCAGATAGCTGGTCGGGTCGACCAGTACGCCGATCGAGCGCAGCAGTTGCACGTAGGTCGCCCCCAGGAACCGGGCGGCCTCCTCGGGGTCCTCTAGCCGGGGCCACTCGCTCGGCGGGACGCGGGCCTCTTCGAGGGATCGAACGGTCGACGGGTCGCGGTCCTGCACCTTCTGTGCCCAGGAGACGGCCGGGAGGCCGGACGCGTGGACTCCGAACGGCTGGAACACCTGCTCGCCCAGCATCCGATGGTACCGGTGGAGGGCGTCGGCGTAAGCGTAGCCCCGGAGGTGGCCCACGTGTAGGAACCCGCTCGGGCCGGGGTAGGCGATGAGCGCGTAGAACTTGCGCGTCCCGGGCTGCCGTCGGGCAGTTGCGATCCCTGCCAGGGACCACGCCTCCTGCCAACGCGAAGCGCGCTTGGCGTCCATCGGGGCCATCGAGAGAAGCATTGTATTTGAGCGATTGCGCGGAATGCCGTGGGGAGGCCGTGCCCGCCGTTGGCGAAGGGCCGACTCGGCCCCGGTTGCCCGCCGGCCGCGCCGGCGTTCGACGGTTCGAAGCCCCTATAGGCCACCGCCTCGGTATCGGCTGCCGTGCGGATCATCGAGGTGTTCCATTCGGTCCAGGGCGAAGGACCGTTCACGGGCGTACGTACGTCGTTCGTGCGAACGGCGCGATGCAACCTCCGATGCGCGTGGTGTGACACGCCCTACTCGTTCGGCCCGGGCACGGAACGCTCCATCCCGTCGCTGCTCGCGGAGATCGGCCGGCACCGCACTCGCCACGTCTGTCTCACCGGGGGCGAGCCGCTGCTGCAGAGCGAGTCGCTAGCGCTCGTCCGCCGCCTCTCCCAAGGAGGCCTCACTACGGTGATCGAAACGGGCGGGTCGCTCGACGTCTCCCCGTTCCTCGGCGTCCCGAACGTCGTTCTCAGTGTCGACGTGAAGTGCCCGTCGTCGAAGATGCAGGAACGAAACCGCTGGGCGAACCTGCCTCTCTTGCGCGCACGCGACGTGATCAAGTTCGTGATCGGGGACCGCCGGGACTACCTCTACGCGAAGCGCGCGCTCCGGCGGTCCCGGGGAAAGGCGACCGTCGTGTTCCAACCGGTCTGGGGAACCGACGCGGGGCGGCTGGCGGACTGGGTCCTCCACGACCGGCTCGATGTACGGGTGATGGTGCAGGAGCACAAGGTCCTCTGGGGGGACGTTCCCGGCCGGTGAGCCGAGGCGCGCCTCCCCGCCCCGCCTGAGATAGCGTAAAGAGCCCGGACCCCTCGTTCGCCATCTCGGGTCATGGCGGAGAGCCAATCCGACGGGCACGTTCCCCGCGGGACGGCCGATTCCCCGTTCGGCAAAGCGAAGGGGATGGTGTTCCCGCGGACCGTCCTGGTCGGCCACGGTGTCATCGACGAGCTGGCGAGCACCTGCCGCCAGTTCGATTTTCCGTCGCGGGGCGCCGTTATCACCGGCCCCCACACCGCCGAGCTCGCGGGAAACCGGGCCGTGGAGATCCTGAAGGCCGACGGATTCCAGGTCAGCATGATCGTGGCTCACGAGGCGACCGGAGTCGAGGTCGATCGCGTGGCGGCCGAGGTCAAGTCTTGCGAGGCGCGGTTCCTGGTCGGCGCCGGCGGCGGCAGCAAGATCGACATCACGAAGGTCGTGGCCGCGCGCCTTCGCATCCCGTACATCAGTCTGCCCACGTCCGCCGCCCACGACGGCATCTCCTCCCCCCGAGCCTCGCTCCACGATTCCGAGAGCGTGACCAGCCTCGCGGCGGCGGTCCCCATCGGCGTCATCGCCGACACGGCGGTGATCGTGCGGGCCCCGTTCCGGCTCCTGGCGTCGGGGTGCGCCGACGTGATCTCGAACGTCACCGCGGTCCTCGACTGGCGCCTCGCCGTCCGCCTGCGGAGCGAGGAGTACTCCAGCACGGCCGCGACCCTGAGCGAGTACGCTGCCCAGGAGGTCATCGACCATGCGAGCGCGATCAAGCCGAACCTCGAGGAATCGGTCTGGATCGCGATCCGGCCCATCCTCGTCGCGGGGATCGCGATGAGCGTCGCGGGGTCGTCCCGGCCCTGCTCCGGCAGCGAGCACCTGTTCAGCCATGCCCTCGACCGGGTGGCCGAGCATCCCAGCCTCCACGGGGAACAGTGCGGAGTCGGGGCGATCATGATGATGTACCTTCACGGCGGCGATTGGAAAAGGCTCAAGAACGCCCTCGTGACGATCGGGGCCCCGACCACAGCGCGGGAGCTCGGTGTTACGAAGGAGGAGGTGGTACGGGCGCTCGTGCTCGCGCATTCGATCCGACCGGACCGCTACACGATCCTCGGCGACAGCGGCCTTCCGCGCGAAGCGGCGGAGAGGCTCGCCGCCGTTACGGGAGTGATCGACTGAGATGCCCGAGATCACGCTCCTCGGTATCGCCGAGGCGAAGGAAGGGTTCGAGTTCGTCTACCAGGGTGGGGCCCCGATCTGCCGTACCTGCCCCTACCGCCACGCCTGCCTGACGCTGGACGCCGGCCGACGCTACGCCGTGACGAAGGTCCGGCCCGTTACCCATCCGTGCGCCCTCCAGGAGACCGACGCCCATGTGGTCGAGGTGAAAGTGGTCGCGCGGCCCCTGGTGGTCGATTCGCGCAGCGCCATCGTGGGCAGCCAGGTCGAGGTGGGCCGGTACCCGTGCCGCCGTCTCGATTGCTCGAACTGGTGGATCTGCGCGGGTCCCGAAGTCCCAGCGAAGCAGCGGTACCACATCGAGAAGGTTGACGGCGAGCCCGCGGAGTGCAAGATCGGCCGAACGCTGAAGCGGGTCGACGCGGTCTGACGCCCGATGCGGGGCTGTGGGGTAGCTATGGGCCGGAGGACGGTCCTCCGCCTGCACTACTGGTCCATCCTTCGGGCTTTGGGAGCCCGGGACCCCGATTCAAATTCGGGCAGCCCCATCTCGGTCGCGACGCCGCTCGAAGCGCTCGCTCTCCGGTCGGCCCCGAAGCGTCTCGGATCGTGAGCACGGAGCCGCACGATGGAACCCACGGACGACCCTAAAGGCCCGGAGCCCGAGGCGGCGCCACGGCTCTCCGGCGCGCTCGGGTCCGGGGTCCTCTTCTGCGAGAACTGCGGTGAGGAGACCCCCCACCGCATCCTGCGCCTCAAGCCCATGTCCGGTGCCTCCCCGCTCAGCGTCACCGGCGTGGCCCGGTGCCGGGTCTGTCGATGGACCCACCCGTTCCAGTCGGCGCGCGAGCCGCAGGTCGACTTGGCCCTCATCGTCTCCGACGGCCAGCGGTCCGAGCGCCGTCGGGTGGCCCTACTCCGAAGCCGGACCGTTCGCGTCGACGAGCTCCTGCCCGACACCGGGGAAACGTTCCGGGTGACGAAGATCGACACCACCGAGGGTCGGTCGGTTGGCTCCTCCCCCGCCCCCAAGGTCGCCACCGTCTGGGCGGTGCGCGGGAACGAGGCGATCGTTCCGGTCTCCATCGTCCAGGGTGCCCGAACCACTGCCCGCGTCCTCCGCCTTCCGCCGACCGCTCGGCTCGAGATTGGCGGGACGCTCGATCTCGGGGACGACCAAGTCGTGATCGTCGGCCTCCGCGCCCGGGGTCGCACCTGGCGCCTGGAGGGCGACGGGTTCGAGGCGGCCGAGGTCAAGCGGGTCTACGGGCGGAGGACGCTGAGTCCCCCGGCCGGCAGAAGGGCCTGGAGGACGGAGCGGGAGATGCCGAGGTCGCGGGAAAGCTCGACCTCCCTCTCCGCACGCTCGCGTTCCTCTCCCGGCGTGAGGAGGACAGACACCGTGCCTCGCGCCTCTAGGGCCGAGCGGGGAGCCACGGTCCAGCGCTGCTCGCCCTCGTAGCGGATCTTCCCGAGCGCGAGCTCGAGCGGAACGTCGCGCACGAAGTTCTTCGTGCCGCGGATCACGAACGCGCCTCGGGGCACGAACTCCCCCGAGACGGCGGATTTCGAGACCTGGTCGGGGGTGGCCCAGAACGCCGAGCCGGAGGCGAGACCTGCCCGCCACGCCTTGGAGAACGCGACCGCCCACTGAGCGGCCTCGCGGAGGGTCTGTTCCGTAACGACAACAGGTGGGGTGGGTCGCTTGACCACGACGCTCGCGGCCCCGTGGAGGTCCGCGTGGACGTAGTAGTCCCCGTCCTTGAGGTTCCGTTTGACGAGCGTGTCGTTCGAGGGGGCGTCCCGGCCGGCGATCACGATCGCTCCCTCGGAACTCACGAACCAGCGGTACCGCTCGAACCAGCGGCGCTTCGCGGCGCGAGCGACGGGTGCGAGGGGCGCCGCCGGCCCGACGCGGGCCGGTGCGGCGAGACGGGACTCGGTCTCCTCCAGCGCCGCGACCGCGCCTTCAAGCTTCTCCGCGAGCCGCTTCGATTCCTCGTACAGTGCCTGGGCGCTCTTTCGGGGGGTGGCTTCTACCGAGATCGTGATCGACCGGCCATCGAGGTCGAACGCCAGGGACCGCGGACGAGGGTCGGTCGCCGCGGCCCCGGCCAGTCGGGCCTCGACGTCCGCGTAGTGCGAAAGGACCGCCTCGGCGTCGATCTTTCGCTCCCGGACCGCTCCCGTGAGCTCGTCGATCGCCGCGCGCTGCCGCTCGGCGAGGCGCGTCAGCTGCTGCTTTCCCTCCACGGCGGCGGTCTCCTCCGGGCTGGAGGACGGGGGTAGGACCGTCCGGAAGAACGCCGCCGCCGCCTCCGAGAACGTCGGGCGCTCCAGCAGTTCGATGTCCGGCACGCCTTCCCAACGACGCGTCCGGTAGGGCGTCGCGTCCAGCAACAGGTCGCCACGCCGTACGAGGTACCCCCGGGGCCGGTCCCCGACCTCCCGGACGAGCTCGGTGAGGATGGCGTGTAGTCGGGGAGTGATGAGCGTCGCCGAGGTCGCTGCGGGCTCGCTGCCCTGCCAGCCTCCGCGCGCGATCACCTCCTCGGCCACGGGACCGCCGAGCGCGAGCCTGGCCGCGAGTGTGCTCGCTAGGTCGGTCCGTGATCGGGCCAGCTCGGCCTCGATCTCCGCAGGACCCATCGTCCAAGGGTCTGCCCTTGACGGAGGCCGCGAGTACGGCGCCCCGGCGCGAACGTCCCGGTGCGCCCAGCGACGGGGCCGCGACGCGGCGAGGATCTTGCCCGCCCGGGCGAGTATGAGGTTCCCCGTGCCGAACAGCTCGAGGGCGAGGACGAGCTCCTCGGGTTCGGTCGAACGTCCGAACTGAAGCTCAAGGTAGCGTTCGGCGCCGGGTTCGGCCACGGTCTTCAGGACCGAGCCGGTGAAGACGCGACGGATCTCTCGGGCGATGGGAGAGAGCTCCTCCGCGTGGGATTCGCCGAACGGCAGGACGGCCGCGTACCGGCCCGGGACGAGGACGAGCTCCTGGCGGCCCGTTCCCGTGCCCCGGAGGACGACCGACCATCCCCCATCGGCGCGGTCGAACGCCTTGTCCACTCGCGCCCGTCCGAGCGACCGAAGCTCGTGGACGACGGCCAGGGTGTCCAGCGATGTGAATCGGTCCTTCGGGCCTGGGTCCGCCGGCACCGCCCTTCCCACCGTTCCAGGGGCGCGACCCGCCACCACGCCTTAAGGGCTGGGAGCGGTGGGGCGGTCGTGCCCTCGGAGGAGCCGGAAGCCGGGAGCGACTGGCGGCCAAAGGCGGCGGAGTTCGCGGATCGGGTCTTGGTCCCCGCGGCCCGGAAGATCGACCGGGACGACCGCGTCCCCGACGCGATCGTTCGCGCGCTCGGGGCGGAAGGGTTCCTGGGCCTAGGGATTCCCCCCGAATGGGGTGGCAGCGGCGGGTCTGCCCGTGCGACCGTCGCGGTGCTTGAGGAGTTCGCCCGGGCGAGCGCCACGATCGCGGTGCTCGTCGCGGTCCACACTTCCGTCTGCGCGACCCCCCTTCTCGACTGGGGTACCACCGCCCAGAAGGAACGGTTCCTTCGGCCCCTCGCCCGCGGCGAACGGCTCGGCGCCTTCGGCCTGACCGAGCCGGGAGCGGGGTCCGATGCGGCCGGCCTTCGGACCCGCTACATCCGCGACGCCGACGGCTTCGTCCTGAAAGGCTCGAAGATGTTCATCTCCAACGCCGTGAGTGCCGGGGTCGTCCTCGTCTTCGCGACCCGCGACCCCGCGCTCGGTCACAAGGGAGTCTCCGCCTTCGTGGTCCCCCCGGGGACCACCGGCTTCTCGGTCGCCCAACGGCTCGACAAGCTCGGCCTTCGGGGCAGCGAAACAACGGAGCTCGTCCTGGACGGCGTACGTCTGCCGCCCGACGCGATGCTCGGACCGGAAGGCGAAGGGCTCAAGGTCGCGTTCCGGGGCCTCGCCGGCGGTCGCGTCGGCATCGCGTCGTGCGCGCTCGGGGTGGCGCGGGCCGCGTTCGAAGAGCTGCGTCGCAACGTCCGGGCCGAGGATGCGGAGTGGAAGCGCACGATCCTGGCGCAGGCGTATTCGGACCTGATGGCCGCTCGAGCCCTGGTGGAACGGGCCGCGTCCCTCAAGGACTCGGGCGTCCCCTACTCGACCGACGCGTCGGTCGCCAAGCTGGTTGCCTCGCGCGCGGCGGTGTCGATCGCCTACTCGGGCGTCGACGTCGCGGGATTCGAGGGGACCCGCTCCGGTTCGACCGCGGAACGGCTCCTCCGGGACGCGCGGGTCTTTCCGCTGGTCGAGGGAACCACGGAGATACAGGAGCTCATCCTCGCGCGCAGCCTCCTCGCTCCCGAGAGCGAACCAAGCCTCTAGTACGTCCGGGTGCTCGCGCGTCCTCGTGGCGCCCCGGGGACCCTCACGCTCCTCCCGGCGGTCGTCCCCCAAGGAGTCACCGAACTCCGTTCCGCTGGCGGAGACCGCCCTGGACGCGGACGTCCGCAAGCTCCTCGAGAGCGACGGCATCACCCAACTCTACCCGCCGCAGGCCGCTGCCCTCGGCCCCGTGCTCGCCGGCGAGAGCCTCGTTCTCGCCTGCCCCACGGCGAGCGGAAAGTCCCTGGTAGCGTACCTCGCGCTCCTCCGGGCGGCGCGGGCAGGCCGTACGGGCCTCTACCTCGTTCCGCTGCGGGCGCTCGCCCACGAGAAGGCGGAGGAGCTCGAGAAGTTCGCGGAGCTGGGGCTCAAGGTCGGGATCTCGATCGGGGATTTCGACCTCCCGGCGGACCGCCTCGAGAAGCTCGACGTCCTCGTCGCTACGAGCGAGAAGGCCGACGGACTCCTTCGCCGTCGCTCCCCCTGGCTCGATCGGCTGGGCGTGGTCGTCGCGGACGAGGTCCACCTCATGCGGGACCCCGAACGCGGCCCGACCCTCGAGGTGAGCCTGACGAGGCTCCGACAGTCGTACCCGGACCTCCAAGTCGTGGCGCTCTCCGCGACCGTCGGGAACTCGGAGGAGCTCGCGGAATGGCTCGACGCTCGCCACGTGGCGAGCGACTTCCGGCCGGTTCCGCTCAAGCTGGGCGTCTACCTCGACGGCCGGATCACGTTCACGGACCTATCGACTCGGGAGATCCATCCTCCCGGCGACCCGATCCCGCGGCTGGTCCGGACGGTGGTCGAAGAAGGCGGCCAGGCCCTCGTCTTCGTGAACACCCGGCGCGCGAGCGAACAGGTCGCCCGATCGCTCACGGGCACGGTCCTCCCCCTGCTCGGCGACGACGATCGGGCGCGTGCGAAGCTGGCCGCCCAGGAACTCACGGTCGTCTCGGAGGAGGACACCGAGGGGGTACGGCGGCTGGCCGGCCTCCTTCCGTACGGGGTCGCGTTTCACAACGCCTCCCTCACGAACGCCGAACGCCGGATCGTGGAGCGGGCGTTCCGGGACCGGGCCCTGAAGGTCCTGGTCGCCACGCCCACGCTCGCCGCGGGGATCAACCTACCGGCGCGGAGGGTGATCGTCCGGGACACGACCCGCTACGACGACCGGATCGGCATCCAGGCACCGATCCCCGCGCTCGAGGTGCACCAGATGCTCGGCCGCGCCGGCCGGCCGCGCTACGACCCCGTCGGCGAGGCGCTCCTGCTCGCCCGCGGGCCCGACGAAGAACAGAACCTCCTCGACGGATACCTGGCCGCGCCGCCCGAGCCGATCATCAGCCGTTTGGCGTCCGAGCCGGCGCTCCGGATGCACGTGCTGGCCCTGGTGGCGAGCGGCGCGGTCAAGACCGACCCGGAGCTCGCCGGGTTCTTCGCCGCGACGTTCTACGGCCATACCCTGCCCCTTCCGGAGCTGCACGCGAACGTCGGCCACGTCCGGCGATTCCTCGAGGAGAACGAGCTACTTCTCCCCGGGTCCACGCTCCGGGCGACGCGGTTCGGGGAGCTCACGAGCGAGCTCTACCTCGACCCGATGAGCGCCATCGTACTCAAGGACGTTCTCGAGCGGGCGCCGATCGGCGTCGGGGAGTTCCCGCTCCTTGCGGCGATCGCGGCCACGCCCGACCTGCCGCCGCTCTTCCTCCGCCGGGGTGAGGAGGCCGACCTGAGGGCCCGGCTCGCCGCGGAGGCCGAGGAACTCCTCGTGAAGCCGGAGGAGCCGCCTCTTGAACTGAACATCGAATCGTTCCTATCTACCCTGAAGACCGCCTCGGTGCTCGAGGCGTGGATCGCCGAAACGCCGATCGTGGAGATCACCGAGCGGTTCGGCATCGGCGCGGGCGACCTGCGGACCAAGGTGGAGGACGCGGACTGGCTCCTCTTCGCCGCCGGGCGTCTCGCGGTGACGTTCCAGCGCCGGCTCGCCCGGTCGATCGACGACCTCTCGCTCCGCGTCCGTTACGGGGCGAAAGAGGAGCTCCTCGACCTGGTCCGCCTGCGCGGCATCGGCCGGGTCCGAGCCCGCCGGCTCTACCGCGCCGGGTTCGCCGACCGGGAGGCACTGCGCGCGGCTCCCCTCGAACGGATCGAAGAGGCGCTCGGTTCGCCCCGGCTAGCGGAGATGGTGACCGCCCAGCTCATCCGGCGGGATGGAACGACGCCACGGGTGCCCGTCGAGTCGCCACCGCCGCCGCCTCCGGCCCCCGGAAAAGCTCGCCGGCGGCTCGAGGAGTTCCACCCCGACACGGCGCCGTGACCCACTCCTCGATGGGCGTCAGAACTCGGACGACCGAACAGGTCCCGCCCGCGCCGCCGGTCCGTATCTCGCGGCGGACGTAGCCCGCGCGCTCGAGGCGGACGATCCGCCGCCAGAGCGTCGTCGTCGGCAGGGGGCGTTGGCCCTCGGCCCGCGCGAGCTCCGCCTCGAGCCGCTTGACGTCCCCGAGCCGGGCCGCGGCGCCCCGGCTCGCCGAACCGATCGCCCGCACGACACGGGGCTCGACCGCGGGACCGACATCGCTGAGGAACGGACTCCCCTCTACGAAGGACGAGCGGGGGAAGCCGAGCAGTTCCCGGCGCAAGAGGTCGACCGCACGACGGGCGCCTCCGCCCTCCGTGACCGCTCGCTCCACGACGCGGGCGACGAACGCCGTGGGCGGGGCGCGTCCGAGGGCACGCTCGGCGCGGTCATGGACGATGGCGCGGAGATGAGGCTCCGGATAGGGAACGAGCTCGATGAACGGGCGCACCGTCATGCACGCTTCGACGTCTGCGACCGCGGTAGAGAGTCCGTCGGGCGACCCCGCGAGGATCGTCCAGAGCGGTGGTAGGCCGCATTCTCCCTCGGGCAGGAACCGGTCCGGGTTGCCGAACGCCCGCAGGATCGGTCCGAGGTCCGGCCCGCCGACACCGACGTCGTCGAGCACGACGACCGTGGGCCGACCTTCCCGTCGAAGCCGGCGGAGCACGCCGGCGATCACCTCCGCCGAGGGGAACCCTCGGCCGTCGAACCCTTCGTCGAAGCGCTGCAGCAGGGCTGTGGCCACGCCGTGAGCACCCCTCAGCGAGGCGGTGCGGACCGCGAGAACGCGGGGTGTTGGTTCCCCCGAGGCCTGGCGCAGCCGCTCGACGACCTCGCGGGCGGCGCGTCGGGCCACCGTGGAGGTTCCGCTGCCCGAGACGCCCGAGACCGCTACGACCCACGGGCCGGGCGCTTTCGGGACCGGAGCATCCAGCCTAAGGACGACTTCGTTCAGCTCGCGCTCGCGTCCGAGAGCGAGAGGGGGCAACCACTCGTTCGCCAGCACCTCAGGGTTCGCCGTGGGCATCACGGAAGATTGCATACCTGCGCACTATAAGAATACTGTTTACCGTGTCCCATCCGAGTGGAAACTGAGGGACAGCTCCGGAGGTGCGCTGAATCCTGGCCCGTCCCTCCGGTTGGGAGGCGGCCTCGCTCCTCGCTGGGCCGCCCCCTTAAATCCCGCGGAGACTCGAGCCCGCCGGAGACCGCGTCGATGGGGTACCGGGTCACCCTCATTCCAGGGGACGGGATCGGTCCCGAGGTCACTGCGGCCGCGCGCCGGGTCGCCGAAGCCACGGGCGCCTCCATCGATTGGGAGGTCGTGGAAGCGGGCGAGGCCGCGATCAAGACCCAGGGGACACCCCTCCCCGAATCCGTGCTCGATTCCGTCCGGAAGAACAAGGTCGCCCTGAAGGGCCCGATCACCACCCCCATCGGCGGGGGATTCCGCTCCGTCAACGTCGCGCTCCGCCAGCAGCTCGACCTCTACGCGTCCGTGAGGCCGGCGCGGGCGATCGCGGGCGAGGGCACGCGATTCCCCGAGACCAACCTGGTGGTGGTCCGAGAGGCCACCGAAGGACTGTACTCCGGCGTGGAGCACTGGGTCGACCGGGACCACACCGCCGCCGAAACCGTGAACATCGTCACCCGGAAGGCGTCCGACCGGATCGTGCGGTTCGCGTTTGAGCTCGCGCGACGCGATCACCGGCACCGGGTGACCGCGGTCCATAAGGCGAACATCATGAAAACGACGGGGGCGCTGTTCCAGACGGCGTTCCGCGAGATGGCCCCGAAGTACCCGGGGATCGCGGCCGACGAGCGCCTGATCGACAACATGTGCATGCAGCTCGTGAAGAAGCCTTCCGAGTACGACGTGATCGTCACCACGAACCTCTTCGGGGACATCCTCTCCGACCTGTGTGCGGGTCTCGCGGGCGGTCTCGGGGTCGCGCCGGGCGCGCTCTACGGGGACGGGATCGCCGCGTTCGAGCCCGTGCACGGCTCGGCGCCGAAGTACGCCGGGCTCGACCAAGCCGACCCGGTCGCCGAGATCCTGTGCGTCGAGCTCCTGCTCCGACACCTCGGCGAGCGGGAAGCGGCCGACCGGGTGTTTCGGGCGGTCTGGGAGACGATCGCGGAGAAGAAGATCGTCACCTACGACCTCGCGCTGCCCGGGTACACGCAACGCCCCGTTCCGCCGTCGAGCTGCTCTGCGATGGCCAAGGAGATCGCCCGCAAAGTTCCCGAGGTCGACCTCGACAAGCCGCTCCCCCGCCCGGTAGCCCCCGGCGCAGCGACGAGCGACCCGTCGCTCGAGGCGTGAGCGGTTCAGTCGCCCAACACCTTGACGATCACTCGCTTTGGGCGACGGCCGTCGAACTCTCCGTAGAACAGCTGCTCCCACGGACCGAGGTCAAGGTCCCCGCGGGTCACCGGCAGTACGACTTGGTGGCCCAGGAGCAGGTTCTTGAGATGGGCGTCGCCGTTCGACTCCCCCGTACGGTGGTGCTCGTAGTCGCCCGGGGGCGCGAGTCGGTCCGCCCACCGTTCGATGTCCTTCAGCAGGCCGGTCTCGTCGTCGTTCACGAACACGGCCGAGGTGATGTGCATCGAAGAGACGAGGGCAAGCCCGTCCTTCACGCCGCTCCCGCGGACGATCTCCCGGACGCGCTCGGTGATGTTCACGAGCTGGCGGGCGGTCTCCGTCTTCATCACGAGGTACACGGTACAGGTCGTCATCCCCCGCCGATTCCCCGAGGGTAGCTTTAAGACTACGAGGGCCCGGTTCCACGCTGGTGACGGGTTCGGCCGCGCCTCGCCCGATCCGGATTCCCCGTTCCGGCACGAGGTCCCCTCGGGCGGTCCGGCTTTCCGTCGCGCCGCGATCGGTGGAGCAGCCTGCCGGTCCCACGGTCCGGGAGCGAAAGGAGAACCGGTCCGGAACACAGCGCGCCGTCCGGGTCTCTCTGCTCTTCGTTCTCGCCATCGCCGTTCTGTACGGAGGGTTTGTGCTCCTGGCGGGCTCGGCATCGGACAGAACCGGCCCGGGCGTCTGGCAGCAAATCGAACTGTTCGGTCTGATCGCGATCGCCGTCTCGGTCGGGGGAACGCTCCTCACGCTCGGGTCGGCCCCCCGGGCGATCGAGACCGACGCGAACGGGACGGTAGTGGTCGGGCGATTCGGCCGCCACCGCCGATACGCGGCCGGCGTGCCGATATCCGTGCGTCTGGTCCAGAAGCACCCCGCCGGGTTCCTGTCGCCAACGGCGATCGATGTCGTCGAGGTGACGGCGGGACCGCAGCGAGCGACCTACTTCCTGGAAGAAGGGATGCTCGCGATCACCGACGACGGACGCGCCTCGAAGCGGCGCTGACGCCGCCGTTCACTCGAGGACGTCCTCGAGTTCGCTCGCGACGAGGGTGAGGAGCTGGTCGAGGGACCGATTCTTGAGTTCCGTGATGTGACCGGCGTCCGTCTCGAGGCGGGCAAGGAACTCGTCGCCGTCGCGGACGAAGGAGAGCGAGAGGATGTGGCGGCGCCCGTCCGGCAGCGGCACCTCGAGCTCCGGGATCCTCAACGCGACCTGCGCGGGAACCCGCTTCGGCGGCGCCGCCGCCCTCGGGGCCGGCTTCGCGGCCTTCTTGGGAGCTGGCTTCGCGACCTTCCTAGCCGCGGGCCTTGCGACCTTCTTGGCCACGGGTTTTGCGACCTTCTTCGCCGCGACCTTTGCGGGTTTCCGGGCGGGAGAGCGCTTCTTTTCCGCGCGACGGGAACGTGGGGCCGGTCGCCGGGAAGAGGACATTTCGATGGGCCTCGAGTCGGGCGCACCAAGCCCTCCTATTTATGGGTATGGTAACCGCGCGGCTCGAGACGGCAGCCTCGCTGCTCCGGGCGCATCGATTTACGGAGAATCACCCCTCGCGCGTCCGGATGGAGGGCCGCGACGCGGCAGGGAGCGGGAGGGCGGCCCCCGGCGATCCGCCCCTGCGGCCCGAGACGGCTCTCATCCTGGCCGGCCTCACCTTCCTTCTCGTCTTCGTCGTCCTTGAGCCGTTCCTTTCGTACTCGCTCTTCGGTTCCGATACCGGGGAGTACTATCGTCTCACGGCGGACCTCGTCTCCACAGGATCGATCCCGCACGGTGCGGCGTACGCCGGCTGGGGCAGCGCGTACCCGGACTTCCCGGGGATCTTCCTCCTCGGCGGAGGGGCAGCGGAGGCGCTCCACCTGAGCGTCTTCACCGGGCTCACGGTCGTGGTGCCCGTCGTGGCCGTCCTCTCAGTCCTGCCGCTGTTCCTCTTGTTCCGACGCCTGTACCCGAGCGACAACGTCGCCCTCCTGGGCGCGGCGATCGCTTCCGTGGCCATGCCCCGGATGTTCTCCATCGCGCATCCGGCCCCGCTGGCCCTCGGCGACTTCCTGTGCGTCGCCAGCCTCTGGATGCTGCTCGAGAGCCGGACCGACCGACGCTGGTACCTCCCCCTCTCCCTCACGGCGGGGGCGTTGATCCTGACGCACCACCTCTCTTCCTACTTCTTCGCGATCAGCGCCCTCGGCGGGATCCTCTTCCTGGAGCTCTGGAGACCAGGCCTGTGGAGCCGCCGCTTCCCGTTGCGCGAGTTCGTTTTCCTCGCTGCGTTCCTGACGGCGACGTTCGGGTTCTGGTTCTACGGGACGAGCGAGTTCGTCGCGAAGGTGCTCCTCCCCGGGTTCGGGGGAAGTTCGGGGGTCGGGTTCGGAGCCCTCGAGGTGGGAGGCTTGGTAGCGATCGCGCTCGCGGCCGTTCTGGTGCGCTGGCGTCGCACCCACTACCGGCGCCGGGGGAGATGGATCCGGCTCCCCACCGACCGAAGCCTTCTCCGGGACGCGGTGGCCATCGCGGTGGGCGTCTTCGGGATCGTCTCTCTTCTCCTGGTCGTCCCGATCCCCGGAACGAGCCAGACCACGAGCCGGGCCGCCCTCCTCTGGTTCGCACCGATCCTCGGGCTCGCGATCTTCTGTGCGGGCAGCCGACGGTCTCTCTCCCCCGCACGGATGGGGCCGTTCGCGCTCGCCTGGCTGGGCGTGCTGAGCCTCTCCGCCGTGACGATGCTCGGCCTGGCGAGTCTGGGAACCTCATTCCCGCGGTACGCCGCCGCCGTCGGCTTTGCCGACACGCTCTCCCCGGGCCGGCACGTCGAGTACCTGTTCATTCCGCTCGGCCTGCTGATGGCGGTCGGCCTCGCGCGGCTCGTCGCGCGCGCCGGCGACCGGCACGGCCGGCGGGCGTTGTTCGCCACGGCCGTGGCGGTCCTAGTGGTGGTCGCCGCGAACGCAGCGATCGTTTATCCACCCCAGTCCGACTTCGGAGGGTTCGAGGAAGGCCTGACGCACGGGGACGCGGCTCTCTGGATGTGGGTCGGAATCGCGATCCCCACGAGCGCCGCCGTGGCGACCGACCATCGCCTCAGCTCGATGATCTTCGGGTTCGACGGCAATCCCGCCACCTGGGTCACGACCGCAGCGATCTTCGAAGGGCCCAACGGAAGCTGGGTCGATGCGTACGAGGAGCTGGTGAGCGTCGGAGTCCCCAACCCCGCCGACCCTCACCCGATCGATTTCGTGGCGGTGGATTCGGTCATGTACACGGGCGTCGCCCTCGACCCCTCGGCGCTGGCGCTGCCTATCAGCAGCGCCGCCATCGAGTGGTTCGAGAAGCTCCCGTTCCTGCCGGTGTACGAGAACGGCCTCGAGGTCGTCTATCTCGTGGATGCGACGTTCTTGCGCCCGTAGGGTACGAGGGAACCGTCGCGTTGCCAGGAGAAGATCGGCACGCGTCCCTCGGCGGCGAGCGTCTCCAGGAGGCGACGCGCCCAGCCGAGTTTGGCGAGCTTCCGCGCGCGAGCGGCCTCGTCGCTCTCGTCGATCCGCTCGAACTCGAACCCCCAGAGGAGGATCCTGCGCGCCCCGAGCTCCTCGGCGAGGTACGCCGCCCGGTCGCCGTCGGTGAACCCTCCGACGTCGATCAGGGCGGTACGCGGAGGTCCCGCCCACGACCCGGCCAGCTCCCCCGGGAACTCCGGGACCCAGCGCTCGATCGCCGCGACGTTGTCGCCGTGGGCGTGCACGACTGCCAGGCTTCCCCGCAGGTTCGCCGTGATCTCCGACGGTACGGGGCCGTCGAGGTCGGTGACGATGACCGCGGGCACGAGCCCCGCTTCGAGGCACGGGACGGTCGCGCCGTCGGCCGCGATCAGAACGGGGCGGTCGGGAGAGTCGGGTAGCCGCCAGATCGGAGGAGGCCCCGCGCCGGGAGCCATGCCGACGACGACCGCGTCGTGGCCGCGGATGCGGGCGCCGAGCCGCTCCAACGGCGCCACCCGGTCGGCGGGCCGGAGAAGGCGTTCCAGGGTCGCCGCCGCACGCTCCTCGCGGTCGAACGGGAACCCGAACTCCTCTCGGATCCGTTCGTAGCGGGGGGCCCAGGCGTCGTACCGCACGACTCCTCCCGCTGAGACGGACGAAGTTGCGCTAACCCTTTATAATGACGCCGGTGCTTCGCGTCCCGAGGAAACCTCTCGTGATGCGACCGCTCGCTCAGGAGATCCTAGCTCACCTGCCGGGCGAGGGGAAGAAGGGGACTCCGGCCCCTCCGCCGCAGACGAACGACGACGCCGAGCTCGAGGCGATGCTCGCCTCGCTCAAGACCACGATAAAGGTCGTCGGCTGCGGCGGTGGCGGCTGCAACACCATCAACCGGCTCACCGAGGAGGGACTCGTGGGCGCCGAGATGGTCGCCTGCAACACCGACGCCCAGCACCTCCTCACGATCCACGCGCCGCGGAAGATCCTGCTCGGCCGCCGCCTCACGCGCGGGCTCGGGGCGGGGGCGCTTCCCCAGGTCGGCGAGCAGGCCGCGAAGGAAGCCGAGGACGAGCTCAAGAAGGCGCTCGCGAACTCAGACATGGTGTTCATCACGCTCGGTCTCGGCGGCGGCACGGGAACGGGCTCCGCACCGGTCGTCGCGCAGTGCGCGAAAGACTCCGGCGGCGCGGCTCCCCTCACGATCGCGGTCTGCACGCTCCCCTTCGCCTCCGAAGGTCTCGTGCGCCAGGAGAACGCCGGATGGGGCCTGGAACGCCTCCGAGAGGTCGTCGACACCGTGATCACGATCCCGAACGATCGTCTCCTCGAGCTCGTTCCCCGGCTCCCCATCCAGACAGCGTTCAAGGTAGCGGACTCGGTCCTGGCTCGTGCGATCCGCGGGATCACCGAAATCATCACACGACCCGGGCTCGTCAACCTCGATTTCAACGACCTGAGGACGATCATGAAAGGGGGCGGGGTCGCCCTCATCGGGATCGGAGAGTCCGAGAGCGAGAACCGGGCGGAGGATGCCGTGCTCGAGGCGATCAACTCCCCGCTCCTCCACGTCGACATCGCGGGCGCGACCGGCGCCCTGATCAACGTCACGGGTGGGCCGGACATGACGGTCGCCGAGGCTCAGAAGGCCGCGGAGGTCGTCCAGAAGGTGGTCAGTCCGTCCGCGCGCATCATCTGGGGCGCGGCGGTCGACCCGACGATGCAGAGCACCATCCGAGTGATGCTCGTCGTGACCGGGGTTAAATCCCCGCAGATTTACGCGGGATCGGCAGGCCGAGCTCCCCCTCGAAAGACCGGTCCCGAGCTCGACGTCGTCCACTAGGTAGGAAACGATGGCATTCCTCGATCGCGCGCGCCATGTCCAGGACGAGGTCGACGCGCGCCTGCGCAACGTCGGCCATGGAAAGTACGGGCGCATCCTCCGGATGGCACGGCGCCCGACCTCCGAGGAGTACGTCAAGGTCCTCGGGGTCACCGCCCTGGGAGCGGTCCTGATCGGGATGACGGGATTCGCGATCTACATCTTCTTCACGCAGGCGGGTCCGTGGGTGTGGAACGCCCTGGCGCACCTTTGAGCCAGCTCGGGCGAGGGGCCATGGTCGGGGAAGGGAACGAGGACGGCATCGGGCTACTGTCGGGGACGCCTCCCCCGGCGCACAAGGCCGTTCCCGCGGCCCCGTCGGTCGTTCCGACACCCGTCGCTCCGGCACCCGTGCCCGTCTCAAAGCCGGTGGCGGCGCGCCTCCTCTCGATCCAGGCCGCGGACGACACGACCCGTGAGGTCACCGCGGGGACCGTGACAACGCTCTCCGCCGTCCTCACCAGCCGTTCGCCCGAGCCGCTCGACGCGACGCTGTCGGTCGAGGTCGGCTTTCGCTCCACCTATCCCGGCGAAGGGGCCGAGTGGCCCGTGAGCTGGTCGCCCCCCGGAAAACGGGGCCGGACCGAGCTGTTCCCGCGCAAGGAGCGCCACAATGTCCACGTCGCGGCGAACGCCGGGCTCCCGCTCTCCTTCGAGATCACCGCCCCCGTCGGGGTCCGGTACGGCGACCGGGTCGAGGTCCGCCTCGAGATCGAATCGCCGGACAGCGGCGCGAACCCGAAGCTCACGCTCGCGTGCGTCGCACGCCAGGCCGTGCTCGCGATCAAGACTTCGCGCGGCTACGAGCGGGAGGTCGCCGACACGCTGCTCGCCCGGACGGAAGAGAAGCCGGACGTCGTGTTCTCGCTGCTTGTCCCTTCCGCCATCCGCGGCTACGTCTTCGCTGAGGGAATGAGCTTCGAGGGCGTGCGCGAGATGCTGAAGGGGATCCGCAAGGCGCGGGGCCTCGTGGAGGGGGAGACGACCCTCAAGGAGGTCGAACCGCTCCTCGTCCCGAAGATCACGGTCGAGGGGTTCGTAGAGGGAGCGATCGTCGAGCTCATCTCGGGACCGTTCAAGGGAGAGAAGGCACGCGTGAAGAAGATCGACCAGGCGAAGGAGGAGATCACGGTGGAGCTTATCGAGGCGGTCGTCCCGATCCCGGTCACGGTGCGGGGCGACCACGTGCGCATGCTAGAGAAGGGGGGTGGGAAGTCTGGCGGATGAGGTGAGCCTGCTGGTCGAGGGCGGCAAGGCGTCCGCGGGACCGCCGCTCGGACCCGCGCTCGGCCCGCTCGGGGTCAACGTTGGCCAGGTGGTCGCGAAGATCAACGAGGAGACGAAGCAGTTCGCGGGAATGCGCGTGCCGGTCGTCGTGCGGGTCGACCCGGCGACCCGGTCGTTCACCCTGGTCGTCGGTCGCCCGCCCGTGGCCGCGCTGCTCCTCAAGGAGGCCGGCAAGGAGAAGGGCTCCGGCAAACCGAAGACCGAGGTCGTCGGCGACGTCAAGCTGGACGCGGTGAAGCGGATCGCCGAGGCGAAGGGGGAGGACCTCTTCGGCCGGACGATCGAGGAGAAGATGAACCAGGTCATCGGCACCTGCGTCTCGCTCGGCCTCACCGTCGACGGCGAGGACCCGAGAAGCCTCCTCAAGACGCGCATCGAAGCGCGGGGGCCCCGATGATGGGATCCCCGGGCGGACCGCCGCCCGACCTCTCGAACGCGGAGATCGTCGACTACACGATCGTCGAGGGCGACGGCCGCGTCCGGCTGAAGCTCAAGGACGGGTCCGTGATCGAGGTCCGCCTCGAGATCATGAACGTGCTTCGGGCCGGCAACGACCCGACCACCGGCCTGCCCACCTACGTCGTCCAGTCCGCGCCCCTCATCCGGCTGGTCGAGGCCGCGAAAGAGCTCCGCAAGGCCCCCCTGCGGCAAGGGGGCGGGCGCGACTCGAAGGCGCTCCCCGGTTTCGGCTGAACCCCCCCTGCTCTCGGGCGGCTAGGGCACCCCGGGGCCGTCCTGGACCCCGGGGTCGGGACGCGTGGCGGGCGTCCCTACGGGACGGGTACTTTGATCTCTTCGGGCGAGGCCGTCGGGTGCTCCTTCGGCAGCTCGAGCTCGAGGACCCCGTTCTCGAACGTGACCTTCGCTTGCGAGGCCAGTACGGGCTCGGGGAGCTCGAAGGAGCGCTGGTAGCCCGCGTGCGCGCGTTCGCGGTGGACGTACTCGGTCCCCTTCTCCTCGGTCTCCTTCACGCTCTCGCCCCGGATCTCCACGCTCGTCCCGCGGACTCGGATGTCGAGCTTATCCTTCGGGATCCCCGGAACCTCGGCCACGATCCGGAACGTCTTGCCCGTGTCGGAGACGTCGGCCCGCGCCGGTCGGAAGAACGCGAGCTCGCTCGGCTCGGCGGTCGCGTACGGGAGCCCGAACGGCACGAAGCCGAACGTGTCGTAGAACCGCTCGCGGAGGGAGTCGAGGGCCCGGTCGAATTCGGTCGGTGGGTCGGTCGGCGCAGTGGTATTCTGGATCTCCTTCGTCATCGATGCACCCCTGGTTTGTCGAGTTTAGTAAGTTTGCAATCGTATAAAACATAGTCATATCGCTTACCTCGAGGAAACCCGAGTACCCGAGGCTCACTCACGATCGGGGTGGCCACGCCCGTGCGGAAGGGCCCCCGAGCGCCGAAGAGACTAAAAACGACGTGCGGGTCGGTCCGGCGTGGTCGACCTCCAGGAGACCCCGGCGGTTCCGTCGTTCGAGCCGAAGGGGGACGAGCGGCTCGGGTACTTCATCGCGGGAGGCCTGCTCACCTTCCTCGGTTGGGGGGTGGGGGTCGTCGTGAACGTCCTCCTTCACGTTCTCTCGCCCAAAGGCGGACGACACCTCTTCGGGCTCTACTTCGGGCCGACCCTCGGCGTCTACGCCTGGGCGACGCTCGCCCTCGGCGTCGCCACGGGCGCGATGGGCATCGTTCTCATCGCCCTGGCCCGGGAATCGCCCAAGGGAGCGCTCGCGCTCCCCGGGTACGACTACTGAGCCGCGGGCTCACTGGGTCCGGCCGGGGACCGGCGGTCGCCGTGCCATCCGGCGCGACGGAGGGGAGCGGATCTCGATCGGGCTCTTCGCCTTCTTCTGGATGGCGACGCAGTCCGCGCACGTCCGCTCGTCCGAGTCGAGGTGTTCCCGGCAGAACGTCCGCCCGCAGATCGTGCATCCGAGCGTCGCCGGGGCTCCGCACCGCGCGCACTGGCCGACGAGCATGAACTTCCCCCCGGTGGGAACGCTCAGCCGAGAAGGTGACCCGCCTTAAGCCCTTCGACAAATCCCTCGGAAAAGTCCGCCCGGGTGACGTACCGTGCGGCGGCGCGGGCCCGCGGGCTGCCCGACGGAAAGCTGACCCCGAACCCTGCGGCCCGGAGCATTCCCACGTCATTGTCCCCGTCGCCGAGCACGACGCAATCCGAGGGCCGGAGCCCGAGCGGTAGGAGCGCCTGTCGCAGCGCGGGGAGCTTGCCGGCCCCCGTTTCCATGAGATGGATCGCGTACCCCGTCGACTCGACCGCGACCTTCCGATTCCCGAGGGCGCGTCGGACCGCCGCGACGGTGACCGTCGGCTCGATCGCCACCTCGGTCTCGCGCCATCGGTCCGTGAACAGCTTCCGGGCCGGCACGCCCGCCCGCACCACGGCGCGGAACGCCGAACGGGCGACCCGCGGGTCGGCGAGATGCACCACGACCTCCCGGTCGCCGACCCGCCGGTAGAGGACCCCGCCGTTCTCGGCGACGATCGGGCCCGAGAGCCCGAGGAAGCGATGGAGAGCGAGGGATATCGGAAGGACGTTCCCGGTGGCGAGGATCACCGGGATGCCCTTCGCCTCGAGACGGCGGACCGCAGCGATCGCCCGCGGGTCGAGCCGACGACGCGAATCGGTGAGCGTACCGTCAACGTCCGTCACCACGGCGCGGAACGGTCCTGCCGTGCCTGCGCTCCCTCTCGCCGAGTCCGGCGACCGGCCCATTAGGAGCCCTCGGCAGGTTTGCCGTCGGTGGTTCCGTCCGCGACCCGCTGGATCGCTCGGCGGAGCTCCTCCGCGACCTCCCGACCGTCGCGACGTCCGCGAACCTCCCGCATGACGTCCCCCATCAGCGGCATGAACGCCTCCTTGCCGCGCTCCCGGATCAACGGGGCCTGGGCACGGACGATCCGGTCCACGAGGGCGGCCAGGGCTTCGGCGGTGAGGCCCTCGAGCCCGGTGGCTGCGATGGCCGAATCTACGTCCGGAGCGCCGCGGGCGAGCGCCTCGAGCACGCGCGGTATCCCCTCCTTGCCAAACCGGCCCGCGTTCGCGGCCGTGAGCACCTGGTCTAGGCGTGCGACCGACGGCTCGAACGCCGACCCGTCCGGACGGGGGGCTATCGCGGGAACGTCCTGCACGAGAAGCCGTACGACGAGGGCCGGCGAGTGGCCCCGGGCCGTGAGCGCCTCGAACGTGTCCGCGAACCCACCGTAGACGACCTGGCGAACGAGCTCGCGATTCAGCCCGTACTGGCGCTCAAGCCGTTCCATTCGGGCGGTTGGCCGCTCCGGGAGGGAGGCCTGGAGTCGCTCGAGCCTGGCGGTGGTGATCGGGATCGGAGGGATGTCGGTCTCCGGGTACATCCGATGACGCCCCGGCAACGGGCGGGAGTAGCGCGTCCGTCCGTCCGGCAGCGGGTCCCGGGTCTCCCCCGGGATCCCCTCGATCGCGGAGGTCGCGCGGGTCGCCACGCGATGGAGGGCGAGGGTCCCGCGCTCGGAGGAGGCATCCGCGACGAGGACGAACGCGTCCTTCTCGCCCAGGCCGAGGTGCGCGCGAAGGGCCGCAATGTCCGTGTCGGTGACCCCGTAGCCGGGGAGCTCGTCCGAGTGGATCAGGCCCCGGAGGCCCACCGCACGGGCCTGGTCGGCCAGTTCCCGGCCGAGGCGCTCCTCGGTGCCAGGGATGGGTCCCAGAAGCCCCGCGAACCCGCGCAGCGGGAGCGCCAGGACCGGACCCTCCTTCCGGGAGCTCGAGGAGAGCGGGCCGGACGGGATCTTGTGTAGAAGGGACGTGACGTCCACCGGCGGCGCGCTCCCCACCGTGGCCCCTCGGCGGTGGAGCTCGTCGCGGACCGAGAGAAGCGCCTGCTGTCGGGTCGCCTCCCCGTCCGCGTAGTCGGAGAGCCTCCGCAGCTCCTGGACCCCCTTGATCTCGATACGGTGGCCGCCCTCGATCGACACGTTGAGGTCCTCGCGGATCGTACCGATGCCCCGTCTGACCCGTCCGGTGGCGCGGAGCAGGGCGCCGATCTCCTCGGCGACCTCGCGCGCCTCGGGGCCGGAGGATATGTCGGGACCCGTGGCGATCTCGACCAACGGGATCCCCAACCGGTCGAGCCGGTAGACGATCTCTCCCGCGCCTTCGCCGGCCTTGCGGGCCGCGTCCTCCTCCAGGCAGATCGAGAGGATCTCGTGGTGCTTCCCGCGGACCTCGAGGCTCCCGTCCACCGCCACGAGGGCGGTCCGTTGGAAGCCGGAGGTGTTCGAGCCGTCCACGACGATCTTGCGCATCACGGCGACCTCGTCGACCGGCCGCGCGCTCAGCAGGAGCGCGAGCGTGAGCGCCACGTCCAGCGCATCCTCCGAGAGAGCCCGGGGGGGCTCCTCGTCCATCTCGACCAGGCAATCAAGGGGGCCGAACTCGTATCGGTAGGAGAGGCCTCGAGAGGCCTCGAACGCCGCCGCGGGGTCGACCCGACGGTCCTCGCCGCTCGAGGGGCGGAGCCGCCGGGAGAACGAACCGAGGGTCTCGTCCGAGAGCTCGGACGGGCATCGGCAGAACAGCTTCCCGGTCGCGAGCTGCTGGTGGACCTCGAGGCCGACCTTCACGCCTCGGCCTCCGGCCGGTGCCGCCGGAGGAATTCGCCGGCGCGGTCCCGGGTCAGCAGTTCGCGAACCTCGGAAGCGGTCTTAGCACGGCCCAGCGCCCACACGAGCTTCGCGTAGGCCGTCTCGGGAAGAAGATCGTCAAGGTAAAGGACGCCGGCCCGCAGCAGCTCCCGACCGGTAGCGTAGACGTACGGGTCCGCACCGCCTTCGAGGCACTGGGTCGTCATCGCGACGACCACGCCCTTGTCGGTAAGCGTTCTCGCCCACTCGATCAAGGACGAACGGATGTGCCCGAGGCCCGTGCCGGCGAGGACTATCCCGCGCAGGCCCTCCGAGAACGACCGAGCCCGTTCGGGCGTGAGCCCGGGATAGAACCAGAGGAGGCCGGCCCTGTCGTCGACCGGTCCTTCCACCCGGGCGGGGCCGGCGGACGGGGCTCGAACGACCGGTAGCAGGTGGACCTTGCCGCCTTCCACGGTCCCGAGCGGAGGGCCGTTTCGGCTCTCGAAGGCGTCCCGCCGGCTCGAATGCATCTTCCGCACCCACGTGCCTCGGTGGATCGCGAACCGGTCGTCCGAGAACCCGGCGTGCATCACGACCACCACCTCCCCGAGCCGGCGGTCGCGGGCGACGGTGGCGGCCGCCTCGAGGTTGGACGGACCGTCGGAGGACGGACGGTCGGGGGAACGCTGAGCGCCCACGAGAACGACCGGTCCCGGGAGGTCCGCGAGAAGGAAGCTCAGGCCCGCGGCCGTGAACCCGAGCGTGTCGGTGCCGTGCGCGATCACGACGCCGCGAGCTCCCTTACGGAACGCCTCCGCGACGTCGTTCGCGAGGACCAGCCAGTCCGGTGGACCCACGTCCTCGCTGAGCCGATCGAAGACGGGGACGATGCGGACCGCGCCGGAGTTCTTGAGCTCGGGATAGAACGCGAGGATCTCCTTCTCGTCGCTGACCGGCCGCACGCCTCCCGTGTCGTAGTCGACCCGAGAGGCGATCGTTCCTCCCGTCGTCAGGAGGGTGATCCATCCGTCGCTCTCGACGGACGCGGACGCCGCGGGCGGTGCCGACGCGGGGTGGTGTTCCGGGGGCGGATGGGAGATGACGCGGAACGTCGTTCCGGAATCCACCGAGACGCCGACGTTGTAGCCGCTCTCGAGCTTCAGCGAGACGATCCGCGAGCCCGACAGTTCGTGGGAGGGGACGATCGTTCCGTTCCAGGTATGTCCCCGCGAGTCCCGGATCTCGACCTTCTGCCCGCGGGGCAGCGCGGAAAGGGCCGCGAACGGGTCGCTGCTCGAGCCGACGACCATACGCGAAGTACCCCCTCCTCGCGGACGGACGCGCCGACCGGTATAAAGTGTGGCGCGCGCGAGTGCTCCGGCGTGCCCGGGCTTTTATAGCGCGCCCCGCTCGGCGGCGAACAAGCGATCGAAGGAGCGACGATGCCCGTGTGGGGTAGCTACGGTATTGGGGCAAACTCCCCGCACCGCTGCACTGGATTATCCTAGAGGCCTGCGGAGCCTCAGACCTGGGTTCGAATCCCAGCACGGGCGTGCCCCCGCTCATGGAAGCGATCGACCCGGGGACGGGCGGAGGCGCTAGGATCAACGCGCTCCCCGCGGCCGCACCGACCCAGCCCCGACCGAAGCGGGCTACCGGCGGTTCGAGGGTGTTCTGGGAACCGACCCCGGAGGGCACGCTCGCCGAGGTTGGGTCACGTACATCCCGAGCGGTCCGAAGGCCGGAGGGAAGCCGCCCCGAGAACATCGTGGCCGGCGAGGTGAGCCGGGGCCCCGCCCGCAGCGGTCTACACCCTTTTCTCGGGCCGAGGCATCGGACGGAACGACCGTTCGACGCCCGGTCCGAAGAGGGAAGAGATCACTTGGGCAATCCGTCCCGACCTTCAGGGGATAGCCCGCAGACCCCTCGAGGGGCTCGCCGCGCGCGTCGGTCGCGCCCCGCGACTTCTCGTCCGCAAGGGAACGGACCGGCCTCGTCGGGAAGCCGGGCGAAGCCGGTCGCGACCCCGAGCGACCGGTCCGCTCGCTCCCCTCCTCGAGGGACCCGAAGGAGCCTCCGCGCGGAGACCGCTCTCGTGGAGCTCCGAATTCGTGGCGGCCCTGTCCCTCACTGGATGCAGGACCTCGGCGAGCGCTGGGGGGCCGGCGTTCGCTTTCACGTCTGTCGGCACACCGAAGGCTCTCCCCGCCGTCTCCTTCAGCTTCTCGAGATCAACGCCAGCCCCACGACCCTCCCCGAGATCACGGAGTTCCTTCGTCAACGGCCCAGTCCCGAAGAGGTCTCGATCACCCAGCTCGGGCCGCATCGACTCCTGGTTCGTCTGGTCGGCCCCTTGCCGGCCCTTTGCCACAGCGTCTTCGAGATGGGAGCCATCTGCATGAGCTGCCCGTTCCTCCCGTCGACCGGCGGCGCGGAGGGGGAGACCCGGGAAGGAGAGTGGCGGGTCCT
>DATGZQ010000036.1:0-9280 GCA_035297125.1 Thermoplasmata archaeon
TGAAGGTCCCGGCGGCACCGACAGGGAAATTCTGAACCAGACTAACATCGGGGACATAGGCGGCGGTGGGCGCGGAATAATCAACATTCCCCGTGACATACTTGTTGGCGAGAACGTCACAGCTTGCTGCGGCATTCGCGAGGCTTATGGAATAGGTCGTCTGATCGCCGTTCGTGTGGTCCAAAAGCAGTGCCACGGTGGCGGTGAGAGTCACGACCCCCGGACCGCCCACAGTGAATCCGATACTGGAACCGGTCGCTGCCGTGCAGGTGTCGTTGGGTACCGCTTGAGTGATCGCGTAGGAGGTCTGGTTGAGCACTGCGCCTGGGCCGGCCGGTCCGCGCGCGCCGGTGTGGCCCGTGCCGGTAAGTGCTACCCCGAGGGCCGAGGCGCCGAGGACGAGAGCGACCACGCCGAGAATCAAGGCGATTTGACCGAGTCCCAAAGCGGCCTTGTTCCCGGGGTTCGGTTGAGCAGGCGACGGGCTGTTCGGGTTGACGCTCTCGCTAGGCGGCACGGAAGACATGAGCAGGCATAGGGTCGTGCCGATAATGGATTCGGTCTGCTCGGTCCGTCCGGTCGGACTACCCCGGGGAGCAACCAACCCGCGGGTTTCCGACCGGGCGAGCTGTTGCGTGAACGCCCGGCTTCCGACTCCACACCGACCGGACGAAACGGGAGCCGCCTAGCGGATCCGTCGCCCCAGGTCTGTGCCTATGGGGCCGGTCCAGGGGGAAGTGCGGGTCCGCGGTTTTGTCCGGGCACCTGAGGGGGCCGACCGCGCAGTTGAGGGTCGATGACTATCCCGATCATGATTCCGAGTCCCGCCCTGAGGACTCCCGCTACGACGTACCCTGCGGCTCCTGGAGACGTGGAGGCCGCCCCACCGCCCGACAGCAACCCGCCCGCCACCGGGATCACGCTCACATCGCCGGAGTTGGCATTTGAGACAATGGCCCCCCCTCGTCCACTGTCGTAGACAATCCCGTTCGGATCGCCGCCGACCGGAACTGTAGAAACCGGCCCGGCGATTGTCACCGAGAGGGCAGGTGCGATTGGTAGGGAAGGGACGGAGCCGGGGCGCAGAGGTCCCCAAGCTAGCCCACCGACCGCGACTAAACGAACGACCAACGCCGCGAGGGATGCCTTGTTCGATCTTGGCGACCGAAAACGAAGCCGCAACATCGATTCTGACCCTCGAGGATTCCGCGCGCCCCCCGCGGAAGCTCCTGACGGTCCAGGCTGATTCGCCGAGCCTTCGTGCGATTCGAAGAGCCACCTGTGACAAGAAACCCTTTGCAGTTAGGCGAGTTCGAGGAACTAATCGGATCTCAGGCAACCCTGCCAGAACCTACTTTGGTCAGGGTGAGTGAACGGCGAGGTCACGACCGTCCCCGCGAGGATGCGGGTAGGTGCTTCTGGAGGATCGTTGAAATCGGCTCCAAGTCCGAAAGGCGGGGGACCCTTCCGAGCGCTAGCGGACCGGTGGCGATTCCCTTGTCACATTGGACGGTCGCATTTCGCCAGTCGGTCGGACCACTCCCTTCCAAGTGCAGGATTACATCGAACATCGATGTGTGGGTGGTGGGTGCTTCCGTCCAAAGCGCGACCTGGCATGTTCCGGACTCCAGCATCGCACGCATCAGCGGGGCCACACGATCTACTGAGTACACAGTGGCGAGGCGCTGAGCGTTCGCCGTCACAAGGATCGAAGGTGCGTCACTACGACCGGTGGCCGAGATCAGCTTCTGGGCATGCGCGGGCATACGGAGGAACTCCACGAGACCCTCGAGCGAATTCGTGGTCTCATCCGACTTGAGCATTGTCGCCGCGGCCGCTTCTGCTTGAAGGGCTCCCTGGTCGTCCGGCTGAAGGTCTTGGGGGGAGAGCACGTACACTGATTCTTCCGGAATGGCGTGTACGGTTATCGGGTCGAGCGGGTCGGGAATCTCGCCCGGTAGTCGAACGTCGGTCCAGTAGACCCGTGAGGCGTAAGGGGCCAGGGATGCGAATGCGAACCACTTTAGCAAGGATCGGCTGGTCCCCGAGATGAAGACGGAGGAAGGTCTTCCGAATGCTCCGGGGAAGAGCGGGTCGGGCGGGTCGCTCACCACGGATACTTCGAACGGCGACCCGCAGATAAGAACCCTACCGTCGAGAGAAGGCGCGCTCAATGCTCGGACCAGCGGAGGTTCCGGTGCCCTCCCTTCTCGGTTGGCCCAAGAACAGGGCCGCTCTGGCTACAGCCCGGGTACCTCAGGGCTTTGCCTTACGAACCATGCTCTAAGGAGAGTTTTCGGAGGCTCAAGGTTAGTTGAACGGATTATCGCCCCCGACTCGAGGCTCAGTCGAGACGGTGGACTGGGATTGGTTCGCGCGAGGCAGTCCTCAGATCGTTCCTCTGATGGAGCCAGACTCCGTCGTCCTCACGACCCCGAGCGGCCGGTCTGCTTTGGGAGATTCGCGGAGCATCAGAGGGAGCCCCGCGCTCGCCAGGCCGGCAGCGAGGTACGGAGCTCCCTGGTCGGCACAGGTCTACGCGGGGTAGAACACTCCCACGACGCTCCCGAAGTAGAAGTCGGCCGTGTCGGTGCCGCCCGATGCCACTCCGATGATGTCGAACGTATACGCCCCCGCCGCCCCAACAGGGAAGCTCTGGTCCAGGCTGAGCTCCGCGTAGTAGTTCCCAGTCGGGAGGGAGTCGCTCAGATCGTAGTCGACGAAGTTGTTCAAATCCGGATTGCACGTAGACGAAGCGTTCGAGAGGCTGGCGCTAAAGAAGACGAAATCCGTGAGAGTGTGTTGCATCAAGATCTCCACGGAAGCCGCGAGGACGAACGTTCCCGGCCCGCTTACGGTGAAGCTCAGGTTGGACCCGTTGTAGTACCCGCAGGCACCGGTCAGAACCGTCGTTCCGTCATTGAAGCTCTGCCCGACCACCGCTCCAGGTCCGGCAGGTCCCCGGGTCCCGTTGGTACCGTTGGTCCCTTTCGCACCGGCCGCACCCGCAGGTCCGCCCTTTGTGAGGGCTATCCCGAGAGCCGATCCGCCTAGGATCAGCGCGACGACCCCTAGGATGAGGGCGCCTTGGCCCATCGACATCGCGCCCCGGTGTCGTCGGTCGGCTTTCGTCCATGTTCGTTCGGTCGATCCAGTCCGCACTCTGGCGGGTTCCGCGGCCATGGTCCCCCATCGAAATCGGGGGATAATGGATTGTTCGACCGAGCGCGTTCCGCGAGAACGAAACGGAGTTGACCAAACTCCACAGAGCCCCCTGGGCCAGACGCCTCGGCGATTTTGCGGAGATTCCAGCGTACAGACAACACGGAGTCTGGTGGGTTCAGCTCCCATTGAACCTGCCAGCGCTCTCCTGGAACCATTCGAAGCGATCCGGGGCGGGCCTCGACCTGTGAGGGCGTTCGAGTTGAGCCGCGTCGATTGCGAACGCAGCGCCGTACGCCCTGCAGAGATCGGATCGACCGCCGAGGATCACAGCGACAAGCTGCGCATCGAAGCCATGGTTTAAGCCTCGGTCGAAGGCAGCAGGGTCGTGACCGGCGGACCGGTACATCGAATCCATCCGCGGGGGTCGATCGCTAGACGCAAGGGATCCCCCTCGCGCAGCCCACCCGAAACCCTCGAAGAAGCGATGCGGCCGCTGGCCGTTGCACGAAATCTGGGAGGGCACCGGATCCAGATCCGCCCCGCGTCGGGCGTAGGGTGGGTATCGTGGCTGACGGCAGCGTACCGCGACTCCCTCCTGGAGGAGGAGCTGTGACCGCCTCGTCCGAGTCCGTCTCACCCCCTCGCGCGAACGTCCGGCTGCCCCCGCCATCCAGTCCCCGAATCCCGCCGGGCCCGCCGAGTACCGGGGCGCACCCGGGGGAGAGCCCTCCCGTTCAGATCCGCGATCTCTCGGCCACCACGGCATCCTCGCGGCTCCGTCTCGCCGAGGTCAATTCGACCCCGGACGAGCCCCAATCGCACGCGCTCTACAACGAACTCGTAAAACACGCCCGCATGCGACTTCAGGGTTCCAAGGCGGGCCACGTCACGGTCTCCGTCGCGGAGGACGGGGCGGTCCATGTCCTGGCGGTTCCGAGCCCCGAGTTCTTCCGATTCGTTCACCGTTTCCGCACGGCCCGCCGGCTCCCGAACATCCACGAGGCGGCCCTAAGCGATCTCTCGCATCTCATCGAGGCTCGGGCCGTGGATCAGCCCCTCCAGCTCGGGGTCACACCGGATCGGGAGGGCGAGGCGCCCGTCGACCGGGCCGTCCGACAACCTTCCCCCACGGGCGAGAACGCGAGCGCGCCGGACCTGATGGCCTACGCCCTGAACCGGCTCGTACTGAGCTCGCCCTACGTTTTCGTTCCCTCGGTCCTGGCGGACGCTCTCGGGGAGTCGGAGCGGCGGGTCACGTCGACGTTCGTTGAGAACCGCGACCGCCTCCGGGAGCTCGGTTTTGACTCCCGAAGCGTAAGCTCCTCGTTGGGGCCGGTCTTCCTTGTGACCCGAGTTCTCCGACGACGGCTGGACCTCCGCCTCGCGAGTCGATAGTCGGCTCCGAGGATTCGAGGCCCGACCCGGGCGTGACCGCGACTGCCGCGGTCGTCGTGACATCGGCTGGTCCGATCGACCCTTGCGGTAGCGCCTCTACGCTGTCCCGGGCGGGGGCGGAGGGATGGTGGCCGGATCGCTGCCTCCCGCGGACGTAGAGGGTGGCGTCGAACCAACCGGCGGACCTCCGTGGCGCCGTCTTCGAATCAGCCCGACCAGCAGGCCCACGACGACGATCGCCGCGAGCGCGCCGATCAGAGCGATCCCATCCGCCTGAGGCAGTCCCAGCAACGTGGGGGTGCCTGACCCGCCCGCGGGCGCCGGTTCTACGGTCACCGTCGCTGAGAGGTGAGCCGTGCTCTCCGCGGCGTCCGTTGCATTCAGGTAGAACGTGTAGACCCCCACGTTAGTCGGGGCAAACGTGTAGCTGCCTCCGCTCGCGCCCGTCAGGTTCGATGCCGACCCGTTCTCCGTGAGCGTCCAGACGACGGGTTCCGCCCCTTCAGTGAAGCTGTAGGACAGTGTGGAGGACTCCCCTACGTCGATGGTTCCAGGATTCGAACTCAGGGCGGCGAAGCTCACGACTACGGTGGCAGTTACATTCGAGAGGCTCCCGACCGAATCGGATGCGTTCAGGTAGAACGTGTACGTCCCCTCGTGAGCCGACACGAAGGTGTAGGACCCCCCGGGCGTACCAGTGGAGAGGTTGCTTGTCGATCCGTTCTCAGCGAGGGTCCAGGTGATCGGTGCCACTCCTCCGGAGAAACCGTATGACAGCGTCGAGAACTGGCCCGCGAGGATCGACCCGGGGTTCGGGGTCAACGAAGCGACCAGCGCCGCCTTCACGGTCGTGATCGTCGTGGCCTCTGAGGTACCCCTGACCGCGTCCGTCGCGTTCAGGTAGAAGGTGTACGACCCGGCGTGCAACGGCGTGAAGGAGTACTGCCCACCGGAAACGCTTGAGATATTGGAGGCCGAACCGTTCTCCTCGAGCGTCCAGGAAATCGGCGCCACTCCCTCCGTGAATCCCAGGGTTAGCATCGACGCTTCCCCGACCTGGGTCGTCGAAGGGCTAGCGACCAGCGTGGCGATAGGTGGCCCGATCACGCTGACATTGTCGGAGGCGGCGTTCAGCGTGTAAACATCCCCGTTGCCGGAGTCGAATACCGCGCATTCGGGGCGGCTCCCGACCTCCACCGTTCCGATGGCCTTCGTGCCGCTGAGCACGCTCACGTTGGCGGAACCGGAGTTCGCCACATAGACGTCACCGTTCCCGCTATCGTACGCCCCACCGACCGGGTCGGTCCCCACGTCCACTGTTCCGACCACGGTCTTGCCGCTGATCACGCTCACGTTGTTGGATCCTGCGTTCAGAACGTACAGGTAGCCGTTCGCACTGTCGTAGGTCGCGGATTCCGGGTCGGTTCCGACCTGCACTAATCCGTCGGACGTAGTGCCGTTGATCACATAGACGACGCTCGAATCGTCGTTCGCCACGTAGACGAAGCCATCCGTCGGGTCGTACGTCGCGCCGGTCGGGTGGACGCCTCCGGCCGCTAGTCCCTCAATGGCGGTGCCGTTCAGCACGTACACATCATTGTCTTCGTAACTTGGGACGTAGACGAAGCCGTTCCCGCTGTCGAAGGTCGCGCCCTGGGGCTCGAAGCCGACGTTCACCCAGCCTTCGACCGAGGTCCCGCTGATCAGGCTAACGTTGTCTGAGGCGTAGTTGGGGACGTAGACGTACCCGTTGCGCGTATCGTAAGCGGAAGGTTGTGGCTCGGACATCCCCGTGACCGTCCCTCGGCCCGCGCTGCCGTTGATCACGCTCACGTTAGCAGCGTTGCTGTTCGAGACGTATACGTACCCGTTCGCGCTGTCGTAGGTTGCGCCATACGGGTCGCTCGAGACATTAACGGTCGCGATGACTCTCGTGCCGCTGATGACGCTCACGTTCTCGGAGTCGAAGTTCACGACGTAAACGTAGCCGTTCCCGCCGTCGTAGACCGCCGTGAACGGATCGGTCCCGACGTTGAGAGCTGGGGGACCGCTGAGCGCGGGCTTAGGCGAGCTCGGGAGGCTCGGTCGATACGGGATATCGGTGAAGCGATCGATCGTCGTGGGAAGGGACCGAGCGAGCGATGGGTTGACCCCAGAGTGAATCCACGAAGGTATCGGCGGAGCGACCCCGGGAGGGAGCGTGGCGGCCACCCCACCTCGTGGCGCCACGGTCAGGGAAGCAAGTATCGCGACTGCCGCGACCAGAGCTACCGAGAGGAGACCGCGGCGCCTCTTCTCAATCCCACCCGCGCGATATACTCCGGCGGCTACCACGACGGCACGCTACTCGGCCTGCCACATATACCCTCTGACAGTTGCGGCCTACGGCGTGGCCGGTTTGACCGGGATCTCCACCGATCCGAAGACGATCAGCAAGATGGCGCCGAGGACGGCGAGGCCGCCCAGTCCCTCCATCGCGTACAGCGCGTTGGAGCCCCCTCCGGAGAGGAGAAAGACCGTTCCTCCGATGGTGGCTCCCACGGCGGACAGGAAGGTGAGCCCCGCGACTACCTTGGCGGGCCGACTCGGCAACCGGGTTGAGCGGACCAGGACGTGGGCGGTGAACCCAATGAGTAGGATCGAGAGAACGATGTGAGCTGCCAGGTACCCGACGGGGTAGGGGCTGCCAACCACCGCGAGTTGGTTTCCCAGGAGGAGTTCGGCCAGCAGGAGGACGAAGATCGCGACCGCGCCAACCCTGATCCGGGTATCTCGTGCCGGCGGGACAGCTGCCTCGTTCGAGGCCTGAGAGACGGTTCCGGTCACGGGGTCCAACTCCTGAGCGAGGCGCACGGGGGCGGCACGTGGAATTAACCTCTCCTATCGGCCGGGAAAGACCGCCCCGTCCATGTTCCTGGGGTGGTCGAGGGAAGGTACGTCCTGGCTCCGCGGTCACTCGATAGAGAGACCTCGTCGAAGGGCTTGGAAATAGGCGATTGCTGGCGCTTTTCGAAGCTCGTAGCAGCCCCGGGAGAGGTGCTTGAGCACGCCCAGCGAGACCAATCGTGGGATGTACACCGAGTTGACACCGAGTCGAAGGAAGTCGGAGCTCCTGAGCTCGATCTTGTCAAGCCCCGCGATCTTCGCGAACGCTCGGATATCCTCGTTGGAGGCCGTCGTGAGCTCGCGGTCCAGCCAACTGGAGGCAAGGCGCAGTGCCTCCGGGATCGCGGCACGAACCTCGCCCGCTCCAATCCGTTGGTGATCCTTGTAGGCCGCGGCCGCGAAACACTGGACCAAGTACGGATACCCGTGGGTCAGGTGATAGAGCGCCTGAACCCCCTCGGCTTCCCATCGACCGGACGCCCGCATTCCCGTGAGCGGAGCTTCCAGCGCTTCTCGAGTTTCTTCGAGATCGAACTGTCCGATGTCGAACACCGCCCCGGAAAACGCCCGAAGAATCGGGGACGCGTCACGTTGGGTCAGCTTTTCCATCAGGTCCGGCCCGCCGGCGACAGACACGAGCAGCGGAACGGGAGAGACGCTCTCCACCATGGTCTTGAGGATGCCGATCTGGGGGGCTTTCAAGAGTTCGGCATCATCAATGCTGACGCTGAGAATCGGAAGTTCCCCCAGCGAATTCAGTGCTTCTTGCCAGACTGTCAACAGCGTTGAGGCGGTCAGCGCTTGGGGTGGCGTGCGGTTGACCCCGGTCCCGAGGACCGTTATCGCGCTGAGGCTCTCGAGAGCGCGCTTCATTCGACTCGTCAACCGAGCCTGCGCTGCAACCTGGCGTGAGACCAGTTCTGCGATCCCCTGGACCAGCATCGCGTCCGAACTCGGAACTCGAAGTGGCACTTCGACCACGATCGCGTCCGGGGCAGCCGCCCGGACCATGGATTGGACCTTCCGCAGTGCGGACGTCTTGCCGCTTCCGCGGTGACCGTACAGCAACAGTGCGGTTCCGCGCCTGAGGTTTACAGCCTCCTGCAAGGCGGTGTCGACGAACCGAAGGAGGTCTGGACGACCCGCGAATGACTGGGGCGTTGCAGGTCGCTGGGGGTCGTAGGGCTGCACATAGGCTCGACTACAACAGCTTTACATAAGCTTACATAAAGAAAAGAAAGTAGTCCTCTCTCGGCTCTGGACGGAACGGATCGGCATTCTCTGGGAGCGATGCTTCATTCCGGGGCGGTTCCCCCGAAATCCGGCGTCGAAGGCTCAACGTGCATTGAACCTAGGATGGGGTGTTCGAAAACGTGTGGCTTGCCCACAATCGGGGAATCAGGGCCGAACTCGGCTGCAACTGGGGTCGAATTAGGTAGGGATTTCGGCCCAGGCATATACCTGGGTTGCGCGGTCGGCGGTTGCCATGAAGCGACCCAGCCACCTGTGGGTGATTCCAGCGGCAGCGGCGATGGTGCTACTGCTGCTGGCCCCGGCCGCCGCGTCCGCGCAGTCGACGAACACGAATGAACACGGTTGGTACCACGGAGAGCAGGGGGCGGTCTTCACGATGTCGAACGCCGTCGCCGGCAACGTGGTCATCGCCTACGGGATCGGGCCCGGAGGCGTACTTACGCCGGCCGGCAACTACTCCACCGGTGGGACGGGGACCGGGACGAGCTTGGCCGACTCCGGGGCCCTCGCGCTCACCTCGAACCACCAGCTCCTTCTTGTCGTCAACGCCGGCGACAACTCGGTCTCGGTCTTCGCCGTC
>DATGZQ010000037.1:0-8326 GCA_035297125.1 Thermoplasmata archaeon
CCTGCCTCCACCCCGAAGTTCCAGATTGTTCCCGAAGCCGATCTTCAGAGGTACATCGACGACGGCTGGGCACCTAAGATGCCGGTCAACGGGTCGAAGTTCGTGGTCGAGCGGGCCTAACCCCAGCAATCCCGCTTTAGGAGGCCACGCGACGGGCGCGCTCGCGCCCCGGCGGTGTGGGCCTTCCATTCGGCGCGCGCAGTCGCTTATCAGCCCGGATGCGCTCGTGACCGCGTGGTCGGCCGCTCGAACCTCTGGGTCGCAGTCGCCGCGTTCGTATTCGGCCTTATCGGAGGAGTCCTCCTTGACCGAGTTGTCGGCGGTCCAGGTGGGCTCACCCTCGGTTTGTTTGTGATTCTGATCCCCGGGTCGCTCGCCCTCGTTGGTCCGATGGCTCAAGAGTACTGGGGACAGCGGTTCGCGACCGAGACGGCGAACCGCGCGCGGTTCCACGATCACGCCGAGTTGCCTTGGAATCGCGTTTTCTCGGCTCTGCCTTCGGCGACGCTTAGCTACGACGTGGACGGGTGGCCGGACCAGGGGCGCGGACGGTACTCAGTTATCGTGTCGGCTCAGGATGGGAGCCGGCCGCCGGTCGAAACCCTCTTTCAGTGGCCGTATGCGAGGGCGCACATTCACGCCGACGAGACTATGCACCCACTCCTTGAGGATGTCGAGAAGCGGACGAACGGCGGCCGGGAACAGAAGCGAGCACTCGACGATTCATATGCGAGTGCAATCCAGGCCGCATTGCGGACCGGCCTGGGCATTGAGTTCGTCGCGGCGGACGTCGTGGCGGGCTTTTCCCCTAACCCACCCCCAGCGGTTTGGTTCGCCGGCGTGCTCGTCCCCCGAATCAGGGGCAACCAGTCCGCTCAGGTCAAAGTGGAACCCACTTCGGTCAATTACGGCACCGGAGAGCCCCCGACCCAGATTCAACGTCTAATGATCAACGGGATTGAGGCCCTCCAAGTCGTCTCGCCCCTCACGCTTGACGGCCCAAAGTTCGGAGAGGTGTACGACCGGCTCCGAGCCGATCCAACGCTCCTGAGCGCTCTCGAGAAGGCGCGGGCCACGGCGAAGGCGGACGCCGACGCCGTACGGGATTTCGCGGTGGCGGCCCTCGACTTTTCGCAAGCTGTGGAGGTCTCGGAGAAGCACCTTGCCGGGGTTTGCCCCGGGTGTTCGCACCTCCTTCCCCGTTGATTCATAGAGGGAGAGGTTCGTCGTCAAGCGGGCTGGTTGAAAACGGGTGGGATTCCAAGTCGCGTCCGTCTAAGACGCTCATGAAGGCGGCGAAGATCTCGCCGCAATAGGCAGAGCCGCCAGCGCGAGGATCCGTAAACCCAGGATCCAGTAGGCGAGGGGTTGCCGGCTCACGTCGGCGAGGTCACGCAGCCTTCCCACTGCTACCATGCGTGTCCATAGTGGTCGATAAGGTTCCGAGCGCTTCAAGGACTGCGATTGATAGGCGAGGCGGCAGAAACCCCTGTGTGTAAGGAGTCAAGTGTGCGCCTCCTACTCCCCCAGACGTGCCCGATTGGGACGAGGCAGCCGGGCGGGCTGAGATCGCTCGGCTCGTAGAGGAATTCGAAAAATCAAAGGCGGAAGGTCAGGAAATCTCCCGCGGGCCATCGTACTACGTACGGTACGTACTAAGGGGCGATCCTTGTTGCTATTCGTCCACCGCCGCACCTCCAACCCCTCCGGTTTGTCACACCTGCCCCCTCCCGCACCGGGCCGGCGTGACGCGCGCGTTCAAGAAAGCGCGGCACGGATTCTCCGGAAGTGTAACGCGAGGCGTCTAACCACGGCTCCGGGCGCGACGCCTGGCCTCACGTATACGGTGGAGCTCTGCTACGTGTAGACGCCTACAAGCGGCGCAGTACGGCGAGCGACCCGGGCCGCGGAGCTCGCCGCAGAGCAGCGCGCATCGGTGCCATCCCACCCGGCGCCGGAGCTCCCTCGGCACGAGCGACCGCGCCCGGAGCAGCCGGAGGCTCGGGGAATCCCGGCCCCGCTCCTCCCACTCGAGCTGCTTGATGAACGACCGCGCCCAGGTCGCTGCACGAGCCTCTTGCTCCCGGGAATGGCGAGCCCAGGATAGCACCGTGTCGCGGTCGACCGGCGCGCTCGCCCATCGCGGTCGCTTCGTCGGTCGCCGGTCCGCCCACGCTCGACGGCGGCGCTTGGGTCGCCGTAGGGGTCGCGTAAGCCGTGAGCTCCGCCCCCTGTCGTCAGGGTCGCCTCGGAAGTCACGGCCCACCTGGTCGGCCCAATCCGGGCCGTCGTCGTACCGATCCCGCCGCCTCACGCGTACCTCAGCCCGTCTGCCAATCGGTCCTGGTCAGCTTGCGCCCGCGCTCCGGGTTCCGGCCCGTGGTCGACCTCACCGAGATCGTCAGCTCGAGGACCCACGTCGGGTCGTCGGACCCGAGCCCGCGGCGATGGCGGCCGCCTCGACCGAGGCTGCCGCCCCACCGGGCCTTCCGCGTCACGGGGCGGCCACCTCGCCCCGGGCGCCCCGGATCGCGCCGGAGTACGGACCCGATGGCTCGGACGGCTCACTGTCGCGGCCCCGTGAGCCTCGCACCCCGCCGCCGAACCTTGCGCGGGCCGCGAGCGCCTTGGGGCCCAGCACGGACCCCTCAGGGCACCGGGCCCCGCAGATCGCGCACCTCCGGGTCCCCGGAGTGTCCGAGCCCGGGTCGAACCTGCAGTGGTGAGTCTCAGGGCCCGAGCAGATGTGGCCGCACGACCCGCACCGCCAGTAACGCCCGAGCCGAACCGGGCGCGGGACCGGGTCGATCACGACCCACCTTCCCGGCGGGCCCGGTCCCCTTGCGGCACCGTCCAGTTATCGGCTTCTTCGGCGACCCCTTTAGCGGGGGGATGTGCGCCACCCGCGCCACCCGCGTCACCATCCTCGTAGCTCTCGACTGACGGAGACTTGAGGGCGGGTGACGCGGGTGACGGGGGAGACGCCGAAATGCGTACGGAGCGGGGGCCACCATGCCCCTTCCGCTCGAACGTCGCGTGGACTCCCATCCGGCGCAGCCCCGGGGCCAAGCGGCGCAGCACGGCACTCAGGTCGCTCGCCCGTCCAGGCCAGCCCTTCGGAGTCCGCTGGCCCGGCTCCACCCGGGGGCTCGCGTAGTCGCCGAGTAGTTTCAGGAGGTCCGTCATCGAGCCCTCCCAGTCGGGGCGTGCCGAGTGGAGGGTCGCGACGGCGGCCCCGACCGGATGGCCGAGCACCGCGTCGGCGACCGCGCTCTCTCGCATCGCGCGGTACGTCGCCAGATAGGTCCCGACGGGCCACGGCAGCGAAGGCTCGGCCGCGACTACCCACGCGACGTGGTCCGCCATCCGAACGTCCGCCTCGACCGTGACGGTGTCGAAGTTGGAGAGCGCAGCTACGAGCGCCTCCAGCAGCGCGCCGAAGATCCGGGGCGCCGCCGTGCCAAAATCGCGGTCGAGGTCCGAGTCCCGTCGGTAGGCAGTGATTGGGGGCACCTCGGCCGACAGGGTTCGGTCGAGCAGGTCGGGCTGAGTGACGATCTGGGGGACGGAGGTGAGAATCAGAGGTCGGACGCCGGGGAATACGGCCTCCTCGTCGTCGGTCCAGAGCTGGCGCGTGGCGAAGCCGCCGCCCGTCGACACCCGGCAGAGCGCGTCCGAGAGCCACTCGGGCACCAAGCTCAGATTGTCGAAGACGAGCGCCCGGTGATGGCCGAGGGCGATCGCGAGATCCCGCTCCTCCCGGGGAGGGGACCGCACCGGCACGCTCGACGGGTCCGCCAGCGAGACCAGGCGGCGCCCGGTTTGAGTTTTGCCGGTGCCCTGCTCGCCGCCGAGATGCAGTAATGGGTACGGCCCCCGGGGGTGGAAGGCGCCGACGAGCCACCCAACGGAGAGAACGTAGATGGCGTCCGTCACGGAAGCCGCCGATAGGAACGGTCGCAGCTCCGCGAGCGAGCCACCCCGCGCCGGCTCGGGCAGAGGGAGCATGTCCCGGCCACGGACGAAGCGGACCGGCGACGTGCGCTCGAGCGTCCACCCGAGCCGAGTGACGCGTACCGAACGCCATGCGGGATCGCCCAGGTCGACCCAGAGGTCGCCCTCGTGCTCGGCGACCCTGAGGTGCGCGGCCCGTTCGGGGCCGTCGTGAATGGCGAGCGCCTCGATAACGCGCAGCGCCGACTTGTACGCGTCGTCCGCCGGGGCCTCGTGGTACTCGCGCCAGTACTGCCGTCGGAGCAGCCCCTCGTACGCCCGGGACCGGAGCCGGTACGTCTCGTAGTGGGCGTCGACCTCGAGGGTCGCGTACGCCTCGCCGTCCGTCGCGTGCCACAAGTCCGCCCGCTGCGCGAGGGCGATTAGCCCGTCGGTGGTGTCGGCGGGGACGGGGGGCGCCAGCTTCTCCGCGGCCGATTCCCCGAACTTGACGAGCGCGGAGCGCACCGCGTCGGCGATCTCGCGCTTGTGCGTGTCCAGGTCGTCGAGCATCGGGGCGAGCGCCGCCGTGACGCTCGCCGTCAGGGCCGGCTCGTCCAGTCCCCCGAGATGCTTGGCGAGCGACGCGGCGGTCTTGACGATCGCGCGGTGGTGCTGACCGTGAGAGATCTTCCCGCCCTTGGTCGGCACCGGCGTCGGCGCAGCCTCGGGGGAGGGCCTGCTCACTCGGCCACGTATCAGGGCGAGGAGCCACTGAGGGGCGTAGGGAACAGTCGCTGGGTCGAGCGGTGGACCACCACGGTAATCCCCGTCCTCCGTACGACTCGGAGCGACGACGACGTACCCGCCCTCGCCCCGCGTATCGAGCCCGGGAGCGAAGCTGACCTTGCTCGGGACCGGGAGCTCGTCTCTCGCGCGTAGCCAGACATGGCCCCCCGGCTTGAGACCGACCGGCGGCTTCGATGGCGTAGTCGTTCGCGGACCGCTGAGAGGGATTGGGTCGCCGGGATGCTCGGTGTTCAACCTTTCGACTGTGGCCCACCCGTCGACTCCGCTCTTCGTGTCCACGTCGAGGACCCAAGGGTCGGACGCGCGCACCTGGGTAGGCCAACCGATGTTCGAGCGCGGGGCGCGGCCCCACCAATTCTCGACATCCGCCGGCCGCGCGCTGGCGTCTTTGAGACCGTGGTGAACGAGGGTTCCATTCGGCCGCTTACCGAGGACGCCGCAAGGGAAGACCGGCTGGCCGGCCCGGGCGTCCAAGAGTGCTGCCTCTTTCAGCGGGTCGTCGCTCATCGCCAGCCCTCCCGCTCGCGTCGCTCCAGGTACGCCCGAACCTGCACCTTACCGACGATCCGCTCGAGACGAGCCACCGGCTCCTCAAGTGACGCGAGCGCCTTTGCGACGCGGACCGCGCTCTGACGCGACAACTCAAGGTGCCTCTCGAGTCGTGCGTACACCTCACCGAGGGTCGTGGGGCCGGCCCCGTCGGACTTATCGGACTCCGCGCCCTCCCCGGTTGCCTCGGGTGGGGCGTGGCGGTTGGTCGCCACGCTCGCCCCCGGCCCTCAGGCCGCCTCCCTTTGGGCGAGCGCGCGAACGATTCCGACCGCGATGGCCCCGAACTCCGCGTCGGCCATGCCGTCGTGTAGCTGACTGACCAACGCCGCGGCCGGCGAGTCCGGCCGGACCAGAGGTCGAAGCCGATCCGCGATCGCTGCGGCGTCGACGCTCATGGCGACCCGCCCGTCTCTGGCGTGGTCGCTCGGTTCGGTACCCGCTGGGATTCGGAACGCAGGGCCCTCAGCAGGCGGATTGCGGCCGACTCTCGGTCGACCGGGGCGAGGACAAGTACACCACCGTCGAACCCCACCGCGATTTCGTCTCCCGGTCTCAGCCCCTCAAGCTTGGCGTACGCGCTCGGCAGGTGTAGGATCGGGGTAGGGGGATCCCCAACCGAACCGACGCGCCGACGCAGCATGGTCTCCATGCCGAGTTAGTGTGCGCCGCTTTCGGTCCTCCCATGATGGAGAATTCCGTTGGTGGAACCCCATTTCACACATGGAAAGACAATTGAGGCGGCCCATGATGCAGCCCCGTAGTGGCACGCCCCATCAGGCTCCCCAAAGGGCTTACCGAGGAGACCCTCCGCGAGGCCGTCGCTGACGCGCTCGACAATCTCAGCTCGACAGCGGCCCCGGGCGAGGTCGATGATTTCCTGAGGTCCGACCGGCCAGAGATTTTCCGCCCCCTCGCGGCTGGGCGCTCAACCGAGGGCAGACTCGAGCTCTACCGTCGTCTCGGTGTGCGACCGCACCGCGAGAAGGGGGCCCGGAAAGGGAAGTGGGTTGAGGAGGGAGTTCACCAGGCGGAGGCGAAGGAGGCGGTTCCCGGGTACCCCCGGTTCCCGGGCCGCCCCCCGGTTAGGTTCGGTGACCTGCACTCGGTCACGACGTACCACGAACCGGGGAACGACCCGCGTGGGGCGTGGCCCTTGCGACCGTGGGGGGAGGCTGTTCTGTGGGGGCTCGCCGCCGCCCCCTTCTGGTCAGTCCTGCTCGCCCTTCTCTCCCCAGCGTTTCGCGCTGAGTTCGTCATCATCGCGATTTTCCTGTCGCCCGGTCCTTGGTATGCTCGGAGGGTGCGGAGGGAGGCGCGGGAGGACTTGGACTCCGAGGTCGTCGAGGAGCAACCCATCCGGTCTGCCAATCCGGCAGCCAGCTATCGGCTGCTTCTGACTCGTCGTGACGGAAGAGTCGTGTCGACAGATCGCGTCGTGTTCATGCAGAGAATTCCGCCCGGCGGGGCCGCGTTGAATATTCACGAGATGAGAAGGTTTCCCTCCTCGCTGGTCGCGGACTCGGCCCCGCGAGATGAAACGAAACAGACGGGCTACTTCGTGGTCGGGTCGATGAGTCTAGGACCGAGCCGAGGCGGTTAGCTGGGGCGCGGAGCCGCCCGCGGCTCCCGCCTCGTCCGAACGATAAGCGCGTCCCGGCCGACGACCTCGATCTCGACCAAGGTTCCGGCGGACCACTCGAGGGACTCGGCGATCGCCTTCGGGACCGTGACCGCGACGCTGTTTGACCGGGCGCGCACCTTACGGACGAGGGGCATTTCCGTGCCTCGGTCGGGTATGGTCCGGGGCAGACTTAGGCCCTCGGGGCGGGCGCGATTGCCAACTATGGCCACCTCTGTGGCGGGCCAAATTAACGCTGGTCCTCTCCCAGGGCCGACCACAGCAAACTGCCGTTAGGGGGCACTAGCGACCCTCAATCACGGCCCCCCCATTTGAGAACCCCTGGCTTCGGAAAGGGTCAGAGCACATGCCGAGGCTACGGGGCGGCTGACAACCCGCCCGTTTCGTATACCATACAGGAGCCGATGGCCCTAAGAGCCGGCGTTATGTCGGTGTGATAGAATCGATTTTGCCCGTAACCCGCCCCCGCACTGAAACCCGCTCTCCGAATGAGAAGCTCTCACCGAGGTGCATTAGGGGAGTTCGGATCGCCTTAGACGGCTGAGTCGAGGATTGGCTTGGCATGGCCGCGAGAGGCGGCGAAGGCTTCCCGAGGACAATCCCACGACGAGGCGAGCGGTTAGCGAATTCCGCCGTGAATCGCAGCCCGCCCTCCCCTCAAGGATTCCAAGCAACAATCCGACGTCGAGAATCCCCTAATCGAGAGACCAGTCGCCCCCACAACTAAGAGGCGTCCGCTTCGGCGCTGTATGGCTAGAGCACCGGAATCGCGAAATTCAAAGTGCCCGTGAGCTGAAGGGTAGCGGGTCCACCGCTACAAAATTGGAACTGATACTGAGACCCCCCATCGACATCGACAGTAGCCGTTCCGGACGAGTAGCTAGTGCTGAACATGGCCACGCCGGGCGGCGCGATCATCACGAAGGAGACGCTGGTACTGTCGTTCACTGCCCAGGAGAACACAAAAGTACCATCGTGCGCAACTGTCAGGTTGGGCCCCCAACCGCACTTGAAGCCCCCTTCACTTGAGATTGAGAAAGTCTCTGGATCGTGTCGCGCCAGCGGGACGAGGTAGAGGAGGCCGACCACGACGGCTCCAGCGATAACCAACGAAATCACAGCGTACGTGATTTGGCCCGGAAAAGTGGACTTCGGAGGAGGGCCGAACCTCGAGCCATCACCATAAGTTTGGTCAGCCGGGGGAAGACTGGAATGCGCGCCATCCGAGTTATGCGCATTGGAACTCGACGCCATGTATGGCCAACGCTCCGCCGGACAGCCCCACACTCTATGGCGGTGCAAGCAATAGAGTTTACCGACGGGCGTGCTGAGCTGCCCGTTGGCCAACTCGTGCGGAGATCACGGCCTTCGCTACGCGGACACCGAAATCAC
>DATGZQ010000038.1:0-3267 GCA_035297125.1 Thermoplasmata archaeon
TGGATTATCCTAGAGGCCTGCGGAGCCTCAGACCTGGGTTCGAATCCCAGCACGGGCGATTCCCATCGGAAGTGAGCATCCCAAGCCCGGCTGGGGATTGGCCCGAAGCGGGAGCAGCCGCGTCGGCCAAATCGCCTCTACTACTCCGCGCGGAGTCCAGCTCGGCTGTCGGCTTGCCCACGAGCTCATTGACCTGTTCCTGGCCGTATGCGGGACGCGAGGTGCCGGAGTGGGGCGCTCTTACGAGCCGGTTCTGCTCTAGACTCGTTAAGCAGGCTTGACGCACGACTTATAGTGCCCTTCTACCGCGGGCTGGGGGAAGGTTGGGGTCGTCCGCGGTGGAGAAGCTTCCGCTACTCAGTATTGAAGGCGGGACGGTGCGGCCGCTCGCGGTGGTGTCCGAGTTTCGAGCCCCGTGGACCCTCTTCCGAGCTCCCCGGGCGATTTGCCGACGCGGAGCGCTTGGATGCCTGCGTTGGGGGAGTCGGTTAGTCGGGGGATGAACGGAGAAACCGAGGAATGGTAGACGGAACCCCGACGACCGAGAGTTCGACCGCCTTCCTGGATGAACCCGAAGGGACGATGTTTCCCCGCCTGAAGTGGCTGACCCCACGACGGCTCGCGTTCTTCCTCGTCTTCTGGATCTCGGTGTTTTTCGCCGGCAGCCTGTTCATCAACAACCCGTTCACCGGCTCCGGGGGGGCTACGAACTGGGACATCGGAGCCGGTTCGCCCAACTACTATTGGGTGGTGATGTACCTGCACGGGCTCAACTCCGGGCTCGTCGGTCTCGCCGCGCTGGTGGCGTGCGACTTCTTCGAGCTGCCCTCCCTGCACGTGCGCCGCGGGATCATGGGCGGCGTCCTCGTCGCTGGCGTACTGGCTCCCATCGGTGCGATCTTCAACACCTCCGCGCCTTGGACGAACGCGGGACTTTGGATCCAGGTCGTGGCATTCCTAGCGCTCGACGAGATTGTGGTCCTCTTCCTCTGGGGGATGCTGGAGGTCTGGAGGGCCGGGGCTCCTCGGAGCCGGACCCTTCCCTTTGTCACCGCGGCCCTGACCGGCGTCGCGATGCTCTTCGCCGCCCTCATGGGACACATCGCCGGGACGATCCTGGGGTTCGGAAACAACCCGTCCTTCCTCGGCGAATACGCCACCCAGGAAGTCGGCGAGTCGCTCAGCGATTTCGCTCGCAACCTGATCGCTGCGCATTCGTACCTCATGACATCGGCGGTCCCCGCCGGCGTAGTGTCGCTCGTGGCCGTCCGATTCGGCTACTACCGACTCCAGGGGCGGACGAAGAAGCTGGCGCAGCTCGGGCTCACGCTCGTCTGCGTCGACCTCGTCCTGCAGATGGGCATGGCGCTCCTCGTGGGCTTCTCGAACTGGCCCGGGAACCTCCCCACCGAGATTGCGGCGATGCCGCTCCTTCCGAGCTTCGTCGCGGTGAACGACGCGGTCGATTTCCTGTTCTTGGTCCTCGGCGGAGTCTTCGTGCTCGTGTCCCTCGTGGTCGCCAGCGGGCGTCTGCAGGGATGGAAGATCCCCTCCCGCATGTCGATCCGTGTGCTCCCGCTCCTGATGTTGGTCATGTTCGTGGTCGTCACGGCCGCCACCGAGCCCACGAACGGTAGCGCCCTGGGTGGTCCTACGCTCGCCTGGCTGCGATTGTTCATCGCCTTCTATCTCACGATGCTCGTGGTGCTCGTGGTCCTCTTGGCCGAGCGTATGCTCGGGGACCGGTACCAGCTGAGGATTGGATGGACCGCGACCGCCGGCTCACTACTCACTTTCACCGGCGTGATGATCTACCTCTCCACGGCCGTCTACGCCACGGGGTACGTCACGGTGGCGGGGCTTCTGCTGATCGGCTACTACTTCGTGAGCACGGCCTGGCGGGGCCTTACCGTCGGTTCATCGACACCCAGCCCGTGATCGAGGGGCGTCGGTCGCCCGGCCCTCTTCCAGGGGCTCGCTCCGCACGCCTTGGGGAATCTCGGCCCCGTTCGTGCCCCCCGGTGCCGAACGCGGCGTTGCCCGCATTCCCGATCGACCCGCAAGAGATTTCCGGCTTCGGTTCCCGGACGCACCGCGCGTGCTTGATTGAGAGAGGGCCTAAGTAGGGGATTCCGCCCTAGTTCAAGCCCGATTACCGAATGATCCTCCGGGGTATCGTCGCGGGCGCTGTGCTCCTCGTTCTCGGGGCCGCGCTGTTTTTCGTCCCTATCTCGGGCCAGGGCGTTACTTCGTTCTCCGACCAGAGCTCGAGCTCCGAAGTTGCGGGCAACAACGCTCCCGCGACGTTTTGGGAACCGTCGATCACCCCCGCCGCCATCAGCTTCTCGGTCAGTTGGGCGTACTCGATACCGGTGAACGTGTCGGTCTATTCATGTGGGACCGACACCTCCTGCGTGGCGGGATCGGCCTATGAGACTCCCGCGCAATTGGTAGCGCAGGGAGCCTCGGCGATCGGCACCCTCACGTTCAACGGGATCGCCGGTAACGGCTACGAAGTGTACGCGAGCAGCATCATCTCGGTGAACATCGCATACAATGGCCCGCTGTTCGGCGGCCTTCTCGGCCTGTTCTTCATGGTCATCGGTGCCATCGCCTTGGTCGCCGGAGCCGCGGTCCCAGCCGGCGGGCTTCGCCCTCCGAGCGACGTGAAGGATTCGGTGCTGCGCCAACCCGCCGAAATGCTCCGATGGTATTGGACCGGCAACTGGGACGGGTCCCCCGGCGGCCTGCTGCTCTCGAACCAACGATTGATCCTCCTGGACCGCAAGGACTTCGTCGGCGGGAGCTCGTTTTCCACGCGAGAGGGGATCGGGCTCAAGGAGCTGCAGGCCGTCGAGCCCTCCGCGGCGAGCGACGGTCGTGGCCAGCTGGTCCTGAAGACCGCCGCGGCGGCACCTCGCACGTTCACGATCGAGGGGAAGTTCACCCCCCGCCGGGCGGCTCGCGCCATTCAGCGTGCCTCGGCGATGGGAGCCGTGGGAACCGCGGGGGCACGCAAGCGCGAGATGCCGGCGGGGGCCGCTCTGACGGAAGCCCCCGCAGCTGCTGGTGCCTCGGCCCCGTCGTTTCCGTCGCCCTCGGGCTCGAGTCAGGTCATCTACAAGGAACGGGAGGTCGTCCGAGAGGTCGTCAAGATTCCCTGCCGATTCTGTGGCCAGCTCAACGACCAGTTGAGCCCCAAGTGCTCCGGCTGCGGCGCTTCCACGGGTCGTACCTAGTCAAGAGCCCCGGCCCGGCGACAACGAA
>DATGZQ010000039.1:0-35179 GCA_035297125.1 Thermoplasmata archaeon
GCCGGGGAGTGGGTCTCCCGGGCGGCCTGGATGGCCTTCTGCTTGACCTTGAGGAGCGGGACGCCACGGACCTTTCGGTAGATCTCGTCGTCCAGCCCATCGAACTGGAGGTAGAGCGTGTGCAGGCCCGCGTCACGGCACGCCTGGGCGAACCCGGGCTCGTTCGCGACACGGATCCCGTTCGTCGCGACCTGGACCTGCTTGAAGCCGAGGTCCCGGGACATCGAGACCGCGTCCAGGAACAGCGGCGAAAGGGTCGGTTCCCCACCGGAGAACTGGACCGCGACCGTGCCGACCGGCTTCTGCTCCCGCAGGGTCTTGAGCATGAAGTAGATCTGCTCGCGGGTGGGCTCGAAGACGTACCCGGCAGCGTTCGCGTTCGCGAAGCAGACTGGGCACTTGAGATTGCAGCGGTTGGTCAGGTCAACCAGCGCAAGCCCCGTGTGGGACTTGTGGTGGCTGCACATTCCGCACGTGGTCGGGCAGCCGATGAACTTGTCGTAGTACGGGTTCTCGTAGCCGACGCCGTCGTGGGCGTAGACCTCCATCCGGAGGTAGAAATCGACGTCGTTCGAGATGATATCCCAGAAGTAGCCGTGCGCGCGGCACGTCTTCTCCATGATCACTCGGCCTTCCTTCTCGCGGACGACCGCGGGGATGACCTTGATACACTCCGGGCAGACGGAGGCGGTCTTGCGGGGTAGGCCGCGGGGCGCCTGGAACTCCTTCATCACTCGCGCTGGCATCTTTGCTTTCCTCGCGTTTCTGCCCGCCTCGTAGAGGCAGGCTCGAGATGCCCACCCTTTACATGCTACATAACCAATCTGTCGTCTTAGTCGCGACAGTTCGCACACCCCGTGACGTATAGTCGCACGGTCCGGTTCGCTACAACTTCCGAACGGTCGCCGCGCGTCGGGCATTACCGACCGACAACTCTCCCCCGCCCCCGGCCGACAGCTTATGGCCCCGGACGACTCGTCCGGGCGAATCCATGGCGGCCAAGAAGCGGGGACAGGCGAAGTCGGCACGGCCGAAACGGACGGCGCGCACTCCCCCCAAGGCCCCGTCGAAGTTCGTCGGGCGCGACGCATCGCCCGTGCTCGAGCGATACCCGCCCCGGCCCAACGCTCCCGCTCCACCACCCCCCCTACGCCAAGCCCCGGCCCGGAGCCTCCCCGCGGCGCCCGCCACCGCACCACCCCCGGCCGCCGGTAGCACGCCGTCGCCTTCCTCTGGGCCACTGATCCGTCTGGAACGCCCGTTCGACGTGGACGACTTCTCGACCCTCCTCGGCGAGACCTCCGTGAAGGTGAACGTACCGCGGGAGAGCCTCACCGAAGTGCTGCGCCGGGTGACGGATTTCATGGGGTTCGGGATCTACGTCTACTCCGTCAACATCCGACCCGCGCCGACCGAGCTCCTGAAGGAGTTCGTGGTCGAGCTGCAGAGGGTCGACTTCTCCGCCGAGAAAAAGGCCTGGCTCCCGTTCGTGGACAAGGGGGCTTCCGAGTCGCCGTTCGGACCGTCGGGGACCCCGACCTGAGGCGGCGCCCGGCCCCTACGCCTTCGGGGCCAGGGCCCTTCGCGCGAGCAGGATCGCCACTACGATGATCCCGACCGCCCACGCGGTCAACCCCAGCAGGTAGACGGAGGCGTCGTAGGGGTAGTAGCTGGTCGCGCCCGCGAAGAGATTCTCGCGGATCACGTTCACGGCGAGGGTGATCGGGTTGTAGGATGCTACGCTTCGGAACCAGGCCGGCATCAAGCCCCACGGGAACAACGCAGCGGACGTAAGCAGCACGGGCAGGTTGATCGCGTTCACGGCCGCGAAGTAGGTCTGGGGCTGCTCGATCGTGAACCCGATTGCCAGGAACAGGGACGCGAACATCACCGAAAGGATCAGGACCGCGAGGACCACCTCAGTCGCTCCGACGACCGTGAGCGACGCGGTCACGTCGAGGCCGCTCAGGCCCGCCTTTCCGAGGGCAACGGCCAGACCGAGGACGAGGAACGCGAGGCCCACCGGCTGGATGATCCCGGCTAGGAGCCGGGAGCCGAAGATCGCAGTGGCGCCGGCGGGGGTCGAGGAGGTCCTCTTCAGGACACCGAAGAGCCGGTCGAAGATCACGTTCGCGCCGATGAACAGGGTCGCCGTGACCGCGACGAACCCCGCCATCCCCGCCGCGAAGTAGGAGAAGTAGGTGGGAGCGCCACGGACCAGGAGAAGAAGCTCCATCGGGGGAACGGCGGCGCTGAGGTTGAACGCCTGCCCGAAGAGGAGCAGATAGAGAATGGGGAGGAGGAGGGAGGTCATGATCGCCTGGGGGTTCCGGGCGAGCCGCAGCAGCTCCCGGCGAGTGAGGGCGCCGAGCTCGCGGATCACCGGCGGCCTCCTAGACGGTTCTGAACCCGTCCCAGCATCACCGCTCGGTCGGTCGCGCTCATCCCCTCGTCCTCGCGGTACTCCCGGCCCGTAAACTCGAGGAACACCTCGTCGAGGCTGGGGCGCTTCAGCGAGACCCCGGCCAGTCCAACGTGGGCTTTCGTGGAGGCGTCCACGAGGGTTGGCACGAGCCCCTCGCCGTTCTGGCATTTCACGCGGAAGCTTCCGTCCTGGGCGGTCACCGAGAGCACGCCCGGCACCGCACGTAGGATGTCGACGAGGTTCGCGTCGGTCTGCGTCGGTCGGATCGTGATGATGTCCCCGCCTAACCGGTCCTTGAGTTCAGCCGGGGTCCCGGCCGCGACGATGTGCCCGTGGTCGATGATCGCGATCCGGTCGCACATCCCGTCGGCTTCCTCAAGGTAGTGAGTCGTGACGAAGACGGTCATGCCATGGTCCCGGCGGAGGTCCTGCACGTACTTCCAGAACCCGGCACGGCCTTGCGGGTCGAGGCCGAGCGTCGGCTCGTCCAAGAAGAGGACGCTGGGGGAGTGGACGGTCCCGACGGCGAGCTCGAGGCGCCGGCGCATCCCTCCCGAGTACGTCTTCGCGAGACGGTCGGCGGCATCTGCCACCTGCATACGCTCCAGAAGTCCGTTGACCCGGGGCGTGACCTCGCCCCGCGGCACCCCGTAGAGTGCCGCGGAGAGCTCGAGATTCTCGCGACCCGTGAGGTCCCCGTCCGAGGTCATCTCCTGGAAGACGATCCCGATCCTTCGCTTGACCTCCTCGGGATGGCGGAGGACGTCGACGCCGTCCACGGTCGCCCGTCCCGATGTGGCGCCTAGTCCGGCCGTCAGCATCGACACGGTGGTGGTCTTGCCCGCCCCGTTCGGTCCGAGGAAACCGTATACCTCCCCCTTGGCGACCGAGAAGGAGACCCCGTCCACGGCGCGGACCTTGCCATTGAAGACCCGCGTCAGCTGGTCGGCTACGATCGTTCCCCTCTCCGCCGCTGCCGCCACGAGACCCTCCGGTGCCGACTCCGTCTACGCCACGAGGTTATCAAGCCGTTGAGCCGTGTTTTTCAGCATCGGCCTCGCCGCCTCGAACTCCTTGGCTTGGGCTGTGCGAAGGTCCTCAAGGTAGGCGACGAGCCCCGAGATCTCCCGTGCAGCCTCCTGGGCGTTCCGGGGTCCGAAACCCCCGAAGGGCCAGCCGCCCTGGGCGCGGGCGGCCTCCGTGAGCACGTACCGACCGTCCTGGTTCCGGCGGAGCACACCCTCGGTGGCCATCTCCTCCAGAAGAGGGTAGACGGAACCGGGTGACGGCCGCCAGACGCCCCTTGTGACGTGTTCCATCTCGTCCATGATCTCGGCCCCCGACTTCGGACCGCTCGAAAGGAGGTGGAGAACGGCGGTCCTCAGTCCGCGGCGGTGATGCGAAAACCAGGGCGCTCCCCAGTGTGACATCGGTATTCCGATATCGACATTTCGATATAAGGATGACTCACCGATGCGCCACCCCGACGGTTCGGAGCGCGCCTCGGAGGCGTTTGAACTTCCTAGCGCGCCGTTAGACTCTGCCAACCGCACCGCTGTCGTTCGAAAGGGAGGGGCGTAATCTATCGGCGCAAGCTGGCGGTCGCGAGGGGATTCAGTTGCCGCTTCCGCAAGAAGGTGACCGTTGGGAGGCCGAACTCCGCGCGCTCCGAGAGGACCTCAAGGCACTGCGGGAGGAGCAGCGGGAGATGGCGGCAGCGATCAACCAGCTCGTGACGACGTTCCGAACCCTCGCCACGCACCTGGGAATCGCCGCCGAACCGTACACCCGTCGAGAGGCTAACACCTCGGCAAGGGACCTTCCGGGCTTCGGCTGACGCGACCCGCTGCGGCCAATCCTCACCCTCGCCAGGGTGACGAAGCCGCGCGGCCTCTCCTCCGGGCCCCGGTTCAGGACGGGCCCGGGCCGTCCGGCGAGCCGAGCGGCACCGCCTTTCTTCCGTATCTCCACTCACCGTCGATAGCGTAGAGTCGACGCAGACGGGTTCCCACGCGGTCGTTGATCCGGATCTCGCCCGGGGCGGCGTCCGCCACGGGAAGGGTCGCTCGGACGCCTGGCTCGAGCTCGACAATCACTACCCCGTACGGTCCGCTCGCCTCGACCGCGGCATCGAACTCCGTCGGCTGGCCGCCCCGGCCGATCCAGGTCGTGGCAAGAACTGTCGCGCCGTCCAGCGGAAGCGGATGCGGCTCGAGTCGATCGCCCCGAAGGCACTGCCGGCACCGTCCCCGCGAAGGAAAGGAGACGGCCCCACACGCCGTGCAGTGGTCGGCCACGAGACGCCACCGGCTGGCGCGACCTTCGCGGTATCTTGGCTTGGGCAAGTACGCGCCTTCCGAGACGCGGACCGGAGGCGGGTCCGTTGTGATGTCACCCCACCGTCCCGCGGGGCGACCCTTGCCGAGGGCAGCGTCCCAATCGCCCACCCAGCGTAGGGGCGAGGCAGCCCCCTGGACCCTGTGCACGGCGGCAAGACGCGGCACCACGTAGGCGCCGGGCGGCAGCGGACCCAGGTCGACCGGCGGAGGGGATCCTTCGGGCGCCTCGTCGACGACGAACGCGACTGCGCCCTCGGTCGGTAGGACGACCCGTGCAGAGCCCGCGCCGCTCGCGTCCGGGTCTAGGTCGACCGCCACGACAAGTTGGGGTCCGTTGCCGTGGACAGCCTGAGAGATCTCCTCGGCCAACCCGCCCAGGCCGATTGGACCCTCGTGGAGTTCCACGGGCCCGCCCAGTACGGCGGAGAAGCCATCCGAAACGTTCGCGAGAACCGGACCGGTGACACGGACCGTCCACCGCGATTCGGTCGCCGCGTGCCCCGGGACCGCGCGTTCGATCGCGGTCGCGGCCATCGAGAACGCATCCTCGTCGGGGCCGCGGACCCTTCGGCCCCGATCGGTCCAGCCGGGCTGGTACGCGACAGCCTTCAGGATCCCCCGCATCTGTTCACCCGACCGAGAAGATCGTGACGGCGGCGGTCGCTCCGGCGCCACCGACGTTGTGTGTGAGCGCCGTCCGGGCGTTCGGGACCTGGCGGGCGCCGGCAGTGCCACGCAGCTGCAGGAAGACCTCGTACGCCTGGGAGACACCCGTTGCGCCGATCGGATGGCCCTTCGCCTTCAGGCCTCCGTCGGGGTTGACGGGCAGCCGGCCGTCACGGGCCGTTGCGCCCGAGAGCGTGAGTGCACCGGCCTCCCCTCGGCCCGCGAACCCGAGGTCCTCAAGCCCGAGTAGCTCGGCGATCGTGAAGCAGTCGTGCACCTCGAGGAACGATACCTTGCTCCGTTCGGTGTCGGCGGAGCGGAACGCGCTTTCCGCCGCGCGGCGCGTTGCGTCGAACCGCGTGAGATCGGCCCGTTCCTGCACGGCGAGCGAGTCGGACGACGCGCCGATCCCGTCGATGTAGATGGGAGTATCGGTGAATCGGGGGGCGATGTCGGGCGACGCCAGGAGGAGGGCGGCCGCACCGTCGCTGACCGGGCAACAGTCGTACACCCCGAGAGGGTCGGCGACACGGGGTGCGGCGGCGACCTGTTCGGGAGTGACCGCCTTCTGGAAATGCGCGTTCGAGTTGAGCGCGCCGTTCGCGTGGTTCTTCACGGCCACCGCGCCCAGGGCCGCCCTCGGCACCGAGTGGACGGAGAGGTATCGGTCGGCGATCAGCCCGTACACGCCGGCGAAGGTGAGCCCGGCCTGTCGCTCCCACTCCGTGTCCCCGGAGACCCCCAACCAGAACCGTCGCCGGGCGTTCGAGACGTCGGTCATCTTCTCGAGACCGACCACCAGCGCGACCTCGGCCTCTCCCGACCGGATCGCATTCACCGCCTCGTGCAAGGCGAACCCCCCCGACGCGCAGGCGTTCTCCACCCGAGCGCTGGGAAGTCCCGGAACGCCGGCCTCCTCGCCGAGGAGAGCGGAGGCGTTACCGATCTGCCAGCCGCCGAACCCGAGGGTGGCGAGGTACCCCCGGCCAATCGATCGTCGCTCGATCCCTTTGTCGACGCTCCCGATCGCCTGGTTCACCGCGGCGCGCACGAGCGACCGCGGCCCCTCCTCCAGCACACCGAATCGGGTGTGGCCGGCGCCGATCACTGCCGCCCGATGCCCCACCGTATCCCGCCTCGCGAACCGTCTTATCGCCCGAGTCGTTGAACCGATTTAACATCGGGGACCCCTCGTGGCGGAAGAACCTCCCGTAGTCGTCGGAGTGACCGGGGCCAGCGGCGCCCCGATCGCGGTGCGGGTACTCGAGGCCCTACACGCCGCCAAGGTTCCGGTCGCCCTCGTCATATCGGAAGGCGCGCGGGCCGTGCTCCGTGAGGAGATGGGGATCGAATCGGCCGTGCTGGAGCGATTCGCGACCCACTCCTACGCCGACGCGGATCTCGCCGCGCCGATAGCAAGCGGGTCCCACCCCACACGAGCGATGGTCGTCGTCCCGTGCTCTTCCAACACGGTGGCGAAGATCGCTCTGGGCCTCGCCGACACCCTGATCACGCGCGCGGCGCACGTGCACCTCAAGGAGCGCCGCCCGCTCGTGGTCGTGCCCCGAGAGACCCCGTTCCCCACGACGCTCCTCAGGAACCTGACCGTGCTTAGCGAGCTCGGGGTGGTCGTCCTGGTCGCCTCGCCCGCGTACTATCTGCGGCCGGTGACGATGGACGACGCGACCCGCTACCTCGCCGGCAAGGTGCTCGACCACCTCTCGGTGCCTCACTCGCTCTACGTGGGATGGAAGTCGGACCCACGATGAACGAGAACGACCTTGCCCTCGGCCGGCGTTCCCGCGGACGGCTCGCGGGGGCGTTCCCCTGGCCGTTCGTTGGCACGGCAGTGATCCTCTCCGTCCTGATCGTCCTCACCCCGGTCCTGTTCTCGAACGGTCCGCCCGCGCCCGGCTCGCTCGAGGCGCAGGCCGTCCTGGTCGTCGACCGGGTCTCAGGGTCCGGCACCACGCACTTCTATGTGCGCGCCGTCGGTTCGACCGTGCGGTACGACAGCATCTCGATCGGTCTGGCGACCGGATTCGCATGGAACGGCGGGAACCCCGCCTGGCCGACCAACTGGACGTGGACCAACGAGACGCAGGTCCTCGAGCTCGGGGCCAACTCGACCCAGAACCCGGTCGCCATCGACGTGACGGCTGTCTACGCGGTCAGCGGAGCGGTGGCCGATTACGCGGGAATCCTGGCGTTCTACGTCTCGGGCTCCGGCTCGGGCGAGACACTGTCGATCGCCGTTTCCTCGAACACGCCGGGGGTCTCGGCCCCGTCGAGCGTGCCAGACAGCCAGCTGCCCGAGCCCCTCTCGCTCCAGGACTTCGGTTCCGGGAGCCCCCCATGAGAGTTGCCCGTTCCGTCACGGTCGTCTGGGTGATCGTCATCGTCGTCCTGCTCCTGCTCGAGGTCGCGGAGCTCACGCACTTCTTCACGCTCCCTCTCGGGGCCGCGCTCGCGGACCCCCTGGCGTTCATCTTCTCGCTCGTGTTCACCTCGATCGTCTCGATCATCGGCGCGATCTTCATCGGGATCTACATCTCGCAGCGGCTGATGAGCCGGTCCGGGTTCACGCCGTTCGAGGAAGAGATGCTGAGGATGCGGACCGAGCTCCATTCGATCCGCACGAGCGTCGACGAGATCCGGCGGGCGGTGCGTTCGGACACTTCGGGTCCCGACCCCCGTGGCCCGCGACAGGAGCGGCCGTGATCATCCCCGTCGTGGACAACGGCGGGCAGTGGACCCACCGGGAGTGGCGGGTGCTCCGCGACCTGGGCGTCGAGAGCCGGATCGTATCCAACGCCACCCCGTACGAGGCGATGAACGCGGACGGGATCGTTCTCTCGGGGGGCGCGCTGAGCCTGGAAGGCTCGGCCGCTCCGCTCGGGGCTGTGGACGAGTGGATCGACCGGACGGGCGTCCCGGTCCTCGCGATCTGCGTCGGTCACCAGTTCCTGGGCCGCCACTTCGGCGGCCGCGTCGACCGGGGCGGGCCGGAGTTCGGGTCGGTGGAGCTGACGGTCGACCGGCCCGACCATCCGCTGTTCGCGGGACTCGCGCCGAAGCTCAAGGTCTGGGCCAGCCACAACGATCAGGTAGCCGTGCCTCCGGCCGGCTGGAGCGTTCTCGCCCACTCCTCTTCCTGCCCCGTCGAGGCGATGGCGCACCCCACGAAACCGATCTGGGGGGTCCAGTTCCACCCCGAGGTGGAGCACACTGAGGGGGGCCGCGAGATGTTCCGGCATTTCGTCGACCTCTGTCGGCGCTAGTCCGTCGCCCTCCCACCGGAATATGTACCCCCCGCCACTCGGTCGCCGGGCGAACCATGGCTCGTATCCGGAAAGCGTCGGGGGTCCGGGAGCAGGATCTGGTCGCCCGCGCGAAGGCGCTACGCGGCAGCGTGGACCCGCTGCTCCCCCGACGGACGCCGGATTGCCCTTCGGACCGGTTCGACCGGCTTCGCGCGGAGCTCGAGGAGGTTCGCGCGTCCGCCGACGACGAGCCACGGCTCGCCAAGCTGTCGAAGTGGGGAGAGCCGATGGCCCGGGCGTACGCGGGGCTGCTCCACTTCGCCCTCGAGCCGTCGGTCCCGGTCGTCGTAGCGTTCGCCGTAGCGGGCGGCGAGGTTTCCTACGCTCCGCTCTCCCGGGCGGACCGGGAGGCCGAGGTCGCGGTCCAGCAGTCGGACGATCCTTCGCGGCTCCTGCTCGGGTACGTTGATTGGGCGCGCAAAGGGTTCCACTTCTTCGCCACGCGCAAAGCGCTCTGGTGCTCGGGCAAGTCTCCGCGGCCCCCGACCGAGTTCGTCGCCGAACGGCTCGAGGGCCTTCCCTACCGCCTCACGGACAGCAAGGAGCAGGGCCGTTTCGATTGCGTCCACCTCGCGGCAGGAGAATCCCGTCCGTACCTCGAGGTCGCCTGGCCGGGGGCCGAGCGGACGTTCCGCGTCTGCCGCCGATGCGCGAAGGACGACCGCCACCTCCTCTCGAGCCTCTCCGACGGGGCTGCCGTGCCGGACCCCGAGGGCGAGTTCCCGGTCGACGCCTACCTGAACGTCCGGTGCCAGGGCGGCCCGGAGTGCATCCACGCCAGTCTTCCGGGCCTCCCGCGGGCTCTCCTGAAGCGGTACGTCGTCGGCCGCCTCTCCGACGGGCAGCTGCTGGACGCCTACCTCGACGAGCTCCGCCCCCGGATCGAGCGGACCGACCGGCGCACCTTCGTCGCCGCCGGCGTCTGCTACGCCGGCGATCTCGCAGCGTTCCTCGACGCCCTGCACCCGACCCCCGTAGAACGGAACGCCCTCGAGGCGGTCCTGGGCGGGCACCGCGGGCTCTTCGAGCTGGACGAGCCCGCCGCCAGCCGGGCGCTCGAGAAGCTCTGGGCGGACAACGCCGAGGAGATCGTGCGGACCATCGTGCCCGACCCGGAGGAGGCCCGCCGCTGGGTCGAGGAGGCCCGAGCCTCGCCGGGCCGGGTCTCGGAGATCATCAAGCGGGCCCACCGGATGAGCGCCGACCGCGAGCTGCTCGAGACCCTTCCCCGCTACTCCCGGCTGGTCCGGGAGGCGGAATGGGTGGACCGCGTCGCTCGCCAGTTCCGGACCCATGGCGACGCGGGCGCCGAGCGAGCGATCATGCAGTCGATCCCCCGCGACGGGAAGGAGCGAGGCATCGCCTACGGGTTCCTCCTCGCGCTCGGGCGAGGCGTCTCCCACGCGTGGCAGTTCTCCCCGACCGAGAAGGAGTTCGGCCAGGCGCTCGAGGCGAAAGCGAAGGCCGTCCTCAACGCGCCGGCCGCCGACTACCACGGGGCGCTGGACGAACTTCTCCACACCGCGGGGGTGGCGGACTGGGGAACCCTTTCGGCGCCGAACTCGTCCGAGCAGGGTTAGGCACAAGTAGATGGACAAGGTGCGCCCATCTATCTCTCGGGCGGGCCGAACCGTCACCCGCTATCGGAGAGGTGGTCCCGGGTGCTGAACGCGTCGGACGGCCAGGAACGGACGGCCGTCGTGGCCGCCGGCGACGAGGAGACCCGGATCCTGTTGCGGGGACTCCTGCGACTGCACCATTTCCGGGTCGACGGCGAGGCCGAAGGGGCCACGCAGGCGCTCGCCCTTCTCCGGGACCATCATCCGACACTGCTCGTCACGGACGTCAACTTGGCCGAGGGGAGTTCCACGAACCTCGTGGCCGAGGCTCGTGCCGTGCTCCCGACGATCCGGGTGATCCTGGTCGCACCCGCCTCGCGACCGCCACCCACGCTCGGGCCGGGCATGGGTCCGAACGTCGTGCTCCTGCGCCCGTTCCGGATCCGCCAGTTCGCTGAGGCCGTCCAACCGGGATCGTAAGGCCGCCCTGGGTAGGGGGGCCGCGCCGTCAGGGGCACCGGAACCGCTCCAGGGCCGCAGCTTCCTCGAAGTGCAGCTCCGGGGCCAGGACAACGATCGCGTGTAGGGGGGGCCCGAAGTCGACCCGGCGCAGCCGAGCGAACGGCCCGAAGAAACCGGCGGCGTCGTCGCGACCGACTCGGGCGGCGACCGCGACGGGAGCTTCCTCCGAGAGGACCCGGCAGTCGGGGTCGCGCTCCCGGAGGATGCCCAGCGCCTCCGCCGCGCCAAGGAACCGGCTTTCCTGCGGTCGGAGGTCGAGCAGGAGCAGCGTGTGGAGGCCACGGGATCGGTTCCCCTCGATCTGCTCGAGCGGCGACCGCGGAGCGAACCCCGGGGCCGGTAGGGGCAGGGAGACCGGTCGGCCGAACCGGTAGTGCATCAGGCCGAGGAACCCGGCCGCGGCCGTGAGGATGCTCGCGTTGGGCAGGTAGCGCCACGTGTGCCCCGCGCGTTCCGCCGCGAGGCGCAGCGCGACGTGCGTGGTCGCGGCGAACGGGGCGCCCACGACGAGCAGGGCGACCCGCGGCGAGCGGGCCAGGACCTCGAGCACGGGCGCCTCCGACTCGAGCGCCGCCCGGTCCAGGGTCACCACGGGCCGCCCCAGGATCGCGGACAACCGCGCAACCGTTCCGGGAGGGGCGACCGCAGTGTACTCCTCGGCGAGGACCTCGCTCGAGGAGAGTACCTCGAGCGCGCGCCGCGAGAGGCCCCGTTCGTCCCCGAGGCCGAGCCCGACGAACCAGAGCTCGGCCACGGTCCTCCGCTACGCCGGGTCTCGCAACGCGAGCACCGGGCACGGGGCGGCGCGGAACAGCTCCTCGAGGAACCTACGAGTGAGCAGGGGGCCGCTCGTCCGTGCGGAGTCCTCGCCCACGAGGAGGAGGCCGTACCGCTCCCGCGCGGCCGCCTGGAGGATCAGCTCGGGCAATCGGTGTCGTCGCCCGAGGATCGAGGCGGGAAAGACCGAGCGTCGATGCGAGATCGGCACGCCCCGGGAGCTCTGCGCCGCGCCCGGTTCGTCGCCCCGGCGCGCGTCGGCCACACCGAGGGACAGGGTGATCACCGGCGCGCCGTTGGCGCGCAGCGCGATCTCCTCCGCGAGCTTCATGCGGGAGGCGGGCGCCTCCGACCGGAACGTCGGGACGAGGACGCGAGGTATGCGGTCGGCCGCGAGCGCGAGCCGGTTCAGGACGAGGACTGCCGAGCTCGCGTGGTGCAAGACCCCGCTGGCCGTGTGACCGACGAACGGATTGCGGCTCCGACGGTTCCCGCGGAGCGTGAGAAGGATCGCGTCCACCCCGTGCGTTTCGGCGCTGTCGAGGATTTCCCCCGGAACGTCCGTCGCGGCCCGGACCTCGGGGTCGACCCGAACGTCGAGCGCCGCTCCCGCCTCGTGCGCGGGGACCACGAGGTGCACCGAGGCGCGCCACTCTCGCGTCACCTGGGGCAGCGTGGTCGTGGGAATTACGTGCAGCACCCGGATCTCCCCGTCGGTGTCGAGCAGGGTCGACGCGAACCGGATGAGGGGTTCGACCTCGGACGGCTCCTGGACGGGTACGAGGATCTTCCGGTACATGGCTCACCACGCAGGATTGCCGGTGTATTCGAGGAGCGCGATGTCGAGCTCGAGAACGTTCACGTACGCCACCCCCACGTCCGGAGCGATCGGCTGGACGATGTGGTCGTTCACGAAGCCCGTAAGGAACCCCACGGTAAGGCTGTTGTTGGCGGCGACCCGGAGGACCTGAACCAGAACCGCCTGGGGCACAACGTCGGGGTCGACCGACGAGGCCGAGGGAGCCACCCACCAGAACGGGAGCGTCGCGTTCACCGCGAAGGTGCCGTAGAGCTTCATGTACGCAATCGTTTCGTTCAGCAACGCCCCGAGCGCGGGGTCGGTCGGTCCCGGCGGCGAATCTGCGCCGAGCGTCGTGTTGTAGTCGGTGAGCGACGGGCGCCCCCAGAAGAGGTCCGGACCGAGCGTGCCCGTGCTCATGTTCTGGGCGATCGCGGATGAGCCCTCCACGGTCCCGTTGGGGTAGTGGATCAGGGAGCCGTCAGCCGCTCCGGGGTCGATCACACTCGCGATCCCCGTGACGACGGCCGGATAGCCGAACCCCGCCATGATGAGGACGAGCACCAGGAACACGACTCCCGCCCGAAGGTGGCCCGCCACGGAGTGGGCCCGGGGGGGAGGCGAAGCAGGTCCGGAGCCCGGGCCGGGGGATGCGCTCACAGCCCTCCGAGCGGGAGAATGTGGCCCACCGCAACGCCCAGCGCCGCGACACCCGGAACGCCGGCGAACCAAGCGATGAAGAGGTAACACAGCTTGATCCCGACGAACGCACTCACGAGCCCGCCGAACCCGTAGTAGACAAGGTTCCGGCGGAGCAGCTCGATGGCGCTACGGGGACGGAACGGTACTCCGATCAACGCGAGGGGGATCAGACAGGGGATGATGAGGCCGTTGAACAGCAGTGCAGCGAGGACCGCGAACTGGGGGTTTGTGAGGCCGAGGACGTTCATCACCGAGATCCCGGGCAGGGCTCCGGCCCCGGAGGCGATGAAGATCGCGGGGATGATGGCGAAGTACTTCGCCACGTCGTTCGTGATCGAGAAGGTCGTGAGGGCGCCGCGCGTGATCAGTAGCTGTTTGCCGATCGAGACGAGCTCGATGAGCTTTGTTGGGTCGTTGTCGAGATCGACCATGTTCCCCGCCTCCTTCGCGGCCCCCGTGCCGCTGTTCATCGCGAGCCCCACGTCGGCCCGGGCGAGCGCCGGGGCGTCGTTCGTGCCGTCCCCGGACATCGCCACCAACCGGCCCTGAGCCTTCTCCCGCTCGACGAGCAGGAGCTTCGTCTCGGGTTTCGCCTCGGCGACGAAGTCGTCGACCCCGCTCTCGCGGGCGATGGCGGCCGCGGTGAGGCGGTTGTCGCCGGTGCACATGATCGTCCGGATGCCCATCGCCCGCAGCTCACGAAGCCGGTCGCGAATGCCGGGCTTCACGACGTCCTTGAGGAGGACCAGGCCGAGGGGCTTCTTCTGAAGGGAAATGACGAGGGGCGTCATCCCCTCCTTCGACGCCGCGGCAGCCTCATCATGGAGCTGGGGCGGGAGGACGGCTCCGTACGCCTCCATCGCCTCGGTCGACCCCTTGAACACCTCCGAACCGTCGGGCAGGGTCACGCCGCTCATCTTGCGCTCCGCGGTGAACGGGAGCACCCGGAACGTGTCCTTCTCCAGACGGCGGGTCGGGACGTTCCGGCGAGCGGCGAGCCGGACGATAGAGCGCCCCTCGGGCGTGTCGTCGAGGCTGGAGGAAAGGAGCGCTCCCTCGACCAGCTCCTGCATGGACACGTCCGGGGCGGTGATGAACTTCACCGCGAGCCGGTTCCCGACCGTGATCGTCCCTGTCTTGTCGAGGATGAGGACGTCGAGGTCGCCGGCCGCCTCGACCGCCTTCCCCGATTTCGCGATGATATTCGCCTTGGCGGTGCGGTTGATCCCCGAGATGCCGATCGCGGGAAGGAGCGCGCCGATCGTGGTGGGCATCAGGCAGACGAACAGCGCGACGATGGTAGCGAGGTCGATGACGATGATGTTGGTGAAATCAGCGAGGTAGACGAACGTCACGACGATGACGAAGAGCGAGATCGTGAGGGCGGAGAGGAGGACCATGAGGGCGAGCTCGTTCGGAGTCGTCTCCCGTCCCACCCCCTCCACGAGGTGGATCAACCGGTCGAGGAACGAGCCGCCACTGGCGGCCGTGACCCGAACCCGCGCCGTGCCCTGGACCACCTGGGTCCCTCCGAGGACGCTCGTCTGGTCGCCCCCGCTCTCCCGGGTCACGGCCGCTGACTCGCCGGTCATCATCGATTCGTCGATGAGCACCGCCCCGTGGATCACGTCGCCGTCCATCGGCACCGGCTCCCCCGCCCGGACCTCGATCGTATCGCCCACGTGGAGAAGGTCGTAGGGGACCCAGCGGACCGTGCTGTCGGGCAGCACCTGGCGCGCGCGCACCCCGCTGCGGATCTCGCGCAGCGAGTCGGCCCGGGCGCGCCCCTGGGCTTCCGCGATCGACGTCGAGATGTTCGCGAACCAGAGGGTGAGGAACAGGATGATCGAGACCCAGAGGTAGTAGCCCGCGTCGTACGTCCGGGCGATGTCCGGGAACGCCCTGGGCACCAGGGTCAGGACGACCAGGAAGAGGAACAGCACGTAGACGCAGAACATCACCGGGGAGCGGATCTGCGCCCGGGGGTGGAACATGCGGATCGAGTCGGAGAGCACCCGGACGACCGAGGTATGCGGGGCGCGCCGCACCGGGACGTGGGCGCCGGAGGCGGACATCCTAGCTTCCTCCGACGATCTGGGCGAGAGGTCCCATCGCGATGACGGGCAGGAAGAGGAGGACCGTGACGATGATCAAAAAGAGCGTGATGTAGACGGTGAATGTGAGGCTCGCCGTCTGGAGCGTGCCGTGGCCGGGAGGGAGGGGCGCCTGCTCGGAGAACATCCCTCCCACCTTCAGCATCGCATAGATCGGGACGAACCGGCCGAACAGCATCACGGCCGCCCCGGCGACGTTGAAGAACGGGGTCGCGTCGTTGAAGGAGCTGGACCCGCTCGCGGCCAGGGCGCTCCCGTTGTTGGCGGACTCGGAAGTGAACTCGTAGAGGACCGAGGTGAACGTGTGGGCGGTCGCTGGGAGCGAACCTGACGACACCGTGACGAACCCGCCCAGGATCGCCACCGCGAACGGCACGAGGATCGCCGCCGGATGGCTCAGGAGTGCGAGCGCAGACCAGCGGACGTGCCCCGTTCCGATCTTCTTCCCCAGGTACTCCGGCGTCCGACCGACCATCAGGCCGCCGACGAAGATCCCGAGCACCGCGAACAGGAGCAGCATGCCGAACCCGGTGCCCTCGCCGCCCGGCGTGCTCTGCGTGAACATGCCGAACAGCAGCACGAGCTGGCTGACCGGAGCCAGGGCTCCGATCTGCATGTTGTTCGCCCCCACGTTGGAGTAGACGCTGACGACCTGGAACAGCGACCCTTCGGGGAGGCCGAACCGGGTCTCCTGACCCACCGGGTAACCCCCGATCTGCGGTCCGAGACCCGGGATCGACCCGACCGCGGGGTTACTCGCGAACTGGTACGCGAGGAAGAGTCCCAGCGCGACCACGAAGACGATGAAGATCGTGCCGACGTACGGCCATGCTTCGGCCCGCTTTCGCACGATGTGCCCGAATGCGAACGGGGTGGAGAACGGGATCAGCATCATCACGAACACCTCGAACAGGTTCGAGATCGCGGACGGGTTGGCGAGCGGAGAGGCGGCGTTCGCGGAGTAGAACCCCCCTCCGTTCGTCCCCAACAGCGTGATCGAGGTGTACGAGGCGACGGGGCCCAGGTAGATCGTCTGGGTTCCGCCGGTGAGGGGGTACGCGGTGACCGTATTGGTGAACGTCTGCGGGACGCCGAAGAGAACGAGGATCACCGCGAAGAGGATCGCGAGGGGGAGGAGAAGTCGGGTGATCGTACGGACCATGTCGACGTAGAAGTTGCCGATAGTGCCGTCCCGGCGCACCAGGCCCCGAACCATCGCCGCCATCACCGAGAGGCCGGTCGCCGCCGAGACGAACAGGGCGACCGGCCAGGCGATGACCAGCGAGCCTAGGCTGAGCTGCGACTCGTTGATGAAGTGCGTGAAATCGGTGTTCGTCGTGAAGCTCGCGGCCGAGTGGAACGCGAGGTCCCAGGTCATCCCCGGGGCGCCGGTCCCGTCCATCGGGAGGGCGGATTGGAAAAAGAAGAAGACGAACAGGAAACCGCACGTCAGGGCGTTCACGACGAGCAGGGCGAGGAAGTACTCCCCCGCGCGCATCGGCTTCCGGGGCGAGGTGCCGAGGGCCCGGTAGATGGCCGACTCGATCGGCCGCAGGACCGAGTCGCCGGCCATGGGCCGGTCCATGTAAATGCGGCCGAGGTAGCCACCGAACCACGGGGCCAGCGCGGCCACCAAGGCGATGAGGACAATGACGTCCCAGAGCGAGCTCAGGTCGAACACGGGGTCCTGTCCGGCTCAGAACCGCTCGGGGTGGAGCATGGAATAGGCGAGATAGCCGCTCAGGGCCAGCGCCAAGACCGTTAGCGCGACCAAGCCGAGGTTCTGCGCGAGTGCTGCCAGCAGGCCCATCGAGTGCCGAGGCGTTGGACCCGGGAGTGGCTATTTAGCATCGCCGACGAGGACCCATCGCTCCGCGTCCGCGAGAATCATTATACGGCGTCCTTACTCGCCGCCGGCTCCTCGGCGGCGTCCCTCTTCTGGCCGGATTTACGGCCGGCTTCGGCGGCCCGCGCCTCCGAAGAAAGACGTCGGACGATGCGGTGCATCGCCTTCTCCCGGCGGGCCTCGGCCACCTGGTATCGAACATCCCTCGTCGCCCGGGTCAGGAGGACCGTGACGCTCCCGATCGAGCTGCGCCCGGTCCGTCCCCTTCGCTGGATGGCCCGGATCTCGCTGGGGACGGACTCGAAGAAGACGACCCGGTCGACGTCGGGGACGTCCAGCCCCTCTTCCGCGACGCTGCTCGCGACCAGGACGGGGAACCGGCCCGCCCGGAATCCGCCCAGGATGCGCGCCTGCTCCTTCTGGTTCATCCCGGGGTCGTCCTTGTCGCGGGTCGCCTGGCCCACGAACCGCCCCACGGTCCATCCCTCGGCCTCGAGCGCCGATTGGATCGTCGGGATGGTGTCCCTGTACTGCGCGAAGACGAGCACCCGTGGGGGGTGGTCCGATGCTTTCGCCAAGGTCTCGCGAACGACTCGGACGAGCGCGTCCAGCTTCGAATGGGACTTTTCGAGGGTGTTCCGCTTGGACTCTTCGGCGATCCTTCGGCCCTCCACGACCTCGGGAAGCTTCAGGAACGCGGCGTCGCCCCGGCTCTTCTTCTCCTTGCCCTGGACCCGCTCCACGTACTGAACGAACGGCTCGAGACCCTGGGTCTCGAGGCGCTCCTGGGCGTGGTGAAGATGCAGTAGGACGAGCTGGTGGAAGAGCGGCCCGAACCGCCGGACCATCGGACCGGGGCGAGCGAAGATCTCCGCCCGCAGGGCGATCAGGTCCTTTACCGAGAGCGAGGCGATCGGCTTCTTCCGGAGGTAGCCCATCGTCTGGAGCTTTCGGGCCGTGGCGTGCGCCGCAGCCTCGAGCCCGACCCGGATCCGCTCGGCGCTCGCCGAGAGGTCGACCCAGACGTACTCGACATCGACCGCCTGGACGTATTCCGCGACCCCGGGGTCCTCTCTCGAGCGGGCCTCGATCCGCTCCACCCCGAGGGCGCCCACCACCTCCTCGATATGCTCGATCTTCCCGCCGGGGGAAGCGGTCAGCCCCAGGACCCGGCCCCCCACGGGCCGCCGTTCGCGGTACCTCAGCGCGAGCGGGACGTAGACGTACTTTCCCACGGCGTGGTGGGCCTCGTCGAAGACGATCAGAGCAACCTCGTCCAGTGCGTACCGCTCCGCCTTGAGGTCGTTCTCGACGATCTCGGGCGTCGCGAAGACGATGTCCGCGTCCGACCAGCTCCCTTCCCGGATCGGGCGCTTCACGCTTCCCGTGAACCGGGCCGACCGGATCGGGACGAGCCAGCGGGCGAACGAATCGGAGTGCTGCTGGACGAGCGGGCGGGTCGGGGCGAGGACGAGAACCTTTCCCGGCGCCCGGCGAAGCACCTCCGCCGCGACCAACGCGGCGATCACCGTCTTTCCAAGGCCCGTGGGGAGAACGACCAGAAGGTCCTGCGACAGGCCGATCCGGGCGAGGTCGACCTGGAAGGGAAGGGCCCGAAGCAGGCCGGGACGCAGGTACGGGTGCTCGATCATCCCGTTCGCCACTTTCCAGGTGCCGACGAGCTCGGGTGGGTGGGGGCGGCCTGCCGCGGCGGGCCGGGGCGGAGCGAGCGGCCCCTCGCTAGAGAAATCGTCGAGGACGCGCTGGTTGCTCACCGGGGCCCCTCGAGGTCGCGCGAGCCGTTGGTAGTGCTTAGGCGCTTTGGCCCGGGAAGGCGCAGAGGGACGCGTTCGACCCCCGTCGTGGGGTCTCGTCCGGGCCGAACGGCCGACGACCGGATCACCGTGGCGCGCCTTCCGCGATGAGCTCCTTGCGTCCCCCGAGGTACGGCCGGAGGGCGTCGGGAATGCTCACCGACCCGTCGGGCTGCTGGTACTGCTCGAGGACCACCGCCAGGGCTCGGGAGGTGGCCACAGCCGTGGAATTGAGCGTGTGGGGCACGAGCTTGCCGGGCCGGCCCGCCTTGCCCATGCGGATCCCCAACCGGCGGGCCTGGTAGTCGGTGCAGTTCGAGCAACTGACGACCTCGCGGTAGGCCTGCTGCCGCGGGAACCACGCCTCGATATCGTACTTCTTCGCGGCGACCGTCCCGACGTCGCCGGTGCAGACGTTCACGACCCGGTACGGGACCTTGAGGCGTCGGAAGACCTCCTCCGCGTTCTCGCGGATCTCCTCGTGGAGGGCGGGGGACTGTTCCGGGCGGCAGAAGACGAACTGCTCGACCTTCTGGAACTGATGGACCCTGAAGATGCCCTTCTGGTCGACCCCGTGCCCTCCGATCTCCTTGCGGAAGCACGGACTGACCCCCGCGAGCCGTATCGGGAGACGGTCCTCGTCCAGGATCTCGCCCTGGTACAGCGCCGCCAACGGGTGCTCGCTCGTGGCGATGAGGTACAGGTCCTCGCCCTCGATCTTGTACATCACGTTCTCGAAGTCCGCGAGGTCCGTCACTCCCTCGTACGGAGCCCGGCGCAGCATGTAGGGTGGGCTCACGAGGGTGAACCCGCGTTCCGAGAGGATGTCGAGGGCCAATCGCTGGAGGGCGAGGTCGACCAGGACGATCGGTCCCTTGAGGTAGTAGAATCCGGCGCCGCTCGCCCGGTGGGCCCGGTCGAACTCCGCCATGCCCAGGGCCTCCAGGATCTCCCCGTGCGGCTTGAGTCCCGCAACCCCCTGAGCGGGTTCCTCCCACGTCGTGATCATGACGTTCTCCGAATCGTCCTTGCCGAACGGGACGGAGTCGTCGAGCAGGTTGGGGAGGCGCCGCAGCAGCGCGTCGCGGGCCTGCAGCAGCTCGCCTTCCCGGGCCTCCACCCCCTTCACCGACTGGGGGATTGCCTTCGCTTCCGCGTCCAGGGCGGCCGATGGCTCCCCCTTGGACCGCGCGTCGGCGATGCCCCGGCTGAGCTCGTTCCGGCGCTTCCGCAGCCGGTCCGCCTCGAGGAGACAGGCCCGCCACGCCGCGTCCTTCTCCCGGGCTTCCGCGAGGAGGCGCAGGTACTCGGGATTCCTCCGTCGCCCGAGGTTCTCCTCCACCCGCGCGGGTTCCTTTCGGAGCAGTTCGAGGTCGATCACGGCAACGGCCCTAGGAGCCGGCCTCGAAAGTCTTTGTGCCCCGCCCGGAAGCCGAACCGGGGCCTCCCGCAAACGCCTATGTAGCCTCGTGGGGGGTTCGGGACTTCGAGGGCGCTCCGAGGTGTTCCATGGAAGCCAGCTACGGACTCTTCATCGACGGTCGGTGGGCCGCGCCGCCCAAGGCGAAGCGATTCGAGACGCGGAATCCGGCCACGCGGGAACCCGTGGGTTCGTTCGTCTCGGGTACCGCCGAGGACGCCGTCCGAGCGGTCGCCTCCGCCAAGAAGGCGTTCCCCGGCTGGCGCGACACCCCCGCACCCAAGCGCGGCGAGATCCTCCTCACGGCCTCCCGCATCATGCGGGAGCGGAAGGAGGAGCTGGGCCGGCTCGTCACCACCGAGATGGGCAAGGTCATAGGCGAGGGCCTCGGCGACGTCCAGGAGTCGATCGACTTCATCGAGTACATGTCCGGCGAGGGACGCCGGCTGTTTGGCGAGACCGTCCCCTCCGAGCTGCGCTCCAAGTTCTGCATGACGGTGCGGCAACCGAAGGGGGTCGTCGTCTGCATCACCCCGTGGAACTTCCCCACCGCGATCCCGAACTGGAAGATCGCCGCCGCGCTGATCTCGGGCAACACGGTCGTCCTGAAACCGGCGTCCAACACCGCCCGCTGCGGCGCCGAGGTCGTGAAGGTCTACGAGGCCGCCGGAGTGCCACCCGGCGTGCTGAACTTCGTCACCGGAGCGGGAAGCATCGTGGGCAACGCGCTCGTTTCGGACCCCAACGTGCGGGCCGTTTCGTTCACCGGCGGCGTTGAAACGGGCCGGGAGGTCTACCAGCTCGGCGCCGAGGGGCTGAAGATGGTCCACCTCGAGCTCGGCGGGAAGAACCCGGTCATCCTGATGGACGACGCCGACCTTCCGCTCGCCCTCGAGGGCGTCCTGTTCGGAGCGTTCGGGACGTCGGGCCAGCGGTGCACGGCGACGAGCCGGCTCATCGTCCACGAGAAGGTCTACGCGACGTTCCTCGAGATGCTGGTCGAGCGGCTCGAACAGTTCACGGTCGGTGACCCCCTGAACCCGAAGACCGGCATGGGGCCGGTCGCGTCCGCGGACCAGGAACGGAAGATCCTCGAGTACATCGCGATCGGAAAGAAGGAGGCAAAGCTCCGGTGCGGGGGCAAGAAGCTCACCGGCGGGGAGTACGACCGGGGCTACTTCCTCGAGCCCACGATCTTCGAGACGAAGCACGGAACGCGGATCTCGAAGGAGGAGATCTTCGGGCCGGTGCTCTCCGTGATCCGGGTCGGGACCTACGAGGAGGCGGTCCGGGTCGCGAACGATGTGGACTACGGCCTCTCCTCGGCCATTTACACCCGGGACGTGAACCGGGCCTTCCGGGCGATCCACGACCTCGAGGCCGGCATCACCTACATCAACGCCCCGACCATCGGGGCCGAGGTCCAGCTCCCGTTCGGCGGCGTGAAGAACACCGGGAACGGCGGCCGGGAGGCGGGCAGCGTGGCGATCGACGAGTTCACCGAGATCAAGACCGTCTTCGTCGACTTCTCGTCGAAGCTTCAGAAGGCCCAGATCGACACCGAGTCTTCGCGATGACGCCGTTCCGAGCGTCGGACGAGCAGCTCGAGCGCGAGATCTCCGCGGTCGAACAGATCGTCCGCGTTCGCATCAACCGGACGGCGCGGGAGCTCCGGGACCTGGACAAGGACCTCCGCGAGCTGAAGCGGGAAAGGGCCCGCCGGGGCGCGCGGGCCACGGAGCACGTCGTCCAAGAGGCGGTCGAGACCCCGACGGCGTGACGGGCCCGGCGGCGCCCCTAGAGGGGCCCGGTCCGGTTGGGGTTGTCGAAGTTCGTGAGGAGGGTCTGGCCGCGGCTGCGCGGCCGTCCGACCGGAGCGATCAGCGGGTCCTCCTCGAGAGCGGGCATCGTTTCCGAGATCGGCACATCCACGATGATCTCCCGGGTGCGTCCCCCGCGGCCGCGTGAGACGATGGTCGCGCGGATCAGCCCGAGGGTCTCGAGCTCGGAGACGTAGTTCGAGATCGACCGGGAGTGGAGCGGCTGGAGGCCCAGGCGTTCGGCCAGTCGGCGGTAGCTGTCGTAGACCTCGCCCGTGAGGACCCCGTTCCGTCGCCGCTCGAACAGCTGGAGGATCGCGTAGAGGAGGACCTTACAGTGCGGGGGCAGCGTGCGGCAGCACTCGAGGATGATGTCCTGCTCGAGCCGGTTCTTCGCCTTCACCACGTGGTCGGGGGTGATCCGTTTCGCGTGGTCGCGCTCGGCCATCTCGGCGGCGAGCCGCAGCAGCGCCAGCGCACGACGGGCATCCCCGTTCTCGAGCGAGGCGTACGCAGCGCACCGCTCGACGACCCCCGGGTCGATCACGTCCTCCTTGAACGCCTCCTTCGCGCGGTCGCGGAGGATATCCTGGAGCTGCGTCGCGTTGTAGGGGTGGAAGACGATCTTCTCCTCGTTGAGGCGGCTGCGGACGCGGGCATCGAGACTGTTCGTGAACTTGAGGTCGTTCGAGATCCCCAGGATGGAAAGACGGGCGGTCTCGAGCTCGGTGTTCAGCTGGCTGAGGGTGTAGAGGACGGTCGCCCCGCTGCGCGCGACGAGCCGGTCGATCTCGTCCAGGACGAGGATGATCGTGCCCGCGCGGTCGTCCATCAGACGACGCATCGAGGCCTGTACGCGATCGAGGGACCACCCAGTAGGGATCCGGTCCGCCTCGGTGCGCGCGAACGTGTTGGCGATCGTCTGAAGGAGGCTGTAGGCCGTGTCGATGTTGCCGCAGTTGAGGGTCACGAACGCGACGTTCTTCGACTGCTCGGCGCGTCGCTGGATGTCCTTACGGACCTGGGCGACCACGGCGGTCTTCCCGGTACCGATCTTTCCGTAGACGAGCAGGTTCGAGGGGAGGTCCCCCCGCAACGCCGGCCCCAGCACCTCCGAGACCTTGCGGATCTCCTCCTCGCGGTGCGGGAGGCGGCTCGGCACGTAGGAGTCCCGCAGGACCTCGCGGCTCCCACGGAAGAGAACGCTCGTGTTCTGCAGGATGGCGTCCAGGAACTCGGTGGCCGAGCTCCCACCGGAAGCCGGGGGCGCAGCCGAAGGAGAGGCCGACGCGCCCAGGGGGCTCGCGCCGGTGGCGCGGTCTCCGACGGGCGCGACCGCGGGGTTGCTCGCGCCTTGCGAGGCGTTTCTCGAGGGAGATTCCTCCGGGAGGTCTTCGGGATATGGTGACACTTCAGACCTGCCCTGGCCGCGGGCGAAGGTCGCAGGTGAGGGGGCCATATCTATCTTTTGTAACGAGAATCGCCTTCGGTCGCCGTTCCACGCCTCCGGACCCTGCGAGGGTGGAGCACGCGCCCGGCGCGACACGACCCAACCGATTTGAAGGCGGGTGGCTCTCGAGCGGCTCGATGTCCGGGCAGGAGACCGCCCCCGTCTCGCACGATAGCGCCCGTACGAACTCGAGCTGGATCCTCCTCCTGATCGGCGCGGCCGTCCTTGTCGGCGCGGGGCTGCTGGGGACTGCCTACTGGCTGATCTCGGACTTCTCCTGGCTGTTCTTCGCAAGCCTTCTCGCCGTGGTCGTCGGGGCGTACCTCCTGTTCACCCGGGCCAGCGGCCCCGAGCACGCCTAGGCTGGGTCGCCGGCATGGAATCGGTGACGGTCGACCCGCGGCCGCCGGTTCTCGTCAAGCTCGGTGGCAGCCTGATCACCCGGAAGCGTGAGGAGGAGAGGGTTCGACCAAAAGTGCTGGCGCGGCTCTGCCGTGAGATCGCGAGCGTGGCGGACCAGCGGGTCGTGCTCCTCCACGGCGCAGGCTCGTTCGGCCACTCCGGGGCTCTCCGTTTCGGTCTCAACCGGGCTCCCGAGGGCGGCGCAGTCCCTTCCGACAGAGCCCGGGGGGCGGCGATCGTCGCCGGGGAGATCCGACGATTGCATCTCACCGTGCTCCGGGAGTTTGTTCGCGCCGGAGGCGCGCCGTTCTCCGTCCCCCTTTCGACCCATGCCCGGAACCGGGAGGGCCGTCCGGTAGAGCTCGACGCGGGCCCGATCGAGTCCGTGCTCGAGGGCGGGATGACGCCGGTCTCCTTCGGGGATGTGGTCCCCGACGACGCCTGGGGGTTCTCCATCCTCGGCGCGGACACGATCGCGACCGAGCTCGTGCCGATCCTTCATCCCGCGCGCGTGATCTTCGCGAGCGACGTCGAGGGCGTGTTCGGACCGGGACGATCGGGCCAGCGGCCGCTCATCCCCGAGGTCACCGACGAGATCGCCCAAAGCCTGGGAAGCGAAGGTCGGACTCCCGACGTGACGGGTGGCATCCGGGGAAAGGCCCTCGCGATGTGCGCGATCGCTCGCTTCGGCGTGGACGCAGTTCTTATTAGCGGACTGACGGATGGAGCCCTCTCTCGTGCGATCCGAGGGGAAGCGGTCTATGGCAGCTGGGCCCACGCGAGACCGCGCTAAGGGTCCGGACCGGGAGGGGCTCGACCTGAGCCACCGAAAAGCAGAGCACGTGAAGGTCGTGCTCGGACGCGACGTCGAGGGCCGGTACCGCTACTGGGACGACATCCAGCTCGTCCACCGGGCGCTTCCGGAGATCGATTTCGACGAGATCGACCCGTCGGTCACGCTTCTCGAGCACAAGCTCCGGGCCCCGATCGTCATCACGGGGATGACCGGAGGGTTCCCGGACGCCGCGAAGATCAACGACAATCTCGCGCGCGCGGCCGCCGAGGTCGGGGTCGCGCTGGGCGTCGGAAGCGAGCGGGCCGCCGTGCTCAAGGGCCAGTACCCCGAGAGCTACTCGTGCGTCGCGCGGCACGCCGTTCCGCTCAAGTTCGCGAACATCGGCGCCCCCCAGATCATCCAGCAAAACCCCGGCGACAAGCCGGTCGGCCCCGACGAGGTGCGCGCGGCGATGGAACTCATCCACGCGTACGTCCTCGCCATCCACCTCAACTTCCTCCAGGAGATGGTACAACCCGGAGGGGACCGGCGGGCCAGGGGGTGCCTCGCGCGGATCGGAGAGCTCGCGAAAGCGTTCCCGGTCCTCGTGAAGGAGACGGGCGCCGGGATCTCGCGTTCCGTCGCCGAGTCCCTGCGCGACCGAGGCGTCCGCGCGTTCGACGTCAGCGGGACCGGTGGGACGTCCTTCGCCGCGGTCGAGTACTACCGTGCCGTCGACCAGGGGGCCGAGCGCGACGCGCGCGTCGGAAAGACGTTCTGGAACTGGGGGATCCCGTCGCCGGTGTCGGTGGTCGAGCTCGTTCCGCTCGGGCTCCCGGTGATCGCGAGCGGTGGGATCCGGTCGGGTCTTGACGTGGCCCGGGCCGTGGCGCTCGGGGCGACGGCCGCGGGGACCGCCGCGGGCGTGCTCCGCGCGGCGTCCACGGGGTTCGAGGCGACGAAGGCGGAACTCGAGACCCTCGTCCACGAGCTCAAGGTTGCGATGTTCCTCACCGGCTCCCGAACCGTCGCCGAGCTTCGCCACGCTCCCTACGTCGTGACGGGAGAGAGCCGCCCGTGGATGCGTCGGTAGACGACCCGGGGTCCCCCGGGGGGCTCCACCGGGCCAAGCTCGCGTCGATGAAGCTTACGCCCGGGGTCCGGGTCCCCTCCAACGTCGAATGGCTTCGGGGGCAGTCCCCCTCGGACCGCGAACGGTACGAGGGCGGGATCGCTCGCAAGCCGACCCGAACGCTGTCGGGGGTAGCGGTGGTCGCGGTCATGACCGCCCCCGCCCGTTGTCCTCACGGGCGGTGCACCTACTGTCCCGGAGGCCTGGAGAACGGCAGCCCCCAGAGCTACACCGGAGAGGAGCCGTCCGCCCTGCGCGGGGCACAGTTCCACTTCGATGCCGAGGCGATCGCCCGCCACCGCATCGCTGCGCTCGAAGAGATCGGCCATCCGACCTCGAAGGTCGAGGTGATCGTGATGGGCGGCACGTTCCCCGCGCGCGCCCGAGGGTACCAGGAAGAGGTCTTCCGGGGGATCTACGACGGGCTGAACGGCGCTCGGTCGACATCCCTCCCGGAGGCCCAGGTCCGCAACGAGCAGGGCTCCCACCGGGTAGTCGGGCTCACGGTGGAAACCCGACCGGATTGGTGCGACGGGCGGGTCCTCCCGTTCCTTCTTGACGCGGGCGTGACCCGGGTGGAGATTGGAGTGGAGTGCCTCCACGAGGACGTCCTCACAGCGGTGGGGCGCGCCCACGATGTCGGGGACGTCACCCGGGCGACCCGGGAGGCGCGCGATCGGGGGTTGAAGATCGGATACCACCTCATGCTGGGTCTCCCCGGAATGGACCCGAACCGCGACCTCTCCGACTTCCGTCGCCTCTGGAGCGACCCCGACTTCCGGCCGGACTTCCTGAAGATCTATCCGACCCTCGTGCTGCCCGGAACGGCGCTGTTCGAGGACTGGCGCGTCGGCCGGTACCGGCCGTACGAAACGGCCATCGCTGCCGACCTTCTTGCCTCGATGAAGAGGGAACTGCCACCCTGGGTCCGGATCCATCGGATCCAGCGCGACATCCCCGCCCGTCTCATCGCTGCGGGAGTCCGGTCGGGAAACCTTCGACAGATCGCGCTCGCGCGACTGGAGCGGGAGGGCGGCCGCTGCCGGTGTCTGAGGTGCCGCGAGGCCGGGCGTCGGTCGTCGCCGCCGTTGGATGGCTTCCGGCTCACCCGGACCGAGTACTCGGCCGCCGGCGGAACAGAGCTGTTCATCGCGTTCGAGGAACCGGAGTCGGACTGCGTGGCGGGGTACCTGCGCCTCCGGTTCCCTTCCGAGAGCACCGTGGGCGGCCTCACGGCGCCGGTCATCCGCGAGCTCAAAGTCCTGGGCCGCGAGCTGCCCGTCGGGGGGCAGGCGACCCGGTCGTCCGACTACCAGCACCGCGGGTTCGGGGGAAAGCTGCTGGCCGCGGCCGAAGACGCCGCCCGGGACCGGGGGTTCGGCCGAGTCTTTGTCACGAGCGCCGTGGGCACCCGGGAGTACTATCGCGCGCGGGGCTTCGAGAGCGTCGGCCCTCATATGGCGAAGCAACTTTTCGCCGGACACAACGCCTGAGCCGCCGGCGGCTCGCGTGCGTCGTCTTCGCTCGCGCAACCGTTAAACCCACCCCCGGCTCCGCCGACCGAAGGGACCCCCACATGGGCCGGAACATCCAGATCGAACCGCTCCACACTACGCACATCGAGGACCAGGCAGTCGAGCTGGTCGAACGAAAGGGACTCGGACATCCGGACTCCATCGCGGACGGGGTCTCGGAGTCGGTCAGCCGGGCCCTCAGTCGGCTCTACCTCGACGAGTTCGGCAAGATCCTGCACCACAACACCGACGAGACCCAGGTGGTCGGTGGCGCGTCCGAGCCGAAGTTCGGGGGCGGCCGTGTGACCGCTCCGATCTACTGTCTTCTCGTCGGGCGGGCGACGACCGAGGTGGACGGGGAGAAGCTGCCGTTCCGTGACGTGGCCATCAAGGCCGCGCGCGACTACGTCGGGTCGGTCTGCAGCCACCTGGACGTCGACCATCACATCGAGTTCGACTGTCGTATCGGCTCGGGGTCGGTCGACCTGCGGGGCGTGTTCGACCAGAAGGCCGTCCTCGCGAACGACACGTCGTTCGGCGTCGGGTTCGCCCCGCTCTCCGACACCGAGCGGGTGGTGCTCGAGAGCGAGCGATTCCTCACGCTGAAGCTCAAGAAGAAGCTGAAGGCCCTCGGGGAGGACGTCAAGGTGATGGGCTACCGCCAGGACCAGAAGATCCATCTGACGGTCGCGGCCGCACTGGTCGACAGCGAGATCGCCAACCCGACGGAATACGCCTCCGTCTGCGAGGAGATCCACGACAAGCTCATGGACCTCTCCACCAAGTTCACGGGACGCGAGGTCACGATCGACGTCAACACGGCCGACGACCCCGAACTGGGCCGATTCTACCTCACCGTCACGGGCCTTTCGATGGAAGCCGGGGACGACGGCTCGGTCGGCCGGGGCAATCGGGCGAACGGCCTCATCACCCCATGCCGCCCGATGAGCCTCGAGGCGACCGCCGGCAAGAACCCTGTGAACCACGTCGGAAAGATCTACAACCTCCTCGGCAACCTGATCGCGAACGACGTGGTCAAGGAGACCGGCGGGGACGTGAAGGAGGTCCACGTTCGGATCCTCTCCCAGATCGGGAAGCCCGTCGACCAGCCCCAGGTCGCGAGCCTCCAGATCCTTCCCGCGAACGGCGTGAAGCTCGCCTCGCTCAAGGCCAAGGTGGAAGGCGTCGCCCAGGGATGGTTCGACCAGATCGACACGATCCCGCGCCGCCTGCTCACGGACAAGCTGACCGTCTTCTGAACCTCAGCCGACGGGGAGGGGTCCGTCCGCCCCGCCGTTTCGCCGGTCCTCCGGCCGAGCGGGGCTAGTGCCACGACCGATGAGCCCGGCTCCGACGGCACGGCCGGCTCCCCCTCGTCGAGGCGGCCCGGACGGGTCGTTCTAAATACCCTGGGTTCGCAATCACTTCCCATCCTACTCCAGGAAGCGTTCCACGGAGGGAAGGGAATCTAGCGATGGCCGACCTGTCGACCGGGGAGCAAGCCGCGTTCGCCACCGGGATCGTTCTTACCGCAGTCCTACTTGCGGTCGCGTTCTACGCAATGCGCCACCTCAGGCGACGGCGTGAGCGTCTTCAGGAGAAGCGCCAGGACGACCCGGCGGTCGCGAGCGACCGTGCGTTCAACCGACTCGCGATGGCCCGCACGGAAGCGGACCTTCTCGAGAGGCAGGGGGGGGACGTGGCGCAGGCGCGCCAGCTCATCGGCCTCGCCGAGTCGTCGTTCGGGACCCGCCAGTTCGACCGGGCGTTCGATCTAGCCCAGTCCGCTCACAACACCCTGGTGGCGGCCCGCAAGGCCCCGAAGACGGCCCCTCCCGCCCAGCCGCCGACCGCCGCGACGCCTTCTCCCGTTCCAGCGCCGTTCCGGCCTACGGTCGCGATGCCAGCCGCCGGACCGAACGACGGGGATCTCCCCGGCACCGCCGTCTCGAAGGTTCCCAAGAACCGGGCCGAGTCGCACTTCGAGCTCGGACTTCTCGAACGCGACCTCGAAACCGCCAAGCGGGACCGGACCAAGCAGGGCGGCACGAAGAGGGGGGAAGCGATCCGCGCGGCGGCTCAGGCTGCCTACGACCGCGCCGACTACACCGAGGCCTTCCGGCTCGCTCTCAAGGGACGTCGTGAGGTGGGGGGCCGCGTCGAGACGCTGGCACCGGGCCCTGCGCGCACCGCCGGCGCGCCTCCGGAGGCAACGGAAGCGCCCCTGACGAGCGACACGCCGGTCGATGTCGCGGAGACCGTAGCCGCGGCGGAGCGGTGCCCTCAGTGCGGCCACCCGACCCAGCCGTCCGATGCGTTCTGCCGGGGCTGCGGCACGCCGCGCGTCCCCGCGAGGTGTTCGAAGTGCGGTGCCCCGAGGCTCGCGACCGATTCGTTCTGCGGCGTCTGCGGCCTGAAGTACGGGTAACGTTCGGCGACCCTACGAGGCCGCCGGTTCGAGCCATGCGTCCAGCCTACGCTGGGTCCTCGCCTCGCGAAGTACCGCGCTTGCCCCGAGCCAACGGTTCAGGGGGATGGCGAACGTCGACCCGATCCGTTGGAGCAGCTCCCCCATCGTGGCCAGGGGTTCTGGAGGAGTCCGCAGGGCCGCCCGCAGGTGTTCCCGGACATTCCAGACGCCGAGCGGCAGGATCTCGCCGGGATGCACCTCGCGGAGGACGACCACCCCGGCCTGCCGACCCCGCTCCAAGAGGCCCTCGCTCGTCGCGAGGCGTGCCGCGTAGTAGCACCCCCCGATCGATGCGTAGGTGGTCCGACCGTAGTACCCTTCGTGGTCGCCCATGATGACGACATTGCCCGAGCTCGGGTTCCAAAGGGTGTTCGGGTACCATGCCTCGATCGATTCGTAGCGGTAGGCTCCGGGGAGAAGGACGACCAGCCAACGGTTGTCGAGGGCGGTGTATCGATGCAGCAGGATCTCGGAGAGCTGGGGGAGGTCGCGCACGCGTTCCAGGTTCTGCTTCGAGATCAGGTCGTCCACGGCCGTGATCGACCAGCGGGTGGGGACCAGCTTCCGGCGACCGCCCCGTCCGAGAGTTCCGGCGCTGAACGCCCTCTGGATTCGGCTGACCCGAACCCCCCGGCCGTAGAGTTCCGTCACGGCCACGCGGGCGTTCGCGTGCACGTCAGAGGACAGCCGGTCGAGCTGGGGGTCCACGCGTCGTACGTCGAGCCGAACGCTCTCGATCGGGGCCGAGGGGCCGAATGGCGGCGAGGTGTCCGAGAGCGCGATCCGCCCCCGGGGAGGCCTCCGGAACGTAGCCTCGCTCTCGACCGACTCCGCCGCGAGACCGAGGAGCTGGACCTGCTCGAGGAGCCGGATCGGCTTCTCGGCGTCGAGGACGTTCACGCGCATCGTCCCACGGACGAGGCCCGTACGGAAACCGACGACCTCCTCCACGGATCGTCCGACCCACTCCTCGGGGGTATCGAACAGCTCGGTCGACCCGTGCTCCGGAGAGAAGAGCGGTCCTATCGAAACTCGTGGATATCCGAACCGACCGACGAACAGCCCCGGCGGCGAGCTCCCCTCGAAGTCGGTCCCCCCGACCATCGGGAGGGTTCTCGAGAACGCTCGATACTTGAGCAGGATCGGACAGACGGGTTTCCCGCAGAGGAGTTGCGCCGAGCGGCACCGCAGGCAGAGGGTAGGGTCCTCCCGGAGGCCGGGGACGGTCCACGTCAGGTCCTCGACGGGGGCGAGCCCCGGGATCGGAGAATCGGCGACCGCGGCCGGCATGAACGTTAGGGAGACGGCGGCCGACCTCTACCCCCTTGCGGAGGGGTGATGAAACACCCGACGGAGCGATGGGCCGTGCGCACCCTCAAATAGCGGGGCCGAGTGGTCGGGCCCCGACAGGGACTGTGGGGTAGCTTGGTCCATCCTTCGGGGTTCGGGACTCCGAAACGCCAGTTCAAATCTGGCCAGTCCCACTCGACCCGGGCGCGCCCGGGTCGCCGGTCGTGTCTCGGAGCCTCCGGCCGCGCTCAGCGGAAGCTGTGGACCAGGGTCCGGACGACCCCGCCGCCGTTCTTCAGGACGGGCCCCCCGTGGTAGGTCAGCACAGACTCGATCGATAGCTGGCTCATGCGTCGCGCGGAGATCTGCGCGGTGGGGATGTGGTGCGTGTAGTCGGCGGGCGTGAGGATGACCTTCTCGCCTTCACCGAAGAACAGGTCGCCCGAGAAGAGGAGCTTGCGCTCGGCCTGGTAGTAGGAGGTGTGCCCGGGCGTGTGGCCCGGCGTGTGGTAGGCGATGAGGCCGCCGGCCGCGTCGATCGTGTCCCCGTCCTTGAACGTCTCATCCACCGTGAACGCCTCGGCCGGCGGGCTGCCCGGGCCGTCGTACTTCGGGGAGTTGGCGATGTAGGCCGCTTCGATCCAATGGGCGAACGTCCTCGCGTGGGTCTTCGCGGCCATCTCCTTCAGCGAGCCCGTGTGGTCCCGGTGGAGGTGCGTCAGGAGGATCCGCTTGACGGCCGTAGGCTCGACCTTGATCTTCGCGAGGTACGCGAGGGTCGCGGCGTGGGCGCCCGGGAGCCCGGTGTCGATCAGGGTCCAGCCAGAGCCCTTGTCCTTCACGAGATAAACATGCGTCGAAAAATCGGGAGAGGGATCGACCCCTTCGACCTGATGCACTCCGGGCAGGATCTCCGCCATTCGAACCACCGTGCGCGCCGATGCGCTGGCGGATTAAAGGCGGTTCGGGGGGCGAACCCCACTCCCGGTCCGCTACGCGGCGTGCGCAGGTCGTCCCGGGTGCGCCGACCCCGACGGGCGCCACACCCTTCCTAGCGTCGCCACGGAACTGTGGACCTCGCTGGGGTCGAGGCCGCCGAAGTCGAAGATCCCCAGGATCTCGTCGACGCCGAGGTCCGCGAACGTTCCGAGCTTCTCCGCCACCTGCTTCGGGGACCCGAACGCGGCGAACCCGCTCTCCTCGATGGCTTCCGGAGAGGCGTGGCGCGGGTCGCGCTGCATCTTCTCGCGATAGAACGTGGACTGCGTCTGCAGTCGGCTCTCGAGGTACCGCCGGAACGCCTGCCGAGCGACGTCCGGTCGCGCCCCTGCGTAGACATGCATCGCGATCGCCACCTCCGCCGGGCTGCCCGCCGGCAGGTTCTCGCGGAACTCCCGGATCACATCCGCCAGCTCGGCCGGGCCGGAGAGCGTAGCGTATGGGATGAGCGCCACCGAGACCCCGCGTCGGGCGACGTGGGTGATCGCTTCCCTGCGCTGGACGGCGATCCAGAGGGGTGGGTGCGGTCGCTGTACCGGCAGCACGTTCAGTCGGACCGGGGTTGCCGTCGCGCCCTCGGCCCGGACCTCCTTTCCGGCGAACGCGGCAAGCACCGTCTCGAGGGAGGCGTCGAACCGCTCGCGCTTTGTAGCAGGGTCGACCCCGAACCCCTCGAACTCCATCGGGATGTAACCGCTGCCGAGGCCGAGGTTGAGCCGCCCCCCGGTCAACCGGTCGAGCATCGCGTACTCCTCCGCGACGTCGATCGGCCGATGGAACGGAAGGACGCTGACCAGAGCCCCGAGCCGAATGCGCTGGGTTCGCGCGCCGCAGGCTGCGAGGAGGACCGGCGGCGAGGGGCAGACCCCGCCGGAGTGGAAGTGGTGCTCCGCGACCCAGAGCGTCGAAAGACCGCTTGCGTCCGCGACCTCGGCGAGGCGAACCACCTCGAGCAGCCGGTCCCCTCCGGTGAGGGCGCCGGTAGGGTAGTCGTCCACGACCGTGAACGCGCTGAGCTTCAACTCGTCGAGGACCGGCCCCAGGTAGAAGGCGTTTCCCGCCCGGTCGGACGCCACGTCCCCGACAAATCGAAGTCCTCCCGTGGTTTCGTCCCTTCGTGACGTTCCGGGGAATCCCGCTCGCGCCGGGCCGGGCCGGGGGCGAGACCCACCTGGTCGACGACCCCCTGGATTGGGGAGGGCTTCCTGACTCGGAGGTGGTGATCGTACTGCCCGCGGTGTGGTGGCCCGCACCGGCCGAAGACCTGGTCGGCGTCCGGGCTGTGGTGCTGGAGGGCTCGCCGCTCGTCGGTGGAACCCCACCGGGAATGCCGGTCATCGCCGGGTTCGACCGGGACCTATTCCGCGAAGGGGAGCGGATGGAGGTCGACGGAGACCGGGGCGAGCTGACCCTTCAGGGGATCTCCGAGCACCCCGTGGTGACCGCATTCCTACGTCGGGACGACGGGAAGATCCTCCTTCTCCGCCGTTCCGGGCGTGTTGGAAGCTTCCAAGGCCGGTGGGCCGCGGTCTCGGGGTTCCTGGAGGACCCGACCCCGATCGCCCAGGCGTATCGGGAGATCTCCGAGGAGACGGGGATCGGACGGAACGAGCTGTCGCTCGAGGTAGAAGGGAGAACGGTGTATGCCCGGTCGGGTCAGGAGGTCTACATCGTCCACCCGTTCCTCTTCCGAGTGGGAACGACCGACGTTCGTATCGACTGGGAGCACACGGCCTTCGAATGGGTCGACCCGTCGGAGATCCGCTCGCGGGCGACGGTCCCAAAGCTCGACCGGGCGTGGGATGCGGTCGGGGCGGGGTCGGCTCCGAAAGGCTAAGCCCACCCTCGGCCCGTGGCCGCCGGGCGGGCTGGTAGATCAGTTCGGAAGATCGCCGGTTTTGCAAACCGGAGGGCTCGGGTTCAAATCCCGACCAGTCCACCTTCCCCTTCGTAGCGGGCGCCGGGACCCCATCCAGAACGGACCGCGGGAGGACCGCCCACCCGTTCGCTGCAGGGCCCCGGGGGTGCGGCGGGCCGAACGATGATATACTCCCCGAGAAAGGCAACCGGCATGGCGCGCGAGGTCTCGGCCGCCCGCGCCGGATCCGTTCGGGTCGGCGATCGGTCGGTGCACCGGATGGGGCTCGGGACGAATCGTCTCACGGACACCGAACCGGCTCGCGCGTTGCTCCGACGGGCCGTGGAGCTGGGCGTGGACTTCATCGATACCGCGGACGTCTACCAATCGAGCGCGAGCGAGACGACGATCGGCAACACCCTCGGAAGCGACGCCCGGAGGGTGCTGGTGGCCACGAAGGGCGGCATGACTCGTACCCCGGACGGAATGGGCGCGGACGGCCGTCCCGAGTACCTTCGACAGACGGTCGAGGCCAGCCTTCGGCGGCTCAGGACCGACCGCATCGAGCTCTATCAGTTGCACCGGGTCGATCCCAAGGTCTCCATCGAGACCAGCGTCGGGGCCCTCAAGGAGATGCAGGAGGCGGGTAGGATCCATCGGATCGGGGTCTCGAACGTCACGGTCGAGGAGATCGAACGGGCCCGACGGGTGGCGACCATCGTCTCGGTGCAGAACCGCTACAACTTTCTCGAGCGGGAACAGGAAAAGGTGCTCGAGTACTGCGAAGCTCACTCGATCGCCTTCATTCCCTGGACGCCGATCGCACGCGGCAAGCTCGTCGAAGCGAAGACGCTCGGGGAAATGGCAGCCCGGCGCGGGGTGACCGCGCAGCAGCTCGCGTTGCGTTGGCTCCTCAAGAGATCCCCGGTGATACTGCCGATTCCCGGCACGATGTCGGTCGCCCACCTCGAGGAGAACCTGGCAGCGGCCGACATCGAGCTGAGCGACGACGAGTTCCGGCAACTACTGATGCCGGCCGAAATAGCTTAACACTCCTCGAGGAGAAACGTCCCTTGACCCGATCCGCCGGCATTGTCAGTTGATCAATCATAGAGGTGGGTGGCGGCGACGAAGGACCGGATCAGCTCCGGTCGAACCCGCAT
>DATGZQ010000040.1:0-12561 GCA_035297125.1 Thermoplasmata archaeon
CGATCAGCCCGCGGATCGAGCTTCCCGGTGGAGACACGAAGGGCCCCGCGGCCTGGAGGGAACCCGCCTCGTGGAGCGAAGCCAGGTACTCCATGTGAGCGTCCTGTAGGGCGTCGGCCTTCTTCTCGTCGAGCGCCGGCGCGTCGGGCCGGGCCTCGAGCAGAACCACCGTGAACGTGTCGAACTCCATATCTCCCCTGAGCCGCCTCCAGGTCTTAGGCTGACCCCCGAGTTCGCGGTCGAAGGACGGCCCCGATCGAGCGTAACCCGATGCTCCCGGTTCGCGGTGCCGGCCGCACGTCAATCCGCGTTGACCGCGGCTACATCTGCAAACTGCATGCTAGCGATTCGCATGGAAGCCGTACGGTCACGGCCCACAGATACGTTTCACCGCCTAGAGTCCGGACAGCCGGCCCCTCTCCCTCAACTGCGCGGGATGGACCTCCTCGAGACCCCGCTGCTCAACAAGGCCACGGCGTTCACGAACGTCGAGCGGACCGCGCTCCGGCTGCACGGTCTCCTGCCCCCGCAGATCGAGACACTCGACCAGCAGGTGGTCCGGGCCTACGAGGCGTTCCGACGGAAGACCGAGGACCTCGAGCGGCACATCTACCTCAGGGCGCTCCAGGACACCAACGAGGTGCTGTTCTACCGCCTTCTTCTCGACCACATGGAGGAGATGATGCCGGTGGTCTACACCCCCGTCGTCGCTCAGGGCTGCCAGGAGTTCAGCCACATCTACCGGCGTCCGAGGGGTCTTTTCGTGCCGTATCCGCTCCGGGACTCGATCCCGTCGCTGCTCGAGCATCGGCCGAACCGCGAGGTCGATGTGATCGTCGTCACCGACGGCGAGCGCATCCTCGGCATCGGCGATCAAGGGGTCGGCGGCCTGGGAATCCCTATCGGCAAGCTCTCGCTCTACACGCTGATCGGCGGCATTCGCCCGGAACGAACGTTGCCCATCGTGCTCGACGTCGGGACGAACAACCTCGATCGTCTCCGGGATCCCGAGTACCTAGGATGGCGCCACGAGCGGATCACGGGTGCTGACTACGACGAGTTCATCGACCGGTTCGTAACGGCGGTCCACGCGGCGCTCCCCAAGACGTTCCTCCAGTGGGAGGATTTTGGCGCGGACCACGCGCGACCGATCGTGGAGAAGTACAGCGACCGGGTGCTCTGTTTCAACGACGATATCAAGGGGACGGGCGCCGTGACCTTCGGCGCTATCCTGTCGGCCCTGTTCGTCACTCGCACCGGGCTGCGGGACCAACGCGTCGTGATCTTCGGTGCCGGATCGGCGGGCGTGGGTGTGGCCGACACTATCCGGGCCGCGATGGTCCAGGATGGGTTGCCGGACGATGAGGCCTGCCGGCGCTTCTGGCTGGTCAACCGCGGCGGCTTGGTCCATTCGGACCGGCCCGAGCTCAAGCCGCAGCAGAGACCCTACGCGAAGCCGTGGAATGAGGTCGCCTCCTGGGCGTGGACCGACCCCCGGCGGGTCAGTCTGGCCGAAGTGGTCCGAGAGGTCCATCCGACCGTCCTCATCGGTCTCTCCACGGTCGCGAGCGCCTTCAACGAGCCGATCGTTAGGGAGATGGCGGGCGCGGTCGAGCGGCCCATCATCCTGCCCCTGTCCAACCCTACGACGAAGAGCGAGGCGGTACCGGAGGACCTCATCCAATGGACCCAGGGCCGGGCCGTGATCGCCACCGGTTCGCCGTTTCCGAACGTCGAGTTCGAGGGTCGGTCGATCGCGATCGCCCAGTGCAACAACGTCTACATCTTCCCCGCACTCGGACTCGGGGTCGTGGCGAGCGGCGCTCACCGCGTCACCGAAGGGATGATCCTCACCGCGGCACGGGCGCTCGCCAGTCATTCCCCGGCCAAGAAGGACCCATCCGCTCGGCTCCTCCCGCCCGTCTCGCAGCTACGGTCCCTGGCGGTAGAGATCGCCATGGCCGTCGGGCTCGAAGCTCAGCGGACCGGTCACGCCCTCCAAACACCGCCGGAAGAGTTGCGGGCTCAGGTCCATGCCACTCAGTGGACGCCGACATATCCGATCTACGAGGAGCTCGAAGGGCTCGAGCTCACGGAGGACGGGCCGTTCGAGTAGGGCCGTAACGGACCCACGAGCCTGCCAACCCATTCCCCCCGCCCCGATGTGGTCCGCCGTTCTCCCTCGGACGGCGTCGCCTTGCACCGGGGATCGTCAGAGGCCAAACCGCGTTAGGGCGCAACGGGTTTCTCGAGAACGAGCTCGAAGTAGTGCCAATGCTTCGGCCCTTCGAACGATCGCCCCTCTTCCTCGGTTTCCCGGAGAAGCTCGACCTGATAGCCACGGGTCAGCGCGCGGACCTGCCGGATCGAGTGAAAGCTCAAGGGTCGCTTGCCGAACCACTCGTCGCGGTTGCCGAACAACTGTCCGGCGAAATGCCCCCCCGGAACCAGGGCGCGTTGAATGGTCGCCCAGAGGGCGTGGAAGTGGTCCGGAGCGCAGAAGGGGATCGAGAAGCTCGCATAGATCAGATCCGCCGCGGGAAGAGAAAGGCCCTCCATCGGGGCTGCCTGGAGCATGAGGAGACGTCGTTGACGAGAAGGTACGCGGCGGGAGAGAACCTTCAACGCGACGGGCTGTTGATCGATCGCCAGGACGCGCCAGCCGCGTCGCAGCAGCTCCAGCGTGTCGTTGCCGGCGCCGCAGCCAAGGTCGATGGCCGTCCTTCCCCGCCAAGACTTCTTCTCCCAGTTCACGTGGTCCAGCGCACGAAGGAGCAGCTCTCGCGGGGGACGACCCAAGGTCCAGCGATAGTACCCGGCCCAGTCCGGGGCGACGCTCGGCGTCTTCTTTTCTTTCAAGGCGAACGGCCCAATCGACCCGGGTAATTCAATCGGAGGGGGGACTGGCCCCGCGCCTCCCCTGACGATCCGCCGCCGGGAATCAGATCGTGCTAACGTATATCGTGCGGGAGGACGTGGGCGGCCCCTAGCTATGCGGTCTGGCACCGGGCTACCTGACGTGGCTTGGTCCCCCCACGGGGGCCGAAGGAAGCTCTAACGCCCCGCGTGTGGGTCCCGCGACGGAATCCCCCACTCAACTTTTCCCGGCGCGACCGGCCGAGGGCCCCGGTGTCGGTGCCATACAAACATCTTGAGCAAGACTGCGTTAGGACGCTCAACGATGAACCCACACTCGCGTGTGGTACTGAACCAATGATTCGTCACCCGCCGACCCGGTAATCGAGCCCGACTACCGGCGACCACTGCCGCCGGTAGCGCTGACCGTCCCCGGCCAGCTGGGCATGGGTCGACCCTGGTTGGGTGAGCCGACCCACTCGAGATCTGAGGTTAGTACTCAGGTCCGCATGATGTGCCGGCCCGCTGGCCGGTTCTTTACCATACCCTTTCCGCCCTTGCCCTTCGCGGCTCGGATCTTCGCCGCGTTCATCCTCCCGCCTCGACTCTTCTTCGCCATGATCGTCATTGGGGTCTCGGGGTATTTCGCCCCGACCTTAGTTCGATTTCACTAACGAAGTGGGTCCTGATGTCAAACCCGGGGGCAAGGACACGCAGGCACGCCTGAGAGCCAGGAACGGCCCGGTTCAACGGGACCCACCGACCGGGCCGCGGATCCGGTGCCTCCTTTCGGGTCGCCCTTTGTGATGTCCCGAATCGGGTGGCATTCTGTTGGGCCAACCGGCCCTTCGAAGGGAAAGTACTGAAGGCAGGGGTCCGACATTCGACTGAACCTGAATTGAGGGCCTGATTAAGGTCTGCGAAGACATCCGGTGTACGAGCAATGTGATGGGAGCTTCCTCGGGCCAGAGCAGAACGGCGAGTCCTGCGACCCTCCCCGCACCGCGGCCTCTCTGCGGAAACCGGATGCGGGTCGTCTTGAAGGCCGGCGGCCCGATCAGCCGGGAAGAGCTCTTTGGCCAACTTCTGGGGGAAGGATTCGGTTTGCGGAGCATCGGCCTGGCGCTCGCTCGCGGCATCCGCCGGGGTGGGGTCATCGTCGTGAAGATTCCCGCAGGGTTCGTCGCCTACGGTCTCGAAGAGCGGAAGGGACGAGTCGTCAAGATCGGTTCTGGCCAGGTCGCGGAAGCGTGACTGGGTCGACCGCACCCTGGGAAGAACCCGGATCACCTCAGCGACCCTGGGCTGCGGTCGCGAGGGTGACACTCCCTCCCGAACTTTCCGTTCGGTAGGCCGGTCTCCTCGGCTCACGTTCTGCAAGAGACTAGTGGGCGTGGGGTTGGCGGACCCGGCCCTGCGGGCCGGGGAAGCGGTTAGGAATCGTAGCCGGGTCGGAGACCCAAAGGGTCTAGGCGATCGGCTCGCTGGGCGAGATCCCGAGCTGGTGGTTGACCTCGGCCGGGTTCCCGTACGCTCGGAGCGACTGAACCTTGCCGTGGGCGTTGACGACCAGGCGGGTCAGTTGGTCCTGGACGAACTTTCGGTTCGTCGGGGCGATCGACTTGCCGTCCGTCATGACAAGTGGGCCTGTCTGGGTCCCGTGAATCGAGTTCACGACGACCGTCTCGTCTCCCGAGACGAAGACCTTGGTGACGTCGATGGTCCAGTCCGGGAACGCGGTGAACCGGCCCGTGTAGAATGCACGGATCGCGTTCTTTCCATGGATCGGGGTTTCCATGCTGGGCACCTGGAACGTCGCATCCTCAGCGTACTGCTCCACGACCGTGTCCACGTTTCGGCTGTTCACGACGCCGATGAGCTGTCGAGACTGTTGCTCTGTCAGTTCTGTCATTTCGTGTCTCCTCATCCCTAAGACCGCCGCCATGGGGGATCAGGAGGACTGAGTCCCGCCGTCACACGGGGCTCGGCTCGATCGACCTCGACTTCCACAGCCCCTTGTGGCTGGGCTCAGGGGCTGTCACCGGCGCCGGCTCACCTTGGACCCGTTCCACGGGCTGTGCACCCGGAGCTCTCGGGGCGAGCGGTGATTGGACTTATCCCCCCGGAAAGGGTTCGCAGCGTGCGATGTCCGAGAAGGCAAAGCGTCTCGAGGCGGCGAATCAGAATCGGGCGGAGATCGCTGTCCGGTGGGAAGACGATGAGAATACGGCCGACGAGACCGGTCGCGCTTCGGACAAGGCCAAGGCAGAAGCCGACGATCGCGCCTTGGCCGCGGCGGATCGCAAGATCAAGAGCATCGAGAAAGAGCCGTAAGGGGACGCCTCCCCGCCCCGCCGCTCGTCCTCGCCTCCAGCGATCGGAACTGCTCGTCTTCTACGCGGGTGGCAGCGACCCTCACAGCTCCGTCTCAAGGGGGCGATGCCGGAGGAGTCTGGGCTGAAGGTTCCAGAGGTTTTCTACGAAGGCGATATACGAGGTAGGCTAGGATCGCGAAGTACAGGACCACCCCGCCAATCACTGCAACTACCACTGAGCCCCACTGGCCGAGCGGACCCCCCGGGGAGACGTAGCCGAGCAAGGCCGACAGAACCACCGTCGCGAGCAGGCCTAGTCCGATTTGGAGGCGGCTGGGGCTTCGTCTGTAGAACGCGAGCGAGATGAGGCCGGGCAGGATCATACGCCGCCGCAGAGGCGCACTGGGTAAAAAAGGGTCGAACGCAGACCCCGCGCTCGCCTCCGAACGCGAGCGGGTCACCGCCCAGGCCGGGGTGGTAGCACCCGGGCCGGAGGTTCAACCGCGATGGGATCCAGCCCGAACGGATTCCGAGACTGCGTTCGGGACGGGTCCCTCCCGTGCCGCTGGGCTACTGGCCGTCCACGGATCGGAGGAAATCTGCCACGACGCTCCGGAAGCGGTCGCGTTCCTCCCAGAACGCCACGTGGGAGCTCTGCTCGAACTCCACACGGCGAGCCCCGGGGATCCCTTGGCGGATCTGCTCCGCCACCTTAGGCGTCACCTCGTCGTACCGGCCGCCCAGAACCAAGGTAGGAACCCGAATCGCCCCGAGACGGGAGGTGAGGTCGATGTCCCGGATCGTGCCGGTGATCGTGAACTCGTTCGGTCCGTTCATCAACGCGTAGACCGGGCGTTTGGCCGCCATAGCGAGGCTCTGCGTCATCTCGGGCGGCCAGGGATCGAGTCGGCAGAGGAACTGCCGGTAGAACGCCTCCACGGCGTGGAGGTATGCCGGTGACTGGAGGTCGCCCCGTTCTTCGTGGTCGTCAAGGGTCATCAGGACCTCGGGCGCCAAGGTCCGTTTGAGCCGCTGCATCTCCTGCGACGCGAACGGCACACTGGCCAGTCCCCCGACGGTGATGAGGGATCGGAGGTGGGCCTGGTACCGCAACGCGTACGCCAGCGCCAGCAGCCCCCCGTAGCTCGAACCGATGAGATGGACCGATCCCAGGCCCAGCGTGGCTCGCAGGGCTTCCGTCTCCTCGACGTTGTGGTCGAGCGTGAAGAGCGAATGATCCTCCGGGACGTCGGACCTCCCGCAGCCTAGGAGGTCGAAGAGCACCACCCGGTAGCCGTCCTTGGCAAGGTCTGAGAGCGGACGCAGGTAGTCGTGCGTCGCGCCGGGTCCCCCGTGGAGGCCCAGCACGACGCCTCGCCTCGTCTCGCCGAAGGAACGGTAGAAGAGGCGGAAGCCGAGGACCTGCGCGTATCCCTCTGTCTCCTCCGTCATCCCGACAATCTCCAGGTTCCGGGTCGGCGGTCCTTCACGGACCCGCGGTCGTTCTGCCACGGGTCGACCGAGGTTTCAGTCTAGTGGGAGTCTGCCGGCTCCGCCGTCCCTGCGTGCTGCACGTAGAGGCCGGCGCGATCGTGGGTCTGGGCACGGACGGGCCTCTCGCGGAGCCGAGGTGGGAGGCCGCCTCTAGGGTTCCTTCTTGGAATCGTCGGAGTGCTTGAACTCCTTCTTTGCCTTGGACTCGAGGGATTTCACCCCGCCCCAGAGGCTCTTTCCCACCTTCTCGGCGGCGGCCCCGGTCTCCTTGACGACCTTAACGGATTCCCCGGTCGCTCGTTGTCCCATCCCAACCTGCCGTCCGCACGCCGGGCAGGCCTTGGCGCTTTCCGAGAGTTCCGCTCCACATCCTTCGCACTTCATTTCCCTCGCCAACTCCCTCGGGGACCGCACGAAGCTTCCCGCCGATTTAAACTGCGTGAGCTCGCGCCGAGAACGCCCGTTGACGGTGTCCGTGCCTAGCCCGGCTTCCTCGCCAGGAGAAGCTGGGCTCCGCCGATCCCGCGGAAGAAGGCCACGACGTCCTCGGGGAGTCCGGCCTTCTGGGCGTAGCCGTCCATCGACGGCTGTTCGACGCGGACGTCAACGAACCCAGCCTCTTCGGCGATCGCCGACAGCTGTTGGTCGTCGTAGAAATGCATGCGGGACGCAATCGGTTCCGGACACGCCGGCGTTCCACGGAGGACGTCCGTGCCGGCAAAGACGGCGATCCGCCCGTTCGGCCGCAACGCTCGGTATATCTCCTTCAGCGCGGCGACCGGATGGGGAAGGAATCCGAAGACTCCTGTCATCACGGCGCAACTGAACTCCGAATTCAGGTCCGGGAGTTGGTCAGCCTCGGCCTCGAGTATCACCGCACGGCCCTCGGCCACGGTCTCCCGGTTGGCTTCCCGAGATTCCCGGACCATCTCCGGACTGTGGTCGATTCCCACTGCCGTGCAACCGCTCTCCAGTGCCCGCCGGAGGAATGCGCCGCCCCCACAGCCCACTTCGAGCAGCCGGTCCGTTGCCTGCAGATCTATCCGGTCGAGGATTAGCAGGAAGTTTGGCCAATGGAACGACGGATCGCCGTACGTCTCCCGGGCTTGGCGCCCCGATGGTTTCCGAGCTTTCCGGTCCGTGAACCAGTCGCCGAAGGCGGTGGGGGCCAGCGGCTTAAGCGAAGGGGCGAGAACGGATTGGGTCACCCACCCCACGAGTTCGGCGCCCGGATCGTCGAGAAGGCGTTCGAGGCCGCGGATCTCCCAGGAGATACTCGTCCCCCCCGCTACGGGGTCGAATCGAAGCCGGATCCCGACGGTCACACCCTCCTTCCAGGGCGCGGGACGCCACTCCAGGCCGACCCGTTCGCCCGCCTTCCAGTCCGTCACGGACCCTATCTCGGCAGCCCCGTCCATTACGAGGCCCCCCGGGCGAAAGTCGACCGTTATCCCGAGCTGCGCGAGGCCGTCGCGCAGCTCCGTCAGCACGAGGGGGAACGCCTCCCCCGCCGGCAGTTCCACCCAGACTGTGGTTGTCAGCTCGTGACTCTTCGGCACCATCGGTCGGTTCGGGAGTCGGTCGGGAGGACCTCTCCACGGCTGGAACAGCACACGGGGAATATTGACCTGTCGGGGTTCACTTCGGCAACTACCCCGCGTGTCCGCTCCGGGGGCTCGCATCGACGCACGCAGGTCGACGCCGACGTTCGAGCCCGCTCCCATACACTCGCGTTGACGGTGGGTTCATAGACTGCCTGCTTCGTGAAGCCGGCCAACCCATGCGTTTGCAGCGCCCCCCGTCTCGCTCGACCCCGCTAAGAACGCCGGGTCGTCGGAGCGACCAGGAGTCGCGGATGACCCCGCTGCTCGAGTTTCGATTCGGTCCTCCGCCCAGAGGGCACTTGCTCTCCGAGCTCTTCCTCAAGGAGGGTGTCGAGTCACGCCTGATCGCATGCCGCTTGACGCAGGGGAGGCCACCCCGACTCATCCGCTGGCTGGAGATCGAATCTCCTCCCGATCGTATCGAGCCGCTCCTTCGTTCGCTCCGACGGAGGTACCGGCGGGGGCACCTTGCGGTCGCCCGCCTGGGGCCCGGGAGCGCCCTGCTGCGAGTCAGCGAGACAGCCCCGTCGATCTGCGCGGCGACGTATGTGGCGGGTGGAATCTGCGTGAGCTGTCCCCTGCTCCCCGCGGGAGAGGCGGAACCGTGGAGGGTGATCCTTCCCCGCGGAAACCGGGCGAACGCGCTCCTGCGAGAGCTGTCGATCAGGAACCACGCTTCGTGGGCGATCTCTCGAGTGGAACCGTACCGGAGCAAGACGAGCCTGACCCATCGCCAGGACCGGGCGCTCCGGATCGCCTACGACCTGGGCTACTTTGACTACCCTCGCCGGGCTGCGCTGGGCGATGTCGCCCGGGCTCTGGGAAGCGGTCGCTCCGCGACCCTCGAGGTCCTGCGGCGAGCGACCTCGAAGCTAGCGGGCGGTCGATACGGGGCCGAGTTCAGGACTCGCTTCCCCGTAGCGACGGACCGCCGGGACCCGGGGTCGGCTCAGTAGCACCGTGACCACCGGTGAGTCCGGAAGGGCCTCCTCGCTCAGGTAGCGCGCTTTGCCCTCCTCGATTAGGGAACGGAAAAGGCTCTCCACCAACTTCGGAGGGAGTCGGAGCTCCTCGGCCCAGTCCTGGGTCCTCTGGAAGATCCTCCGCTCCTGCTCCGTGTCCGTCAGCCGGTTCTGGACGCGCGCGCGGACGCGGATCGCACGCCGGGCCGCGTCGAGGCGTGCGGCAAGGAGGAGCACGATCGATCGGTCCACACTCTCGATCTCCTGGCGGATACGGGCGAGAAGGTCAGCATCGGAGGGGTCCGAAGGCATGTTGGCGGTCGCAGGGAAATCCGCGAGAAGGCCCTTCTACCGCACCAGTGCGGGGTAGGAGTGACGTCCTCCGCGCCTTCCGAACGCCGATGGAGCTTGTGCTGGCAACGAACTTTGACGACGCCCTCCCGGACCGCGTCTCGGAGCTTCCGGTCAGCACGTTCTTCGGCGGCTTCCCGGTCTCCCTCACGGGCGCGGGGCGTCCGCCCTACATCCTTCCGGACCTGGACCGGACCGCTTTCCGGCGGCATCTCGCGTTGATCCATCGTCGCGGGCGCGAGTTCTTCGCTACCCTGAACAGCAACGACCTTGGCCTCAAGGAGTACGGCACGGGATACCTCGAGGCGTTCCTTCGGGAGGTCGGGGACCTCGTGGACCTGGGCGTGGACGGGTTCGTGATCGCGCTCCCGGCTCTCGTGGAGGCGGTCCATGCCGCCCATCCGGAGATCCCCATCTCGGTCTCCTCCTTCGCGCGCATCCGCTCGGTGAGCCAGGCGGAGTATTTCCTCCGCCTCGGGGCCGACACCGTGATCCTCGAGGAGGGGAATCGCGACTTTGCGTTGATCCGCGGTCTCGTTCGTGCCGGCGCCCGGGTCGAGGTGCTGACCAACCAGACCTGCATCCGGGAGTGCCCCTACCGAGCGCACCATCTGAACACAAGTTCGCTGTGCTCGCAGCCCGACGGAGATCGTCTCTGGTTCGAGTTCCCGATCCTCGAGTGCGGCCTCCAGGTCGTCCAGGACCCTGTGAAGCTGATCTCGTCAATATGGGTCCGGCCCGAGGACCTTTCCGCCTACGAGGAGGCCGGAGTCGACCGGTTCAAGATCTCGGGACGGAATCGTTCTACGGAATGGTTGGCGCACGCTGCCAAGGCCTATACCGACAGGGAGTACCACGGAAACCTGCTCGACATCCTCAGCTTTGTCCAAATCAAGGGTCCCTCCAACGCTCTCGCGACCCTCTCCCGACGGGGCGTTTTGCCGGAAATCGTGGAGCCCCTTCGGGAAGCGTTCGCCGGGTACGCGGACGTCGTGATCGACAACGACGCGTTCCCTGCCGGCTTCCTTCGCCGCATCGCCGCCACCGACTGTGAGCATCGCACCTGCGAGGAGTGCGGATACTGCGCCACCGTGGCCGAGAAGGTGGTGCGAATCGGAGGGCAACCGCCGTCACAGTACCGGCGGCCGCCCCATCTCCCCTCGGCCGTCGGCCTTATCGAGGCGTTCGGCAAACCGGGGCCGACACCGAGTCCCGAGCGTCCGTTCCCGGCCTCTCCTCGCTGAACCGGTGGCAGTGGCCCGACGGCAGCGCGCCCCGGCCGAGGGCTCGACCCTACCGGGACCTCGCGGACAACTTCACCGTAGGACTCACCGTGAAGATCTCTCCGCTAGGAGGAGAAGTGGGGTTCCTGGCGGGCGGCTGACTGCGCGGCCCCGATCGTACCGAGGAGACTTTGAACCCGGACGGCGTGGGGGAGGCGTCCAATGCAGACTCGGGAGTCCGACCCTCCCCCGCCGGATACTGCCACCACTCCCGACCAGATCGAGCCGGGGGCTCTGCGAGAGCTCGAGCTCCTGCAGGGGGAGTGGATCGCAAGATGCTGGCGCACGGGGTTCGGCTTCCTCGTCATGACGAACCTGCGCTGCGTTCGGGTCTGGCGGAAGGCCGAGCTGTTCGCAAAGTCCGAATGGCAGACCGGCCCCACGTTCTTCTTCTACAGCCTCTCGGCCCCTCAGGTAGTCGGGGGGAGGTTCGTCCAGTTGGCGGACGTGAACGAGGACGTCGCCGGACCGGCCCGGTTCCTCGTCGGCGACGCGCGCGCGGTCTGCCGAGAGATCGAGGAAGCACGCGCTGCCGGTCGGGCCGAGTGGGAGACCCGGAGGGCCCGCGCGCAGGAGGAGCTCCACCGGCCACGAGTTCCGCCCTCACCTCCAGGAACTACCGTGATCGTTCGCGAGGTCGTACGGGTGCGCTGCGGTTACTGTGGGAATCTCATGAACGTCACCGATTCGACCTGCCCGGCCTGCGGGGCCCCTCAACGGTAGGCCCTCCCTCCGCCCTACCGCGCGATTCCCCTAACCTGTGACGGCCCTTAGATCCTGTTCGAGCGAGGCCAGGTCGATGCCGGCCGGCGTCTTGTCCGACGTGAGAAAATCATCCGAAAGAAGCGCGTACGCCTCATCGCAGTACGCAGACCAGAAGCCCCACGTCATCCGTTTCAGGGCGCCCCACGTGACCACGGTCAACCCCTGTGGGTCGTAGGCCACGACCGGGACAGCGTGCCCGCCCCACGATCCCGGAGCGCCTTGGCCGGCCGGACCGCCGGGCGGAACGGACCAGATCGCTTGCGTCTGGGCGGAAAGCGGGAGGGCGAGCCCGATGTAGCAGTTGCCGAAGATGAACACGGCGTCACGCACATGGTCCAAGTTGCCGGGCTCCAACGCCGCGTACGCGCGTATCGTGTGGCCGCCAACCCCCTGCTGCCTCCAGTAGTTCAACACCTTGAGCTCGTTCGCGCCCACATCGTGCTGACCGGTCTTCGGGTCGTATCCCGAGACGGCCGAGTAGACGGCAACGATCGTCGCGTCCGGAACGATCACCGGGTCGCCGACGTCCGTCGTCCACTCCTCGATGCAGTGGCCGGCTGCCGCGATGGTGCAATCTCCGATGGTGTTGTTCATCATCATCGGCCAGGAGGCGACCTTGGTCGACCAGTTGGCCTGCGCCGGGGGCTGTGCCAGCACGGTCGGCTGGAGGTAGTTCGCGAGCTGCAGGGTGCGCGGATCGTGGGCTGCGGGAGTCTTGCCGAGCTTCATCCTGGAGTGGTCGATCACGGCGTCCTCTCGGGGTCCGGTACAGATATCCGAACCGTTTCCGACTAGTTACTGACTCCTGCGTAAGTAGGTTATTAACCGGGATGTGCTCTCCCTCTCCGCATGGGAACCTGGACCCAGCGGCGACGTGATGCTGCCACTCTCGAGGAACGCCGCCTGAAGGGTCTCGCCTTGCTCCGCTCCG
>DATGZQ010000041.1:0-24651 GCA_035297125.1 Thermoplasmata archaeon
CCTCCTCAAGTTCCTGGACGGGAAGGGACGTTCGACTTCCAGCAGTTCCGCCAGGCGGTCCGCACAATGATCCTCGCGATGGAGATCGTCGTGGATGCCTCGAGCTATCCGACCGCGCCCATCGCGCAGAACTCGCACGAATACCGCCCCCTCGGGCTCGGCTACGCGAACCTCGGCTCGCTCCTCATGCGCTACGGGCTCGCGTACAACTCGGAACCGGGGCGGGCGCTCGCGGCCGGCATCTCGGCCCTCCTCTCGGCCGAGGGGTACCACATGTCGAGCGAGATCGCGAAGCGGGTCGGCCCGTTCCCCGGGTTCGAGAAGAACCGGGCGCCGATGCTCCGCGTCATGGGCAAGCATGCGAAGGCGGCCGAGAAGGTAGAAACCGGCGACGTCCGCATCGTGCCTCTCCTCCGGGACGCGGTCGACCGCTGGCGCGACACCGTGAAGGCCGGCGAGCTCTGGGGGTACCGGAACGCCCAGATCTCGGTCATCGCGCCCACCGGCACGATCGGCCTCCTGATGGGATGCGACACGCTCGGCCTCGAGCCGGAGCTCTCCCTCGTCAAGACCAAGAACCTTGTCGGCGGCGGCGTCCTGAGGATGGTCAACCGGACCGTCCCCGACGGGCTCCACGCCCTTGCCTACTCGCCCGACGAGATCCGAGCCATCACCCAGCACCTCGAGAAGACGGGAACGATCGAAGGCGCCCCCGGTCTCGAGGCGACCGACCTCACGGTCTTCGACTGCGCGCTGGCCCCGACCGGAGGGAGCCGCACCATCCCGCCCGTTGGCCACCTGAGAATGCTCGGGGCGGTCCAGCCGTTCCTGTCGGGCGGAGCGTCGAAGACGATCAACCTCCCGCACGACGCCACCGTGGAGGAGATCGAGAAGATCTACCTCGAAGCGTGGAAGCTCGGGATCAAGTCGGTCGCGCTCTACCGGGACGGCTGCAAGGCGTCCCAGCCGTTCGACACGGGCAAGAGCAAGGCGGCGGCACCGCTCGTGGGACCCCGCGGCCCCGCGCGCGAGAAGCTGCCCGACGAGCGGAAGGCGCTCACCCACCACTTCCAGGTCGGCGGTCACGACGGCTACGTGACGGTCGGCCTCTACCCGGACGGCCGGCCCGGCGAGATCTTCTTCCGCGTCACGAAGGAAGGATCCACCGTCAACGGCCTGATGGACTCGCTCGGGATCTCGATGTCGATGGCGCTCCAGCACGGGGTGCCCCTCAAGGACCTCGTCCGGAAGCTCGCGCACCTTCGGTTCGAACCGGCGGGCGCGACCAACAACGCTCGGATCCGGTTCGCGAAGTCGATCCCCGACTACGTCGCCCGCTGGCTCGCCCTCGAGTTCCTTACCGAGGACGTCCGGCGCTCGATCGGCCTCGAGAACCCCACGGAGGGCAACGGGAATGGCCACGGCGCCGCGGCCCAGGCCCCCGAGAGCCAGACGGTCAAGCTCGAGACGCGCCGCCTGGACTCGTTCTCCCCCGAGCGGTCGTACGAGGGCGCGTCGAGCGAGGACGCTCCGTCGTGCGCGATCTGCGGCGGCATCATGGTGCGGTCGGGCACGTGCTACGCGTGCACGGTCTGCGGTTCCACGAGCGGTTGCTCGTAGGGCCGACGGGGCCACGCGGGGCGAACCGCCCTACGGCGTCGGGCCCGCCGAGGGCACCGGGGCCGAGGGGCCCTCGGCCGGTGCGATCGACTCGCTGGGCGCAGACGACTGGTGCCCGAGGCGACGGCCGTCGGCGTGGAAACGGAAGTTCCGGAGACCCAGGGACAGCAGGCTGCACACGACGCCGATCCCGGCGACCAGGCCGAAGACAACCTGGTAGCCCGCCACGTGGTAGTTCTGGAAAGTGAACCCGGGAGGCCCCTGCTTGAACGCATAGCTGGCGAGGATGGAGGTAACGAGCACCGGGCCGATCGCCGAGCCCAGGTTCCGGAACGTCTGGTTCATGCCGGTCTGGACCCCCATCGTCTTTGGGTCCACCGAGAGGACGATGACGTTCGTCATCGAGATCAGGACGGCCACGTTGCCGACCATGACCGGGATAGCGAACACCGCGACCGAGACGACCGTCCGGTTGAACGCGAGGAGCCCGAGGGCGCCCACGATGATCAGCAGGAACCCGAGGATCATGATCGGCTTCGGGCCAAATCGGCTGATCGCCCGGCCGAGGAACGGACCGGTGAACATCATGCTAAGGACCGCCGGGATGAACACGAGCGCTGCGTTGAACTCGGTCAGGCCGAAGCCGGGGGATGGGTACTCCCCGAGGATGATCAGGACGGTGAACAGCAGGAACATCGTCATGCCGACGAACACCCCGTTGATGTTCGAGATCAGGACATTCCGCTCCTTGAGCGACTGGAACGACACGACGGGGCTCGGGGCCCGGGGTTCCCAGTAGAAGAAGAACGCGAACGCGGCCAGCGCGAGCAGGAGGAACTCGGGGACGCCCCACGGTACGCTGCCGAGAGTGACGGCCGAGAAGTTGGTCCAGCCCCAGTAGGCCCCCTCCGTGATGCCGAGCATCAGGAGGGTGAGCCCGACGCCGAGGCTCACGATGCCGGGGAAGTCGATCTTCCGCTGGAGGCGGACCTGGGACTCGCGGATGAGGACGGCCGCGAGGAGGAACACGAAGATCGCGATCGGGATGACCGTGTGGTAGGTCAACTGCCAGCCGTAGTTCTGGGCGATCCACCCGCCTCCGACGAGACCGGCCGCGGCTCCGGTCGCGAACATCCCCGAGAGAATCCCTTGCGCCTGGCCCATCTGGGCCGGTGGGAAGACCTCGGGCAGCATCGCGAAGCCTAGCGGGAACATCGCCATCCCGATCCCTTGGACCGCGCGGACCGCGATCAGCACGTAGATCTGGTTCGGCCGGCTCAGTCCGAACGCGGCACCGATCTGGGGCGTGAACCCCGCGATGCTCACCGCGACCGCGTAGACGCCCATCGCCACGAGGAGGATCCGCTTCTTTCCGTAGAGGTCGCCGAGCTTGCCGAAGATCGGAGTCACGACGACGCCGACGAGCAGATACGCGGACAGGATCCACGCGATCGTGCTCGCGTCGGTAACGTGGAAGAACGACTCGAAGTTGCTGAACGCGGGAAGCACCATCGTCTCGACGTAGGTGACCATCATGGCCATGCCGGCGAGGATGAGCAGGACCGTCCAGGCGTACCGTTGGTCGAACGTTCGCGGCGCGGTCGGGTTCACCGCGGTCATGCCGCGGCTCCCGGTCGAGCGTCGGTGGGCCCGAGGCGCCGGCTCAGCTCCCGAAAGACGCGGACCGCGGTCGCGACGTCCTCCGGCGGCAGGTCGACCGCGGCCTCGGCCATCAGCCGTCCGATACGACTCCAGACGCGGGACTCGACCTTACGGCCCTTCGGCGTCAGAGTGAGTTCGACCGCGCGGTGGTCGCGCTCGGACCGGCGTCGCGCGAGGAGTCCGACGGCCTCGAGCTCGTCGACCTTGGCGCACACCGTCGGCGCCGAGACCGAGAGGTGGCGTGCTACGGAGCTTAGCGACGCCGAACCGAGGGTCGAGACGAGATGGAGCGCCCAGAACTGCCCCATCGAGATCCCCTCCGCCTCGAGGACTGGGTGGGCGCGATGCAGCACCGAACGCATCATCTCGTGGACCGAGACTACGAGCTGGTCGGCGTCGGCGGACGACGATCCTCGGGGTGAGAGGGCGGCGGTCGCGACCATGAGGATACCTAAGTATTCGATGCGCTAATCATTAGAGAATATAACTATTCGGGCCCCGCATCGGGTCTCACACAAGGGCGTATCGGGCGAGCTCGACCACGTCACGCAGCGTGGGCCGGGTATCGTCGGGAGGAGCCTTCGACCCCCAGATGGCCACGAGCGACCCCGAAGGGAACGCCGCGTCGCGGCCCGCGTTCCCGGCGCCGAGGGCACTCGGCAGTCCACGAACGTCCGCCTCGAGGAGCAGGACGAGCGCCCCGACCGGGCCCGAGTCGACGGCGATGCCGCCGGATCGGCCCGTGCCCCACGTCTCCACACGCGCTTCCTCTTCGTGGAGGGTGGCGATGCGCGCGCGCCGCCCGCGAGCGGGAGCGGGGGGGCCCGGCGCCTCCCGCCATTGGATCGAGCCGCCGGCCGCCCGTATCCGGGCGAGGAGGCCCGCGTCGATCGGAAGCGGAGCGCCCGTCACGAGGCCCGCCCCCGCCGACGCCAAAGAAGGCAGTCGGGTCTCACCGAGCAGGGCCCGCAGACTGAGATGTCTCGCTCCTTGGGACAGTCCCCCGAGATCCCGGTGTGGCAGAGAACGAAGTCGTAGCGTATCGGGTCGATGGGATCGATCCGGCGGAGCGCCTCGCTGACCTCCTCGACCGCCCTCCAGGACCGGGTGCGCCGCGCGGTCAGGCCGAGGTGGTAGGCGATCCAGTGAACGTGCTGGTCGAGGGGGATCTTCAGCTCTCCGCTCGGCACGCGTCGCCAGACGCCCAGGTCCGGATAACGCTCCCGGACCATCCAGCGAACGAACAGGGTCAGCCTCTTCGAAGGGCTCCTCGAGCGGTCGAGGGGACTCGGGAACAACGCCGCGTATCCCGCAGGGGGGCGCTTCCTCCTGGCGCGCGAGGCGCTCGCCCGGACGGACCGGGCGAGCACGTCGATTCCCCGTGCGAAACCCCCCTCCTCGAGCCCGGCGAGGAAGATCGTTTCGAGGGACGGGGCCGATTCGTAGACCTCGGTGAGGCGCTGGGCCAGGAAGTCGAGCTGGTCGCCGCGGATCCACCGGTGTCGGAAGGAGGCGAGCCGAGCCCTCCGCCGGGCGGCCCAGAGCGGATCGACGAGCCGCGCGACGTCCCCGTCGACCGCGGCCGCGAGACGGGCGATGGCCCCACGGATCGCGGTCGTGTTCCCGATCGCTAGGGTCGATGCGAAGATCCCGGCGATCTCCGCCCGGCGAGCGTCCCACGCGAGCGGGCGGATCGCCGAGATCGGGTCGTCCGCCACCGACCGGTCGAACGGAAACCCCGCGTAGAGCGACTCGAGATGTCGCGGGAATTCGGGCGTCGGGCGGTGGGCGCGCACGGCGATGCACGACCTGGGACGCGGATTTACCGTTGCCCGCCGGGTGCATCCGCGAGGCCGCACCGAGGAGGTAACTAGCCCGCGCGCCTTTGCGAAGGGAGTGAGCGGAGTTCCCGTCGAGCTGCGGTCGACCATCGACTACCGCTGGCTCGAGGAGGCCGCGAAGGCGGACCCGATGGTCCACGCCTACACCCTCTGGAACCTCGTCCACTATCCGGACCGAATCCGGTTCGTCTCCGCCGTCCGGGGCGGCACGACCGTCGGATACCTGCTGGTCTGGCTGGGTCGGCCCACCCGCCCCGTGGTGCATTGGTTCGGTCACCTGCCCGAGACCGCGGCGCTCGTCGCCGCCCTCCCTCCTCCTCCGTTCGCGACGGTCGTTCCCCCCGAGATCGAACCGCTCGTTACGGGGACCCGGGGTGCGGCGAGCACGCACGCTGTCCTGACGATGCTGCGGGATCGCGGAGCGGTCGACCGCGACCCCACCGGGACCGCCGTCCGGAGGGTCACGCGTGCGGACCGACCGGCGCTGGAGGCTTGGGCGCAACGCACCCCGGATCCGGTCGTGGTGGAGTACGCTGCGAGCGACCCCGAGGCCGAGCACCTCTGGGCGGTGTTCGAGGGCGCCTACATCGTGGGCATCGCAGGAGCTGCCGTTCGGCTTGCGACGATCTGGGTGGTCGCCGGGGTCTTCGTGGATCCCCTCGCCCGCCGCCGCGGCGTGGGCCGGGCGCTCATGACCGCGATCCTCGGGGCCGCGGAATCCGCCGGAGCCTCGGTCGGCCTCTACGTTCGTGAGGATGCGCTCGCGGCTAGAGCGCTCTATGACGGTCTCGGGTTTCGTCCGGTCGGGAGGAACCTTTGGCTCGGGTACGCGGGCGTTTCGCCGCCGGGATGAAGGGAACGACTATGCTCTCCGTGGTGCCGTAGGGGGAACGAATGCCCTCGAACGCCGAGGTAGCCGAAACCCTCCGCGAGATCGCCGACCTGCTCGATCTGCTCGGCGAACGGTTCAAGCCGGAGGCGTACCGGCGGGCCAGCCGTTCGATCGAGTCGCTCGCGGAGGGGCTGGATGCGGTGTCGCAGCGCGGCGAGCTGCGCTCGATCCCGGGAGTGGGCGAGGCGATCGAGGAGAAGATACGCGAGTACCTCGCTTCCGGGAAGATCGCGTACTACGAGCGTCTCAAGAAGGAGGTTCCCGCCGGGCTCATCGACCTGATGCGCCGGCCCGGGCTTGGGCCGAAAACCGCTCGGCGTTTCTGGGTCGAGCTCGGGATCGAAGGGCCGGCCGAGCTCCGAGCGGCGATCGAGGCCGGACGCCTCCAGGGCGTGAAGGGGTTCGGCGACCGGAAGATCGAACAGATCCGGATGGCGCTCGGGGGCGATACGCCGGTCGCCGGGGGTTCCCGACTGCCGATCGAGAGCGTGTACCCCACGGCGCGAAGGATCGCCGAAACCCTGCGGTCCCAATCTCCCGCCCGGGAGGTCGCGATCGCCGGCAGCTTCCGCCGGGGACGCGAGACCGTGGGCGACCTCGATATCCTGGTCACGTCCGACGAGCCGACCCGCGTCTTCGACGTCCTCACCGCGCTCCCCGAGGTCGGTGAGGTCCGGATGCGGGGGGGGACGAAAGAGACGGTGGTGCTGAAGAACGGCCTCCAGGTCGACGTCCGGGTCGTCGAGCCGTCGGAGTTCGGTGCCGCGCTCCTGTACTTCACGGGCTCGAAGGACCACAACGTCCGCCTCCGGTCCCTCGCGCGGGACCAGGGGCTCAAGATCAACGAGTACGGGGTCTTCCGGGGCGACGAGCGGATCGGGGGCCGGACCGAGGAGGAGGTCTACGCGACGCTCGGCCTGCCGTGGATACCGCCCGAGCTGCGGGAGGATCGCGGGGAGATCGACGCCGCGCGGTCGGGGAGCCTACCCCACCTGGTCGACTCGTCCGACCTCTGCGGCGAGCTCCACGCCCACCTACCGGACGAGGCCTCCCTCGGCGACGTCGAGCGGCTCCGTGCGAACGCCGGTGCCCGAAAGCTCGCGTACGCGGCGGTCGTGGTGGGAGGGGTCCGTTCGGACGGATCGACCTGGCGCGCGCCGGAACGAATCATGGCGGCGGTGACCGGCCTTCACGACACCACGTTCCGAGCGATCCCTGCGATCGAAGTCGGTCCGGGCCCTGTCCCCGACGAGCTCCAGCGACTGGGCTGCGAACACCTCATACTCCGACCGACCGGCCCGCTCCCGACGCGCTTCGAGGCGCCGGCCGGAACGCCGGCGAGCCGCCTCGTGGCGCACGTCGGTGGCGCTCCCGAAACGATGCGACCGTGGCTCGACCTGGCCCAGGTCGTCGGAGCCGCCCTCGAGGTCGGTCCGGGCCCCGACAGGGCTGATTCGACCGCCGCGCGATCGGCGCGGGAATCCGGGATCCCCCTCGCGATCCCCACTGGGCTCACCGAACCGGAGGCCTCCGCGACCCGGGAGGTGGCGGTAGGTTTCGCGCGTCGGGCAGGAGCCCGGAAGGAGGACGTCACGAACGCCAGCGACCCCGGGGCGCCTAAACCCGCTTCGAAACGGACCCGCCGCTGAGCGACACCGCGCGGCGCACCGGCCCACCCGGGGCCTCCGCCGGAGCCCGGGACTCGCGCGCGGAACAGACCGCGCACCGGTGGTCCGCCGGAGAGAGACCGTGGCGCCAGTAGCAATCGGCGCAGAGGGCGCGGCCGCATCCCCAGCACCGGGGCGTCACGTACTTCCCCGAAGCCGCGTCCCCGCAGTTCACGCAGACGCCGGCTCGGGCCGGGAGGTGGCCGGGAAACGGCGGTGGTTCGGGGAGGCCACGGGCCGCGGGGCGGGGCGCGACCTTCGGTCTCGCGGGTCCCCGCGGGGGTTCGCGAGGGCGGGCTCTGAGGTCGACCACGGCCCCCGGACGGCGCGGGGCCTTTTAGCCGACGCTCCGAGGGTCTCGGCATTCCCTTCGACGCGCGGGTTCATTTAGGGGCGACGGCGAGCCCGGGACGTGTCGACGTACCGCGAGTATCCTCCCCCGTACGTCCGCCCGGCACGCCAGCGTCCGAGCCGGTTGGCCGAGCCCGAGACCCGCCGCTCCAACGCCGCCATCCCGGTCGCCGTGGTCCTGGTGATCGCGGGGCTGTTCCTCGCCCAGTACTCGATCCTCGTTCCGGCCCTGCTCGGCTTCGTCCTGCTCGCGTCGGGACTCTCGTTCCTCTCTACCCGGCTCAACCCGCTGAGCGCGCACTTCTACCTGACGCGCAAGCCGTCCTGGGCCGCGACCGGCGTCGTCTTCCTGGGCGCGCTGGGCCTCTTCGCAGAAACGTACGCGCTCTGGGTAGCGAAGGCGGGGCCGTTCCTGCCGAAGCTCTGACGTCGCGGGGTCACGCCGCGACCATCCGCTCGAGGGCGCGACGCGCCTTCGCGGCGATGTCGGGCGGAACCTCGATGCGGTACTGGAGCAGGGAGAGGGAATCGCGGATGTCGCCGAGGTCGATCTCCTTCATGTACGGGCAGATCGCCCCCGCGTCGAGGGGCGTGAACGTGGTCGTCGGGTTGAGCCGCCGCATCCGGTGCAGGATCCCGACCTCGGTCGCGACGATGACCTCGGGCACCCGAGTCTCCTCGGCGAACCGCACCATCCCGTCGGTCGATAGGACCTGGTCGACCTGAGGGAGCACCTGGCTCGCGCACCCGCACTCCGGGTGAGCGATGATCGGCGCCCCCGGGTGGTCGATCCGGGCCCGCGCGAGCTCCTCGGGTCGGAGCTTGGCGTGGACCGGGCAGTCGCCGACCCAGAGGTGCATCTTGCGGCCGGTCCGGCGCCGGACGTAGTCCCCCAGGAACATGTCGGGGAGGAACAGGATCTCGCGGTCGGGAGCGACCTCCTCCACGATTTTGATTGCGTTCGAGCTCGTGCAGCACGAGTCGGCCTCGGCCTTCACCTCGGCCGAGGTGTTGATGTAGGCGATTACGGCCGCCCCGGGGTGCTCCGCCTTCCACGTCCGGACCTGCTCGGCGGTGATCGAGTCTGAGAGCCCGCATCCGGCCTTCGGGTCCGGCAGGAGCACCGTGCGCCCCGGGTTGAGGATCTTGGCCGTCTCCGCCATGAACCGCACGCCCGCGAAGACGATCACGGAGCGGTCGGACTCCATCGCCTTCCGCGAGAGGTAGAGGGAGTCACCGACGAAGTCCGCGAGGTCCTGGACCTCGGGGCGTTGGTAGTTGTGGGCCAGCAGGACCGCGTCCCGCTGCTCCTTCAACGCCCGGATCTCCGTCTCGATCGACATCGGGGACCTCCCCGGGCGTTGCTAGCCGGCGTGGCGTCTTAAGAGGCCCGGCCGGAGCGTCAGGTGGAACGGCAACGCCGGGGCCGAATGCGTGAGGGCTCCGAGGCTCACGGCGTCCGCGCCCACCGACGCCCAGCGGCCGACCGCCTCCGGGGCGATGCCCCCGGAGAGCTCGACCCAGCGGCCGCGGCGCAAGCCCGCCCGCTCGAGCGCCCGCACGATCGACCGTGCCTTCGCCGGGGTCGCGTTGTCGATCAGGAGGGCGTCCGCACCGGCGCGGGCCGCCCGCAGCGCCTGCAGGGCCGTTCGGACTTCCACCTCGACCCGCATCCCGGGAGCCGCCCGGCGTCGCGCCCGGACCACCGCTTCCTCCAGGGGGACGAGCGCGAGATGATTGTTCTTCACGAGGAGGTCGCTGGCGAGGTCACGGCGGTGGGGATGGCCTCCGCCGTGCGCCACGGCCGCCTTCTCGAGGACGCGAAGGCCCGGGAGCGTCTTTCGGGTCGCCCAGACTTCGGGCGGCCGGCGGGACCGGCGGGTCGCCCGGACCGTCCGGTCGGCGAGGGTCGCGACACCGCTCGCGTGCATCAGGAAGTTGAGGAGCGTCCGCTCGGCCGAGAGGATCCTACGCGCGTCCCCGGTCACGACCAGGACCACCGTCCCCGGCCGCAGCCGGGACCCGTCCCGCGCGGCGGACCGTACGGAGAGCCCGCACTCGGAGGCCACCGCCCGCGCCGCGGCGATCCCGGAGAGGACGCCCTTCGCCTGGGCCGACACCACCCCGGTCGCCGCGACCGGGCGCGGCAGGAGCGCCCGCGTCGTCCGGTCGTCGCGAACACGGTCCTCCGCGAGCGACCGGCGGACGAGGCCGGCCAGCTCCGACCGCGTCCGGTCAGTGCGTGGCGGCATCGACTCCGCCGGGTTCGGAGGGTCCGACCGCCCGCTTCAGCTTCTCGAAGTCGGACACCAGGTCCGGTCGGAGCGCGGGTAGGCTCTGCCGCTCGAGCTCCTGCACGCGGCGACGGGCGCTCGCGCGGTCCCCGCGGGCGAACGAGAGCTGGGCGAGTCGGAGGACGACATCGACCTCGTCCGCCGGTGCCTTGAGCTCGCGGACGAGGCGATAGGCATCGAGCAGGTCCGCCTCCGCGCGGTCGTACTCCTTGCCGTCGAGCGCGATTTTCCCGGAGATGACCATCGTCTGCACCAGGCCGAACCGGTCCCCGACCCGGTCCAGGAACTCGCGCGAGCGACGGTTGTAGTCGCTCGCCTCCTCGAGACGCCCGGCCTGGCGGAGGATGTCGGCGGTGTTGAACAGGGACCATCCGACCCGGCGCGGGTCGTGCGCCTTCTCGGCCAGTCGGGTCGACTCGGCGAACTCCGCGATCGCCTCCTCGAACCGGCTCGCGTGGGTCCGCGACTCGGCGGTCACCACGCCCAGGAACAGGTGCGCGTGCGAGGCCTCGCGCAGGTCCCCGAGCTTCTCCAACGACCGGGCCGCCTCGCCCCCTTCCGCGAGTGCCTCGTCGACCTGGCCCACCATCGCGAGCACGCGGGCCCGGCGGGCCTGGCCGAGCGCGGCCTCCCGCTCGTTCCCGGTCTCGCGCGCGAGGCGGAGCCCTTCGGTGTGCTCCGCCAGCGCGTCGGCGTAGCGTCCCAGGTAGTACAGCGACTCGCCGCGAAGCCGGCGGACCGCGAGGAGGACCAAGGGATGCTCGAGCAGCTCGGGTCGGCCGAGGATGCGTGTGGCCGCTTCCTCTGCCGCCCTCCAGTCCCCCCGGTCCGCCTGGATGCGGGCGAGGTAGAGCTCGGCCAAGGCGAGGAGGGGCCGTGGGATCTTGGCACCCAGTCCCGTGCGCGTGAGATGCTCGCGAAGGAGCGTCTCGGCCCCCTCCAGCTCCCCGACGGCGTCGATCTGCTGGGCAAGCTCGAGAACGAGCTCCGTCTCGCCGGCGAGGTCCTCCGGGTGGAGGCGATGGAAGCTCTCGAGCGCACGCTCGAGGTGCTCCCGGGCGATCCCGGGGGCGTAGAGCCGGGCGGCGATCTCCGCCGCCACCCGGTTCGTGCGGTACGCCTTCTCGTCGACCTTGCCGAGGTAGAAGTGGCGGGCGAGCGCGTAGATCGTGGCGAGGTCCGCGCCTCCCATCGCCTCCAGGGCCTCCCCGACCCGGCGATGGAGGACCCGACGGCGGCTCTCCGTCAGGGTGCCGTAGAGCTCCGCCCGGACCCGGTCGTCCCGGAAGGTGAGGACCTCCCCCGCCCGTTCGAGCAGCAGTCCCCGCGCGACCAACCGGTCCACGGCCTCCGCCAGGCGCTCCTCGTCCTCCCCGCTCGCGCGAAGGAGCAGGGCGAACGGGACCTCGGGCCCGACCACCGCCGCGACCGCGAGGCCGCGCTCCTCCTCCTCGGTGAGCGGGGGGGCGGGGACGTTCGCCACGGAAGGGGCCGCCGCGTCGGGGTCCGCCGGGCCGATCCCCGTGGGAGGGCCCAGACGTCGATCGAGCTGCTCGAGGAGGAGAGGGTTGCCACCCGTTTCCGAGTACCGGCGGGCGATCTCCTCGTCCGTGAACTCTCGCTCCGGCTCGCGGTCGTGCAGGAACTCCGCGACCTCGCCCGACGTGAGGGGACGGAGCGGGATACGTTTCGCCTGGGTCTGCCGCTCGAACGCCTCGAGCCGGGCCCGACGCGACGACGTGAGCGCGGAGAACGGCCGGATGGTCGCAAGGATCCAGAGCGGGCGGTTCGTGAGCTGGCGCGCGACGAGCTCGATCGCCTCCAGGGACGGGTCGTCCGCCCGGTGTATGTCCTCGAGCACGAGCACCGCCGGACCGTACCGGGTGAGCTCGAAGAACTGCTCCGCGATGCCGATCCCCAGTTGACCGCGGAGCCCTTCCTCCCGGTCGTTGGCCTCGCCGAGGGTCGCTAGCAGACGTTCCTCGATCCGGACGGACGTGCGGAACGCCTGGTCGTCAAGGCCCGGGGCGAACCCGATGATCACCCCGTCGGGCAGCGGCGCCGGGATGGGGGGGCCCCCTTCGGTCCGTTCGACGTCCCGGGCGCTCTCGAGCGCGGAGCGGAGGAGGCCGAACGGGGGAGGTTCGTCCGCCGGGACCGATTTTCCTTCGAGGACCCGGGCCCCGCGGGCCCGCATGTCGCGAACGAGTCCAGCGACCAGCGCGGACTTGCCGACGCCCGTCTCTCCGACGAGCAACGTGACGCCCCCGGCGCCCGCCCGGGCGTCCTCGAAGCGGCGGTGGAGAGCCTCGACGGCTTCGACCCGGCCGACGAAGGGACGGTTCCCTACCTCGGCGGCCATCGATGTATGGAATGAATGGGGTGGACCCACTATTTACGGTCGCCCCGGCGCTGTGCGGACGAACGGGAGCTTGACGACCTCACCGGCGACCTGGCGGCCTCGGATGTCGAGTGTGAGCGGGGTTCCCGGAGCGGTGAGCGCGGGCGGCAGGTACGCGAGGGCGATCCCCCGGCCGAGGCCGGGCGAGAGGCCACCGCTGGTCGTCTCCGCGACGCGTTGGCCGTTCGAGAGCACGGGCGTGCCGTGTCGGGGGATCGCGCCTTCCGCGCGGACCTCGATGCCCGCGAGGCGCACCGGCAGACCGTCCTTCCGCTCCTTCTCGAGCGCGTCCCGGCCGACGAACGGGTGGTCGAACTCGACGAACCGGTCCTGCCCGGCCTCGAGGGGGGTCCGGTCCCGGTGGAACTCCTGACCGGAGAGCAGGTACCCCTTCTCGAGCCTCAGCGTGTCCCGCGCGGCGAGCCCCGTCGGCCGGGCGCCGAGCGAGACGAGGGACTCCGCGATCCCGTCCACCGCGGGCGACGGGATGAAGAGCTCGTAGCCGAGCTCGCCCGTGTAGCCCGTGCGGCTCACGAAGATCGTGTTCTTGAGGTCCGCGGGGAAGATCGCACCCAGGCGACCCGCCGGGTCCGGTCCCCCGGGGGCCGACGGGAAAAAGGCGGCGTGGTAGAACGCGAGCGACCCGAGCTGCCAGGCGAACCTCTTTTCGAGCAGGGCGCGGGACCCCGGGCCCTGCACCGCGAGCAGCGAGACCTCGCCGTTCCATCGACGGATGGTCGTGTCCGGCCTCCTGTGCTGACGGAAGATCTCCTCGACCTCGGCCGCCCGGGCGGCGTTGGGGACGACCACGAACCGGCGCGTGAGCTCGGATCCCGTGTCGATGCGGCTGATGAGCAGGTCGTCCACGATGCCGCCGGTCCCCTCGAGAAGGAACGTGTACCGGACCTGGCCGGGCTCGAGCCGCTCCACGTTCGCGGTCGTCCGCCGCGAGAGGAGCTCGGCCGCATGGCCGCCGTCGATCGTGAGGATCCCCATGTGGGATACGTCGAACAGCCCAACCGCGCTGCGGACGCCGCGGTGCTCGTCCATGATGCTCGCGTAGTAGAGCGGCATCTCCCAGCCGGCGAACGGAACGAGGTGGGCGCCGTGGCGCTGATGGAAGTCGAAGAGAGCGGTCCGGGTGAGCGGAGCCGGGGCCGGGGCTGGGAAGGGGGATGGAGCTGGAGCTCGAGCTTTCGGGCTCATGTGACGATCTCCTCCAGGCGGCCCTCGGCGGCCGCCCGGCGGATCTCGAGGGCGATCCTGCGGCCGGTGCTCATCGGCGTACGCCAGAGGGCGTTGCCGTACGGGTGGCCGAGCGCGAGGTGGACGTTCGTCCCGCCTCCGATGCGCGCCGCGACATCGAACACCGTCGCGTGCCCGTTCCGGTCGAGGCACGTCTGCAGGCAGAATGGTCCAAGGATCCCCGGTGGGTACCGTTCCCGCGCTGCGTCCACGAACTTCTCCCCCAAGCGGTAGACCTCGTCGAGTATTGACTCTCGCACCGTGAGCGTGCCGTGTCCTACCACGGTATACTCGGGGATCCGGGCCGACTCCGAGAGTTCGAGCTGCTGGGCGGCCGGGAGCCGGACGAGTCCGTCGAGGTCGCTCTCTCGCCGTTCGTCGACGCCCAGGAGCTCGAGCCCCTCCGACCGAGGCACGAGCGGCGAGAAGAAGTAGTTGAAGTTGAAGACCGGGCCGAGGATGTACTCCTCGATCCGCGCGGTCCTCAGGTCCTCGGGAAGGATCGTCCCGCGGGCCAGGAGCCGCTCGGTCTTCTCGCGGTACTCCTTCGGTGACGCCGCGGTGAAGAACCCCCGCTCGAGCCGGCGGGTCGCGTGCGGGAGCTTCACGATCGCGAGACGGTCGATCGCGTCGGGTCCCGCGAGCCGGGTCGGCGTCGGGATCCCGGCCTTCTGGAGGAGCGTGTAGTAGTTCTCCCGCTCCGTCCGCTCCTCGATCCGGAGCAGCGAGCGGCTCCCAACGATCGGGACCCGGAACTCGTCCTCGATCGCCGATAGCGGCAGGTAGGAGCTGAACGCGCGGTTCGGCACGAGCACGGCACCCTTCCGCCGGAGCCGCTCTTGCACCGCCGGTGCCGCGAGCTCCGCGAACTTCGGGTACGTCCAGACCTCGTCCACGCAGCCCCGACGGGGAAAGCCGGGAGGGCCGTGCGTCGACCGGAAGTACTTCGTGTACGTCGCGTCCCGGCCCGCCTGTGCGAGGACGAGAGTCGCAAGGCCCTCGCTCGCGGCACCGTCCGCGATGTCGAGGGCGGAATGCGAGCCGACCGTCGCGACCACGGGGGTCGCCGGGTACTCCGAGAGGAGCCCGCGCATCTCGGCCACCGGGAGCGGCATCGCCGCCGGGACGGTCAGACCAGCTTAAGGGCTCGCGCGACGCGCTCGGCCGAGAGCGGGAGCTCCGTAAGGTGGACCCCGCACGCGTCCCGGACCGCCGCGGCGATCGTCGCGGGAACGGGTATGATCGGGGGCTCTCCGATCCCCTTCGCCCCGAACGGGCCGGCGCCGAGGAACCCCTCCACGAACGTCACCTCGATCGGCGGGACCTCCCCCAGGGTGGGGATCCGGTAGTCGAGCAGGCTCGGGTTCGCGAGCCGGCCGTCCTCGGACCAGACAGCCTCCTCCGTGAGCGCGATGCCGAGCCCCATCGCAACGCCGCCCTCGACCTGCGCCCGGGCCGTGGCCGCGTCGACGACCGTCCCAACATCGTGGAACGCCGCGTACCGAACGACCTTCACCGTGCCCGTCTCGCGATCGACCGAGACCTCCGCCGCGTGGGCGGCCCCCGTGAAATCGTGGTACGCGTAGAAGCTTCCCGCTTCCACGAGCGACTCGTCGATCGTTCCCGCCTGGCCGTAGAGGCGGCCGTCGACCGAGATCCCTCCGTCCTTCGCCTCGGCGGCGGTCAACAGCTCGGCGACAGGGCTCCGACCCGCGCCGCGGACCACCGCGATCCCGCTCCCGGACGCCTCCAGCCGCACGGGGCCGGCACCCCCGACCCGGCGCTCGAGCTCCGAGAACAAGGCGTCCACGGCGTTGTCGACCGCGCCGCCCAGCGCTCCGAGCGTGCGGCTTCCGAAAACCCCCGAGTCGAACGGGGCGCGAGACGTGTCCCGGTACTCGACGCGGATGCTCTCCCGGGGAAGGCCGGTACGTCGTTCGACCACCGCCGAGAGCCCCACGATGACGCTGCCGCTCCCGATCTCCCTCTCGCCCTGAACGATCACGAGCTCCTTCGGTCCCAGGACGAGCCGGGCTTCGCCGCCGGCGCCCGTCCCTGTCGACCAGAACCCGACCCCGACCCCGATCCCGTGATCCGGGGGAGCGGTGGCCCTCCAGGCGCGCGCCCGGGCCCGGGCCGCCTCCAGGGCCGAGGGAAGGCCGAACGGACCGACCTTCTGGCCGTACGGGGTCGACCCTCCGGTCGCCCAGAGATGCGCGGACCGGAACTCGACGGGGTCGGCGCCCGCGGCACGGGCGACCTCGTCGAGATGGGACTCGACCACGAACGCGCACTGGGGGGCGAACGGGGCGCGGTGGGGGCCGAACGGGGGCTTGTTCGTCCGGACCGCGTACCCCTCCACCTCGAACGCGGGGGTTCGGTACGGACCGAGCAGGAACCCGATCGAGTACCCCGTCGCGAAATCGCGACCGGGGAGCGAGCGCCCGACGTCGAGGAGGAGGCGGACCCGGCGGCCGACGATCCGGCCGTCCTTCACGCCGGTCTCCATCCTCACGACCGAGGGGAGGGTCGACCGGCCGAGGAGGAACTCCTCGCGGTAGGAGAGGGCTAGCCGGACGGGAGCGTGCGCCGCGCGGGAGAGCAGGAGGGCGTACGGTTCGAGCAGCGAGGCACCCTTCCCACCGAACCCTCCGCCGACCCACGCCCCCTCGACCACGAGGGATGCCTCGGGGAGACCGAGGATGGACGCGACATCCTCCCGGACGCCGAACGGGCTCTGGGTCGACGTGCGGACGTGCCAGCGGTCTCCCACGACCTCGGCCACGCAGGCATGGGGTTCGAGCGGCACCTGGTGGATCCCCGCCGTCCGGTACGTCTCCCGGACGACCACATCGGCGTCCCGGAACGCGCTCTCCACGTCCCCGCGTCGCGCGCGGACATGGCCCGCGACGTGCGGGTGCGGGCCCACGGACGACCCGGGCCACTCCGGGAAGACCGACTCGAGGTCGGTGACCGATGGCAGCGGGTCGACCTCCACGTGGACCGCGCGGGCCGCGCGTCGGGCCGCCTCCCGGCTGGGCGCCGCGACGGCCGCCACGGGCTGGCACGAATAGTCGATCGTATCCCGGGGGAACGGCGGCCGGTCGGCGTCCCCGAGCCCCGTCCCCGTAAGGCCGGCCACGTCGTCCGCGCCGATAGCGACCACACCGGGGAGGGCCCGGGCCGGCGCGAGGTCTACCGAACGGATCTTGCCGTGCGGAACGGGGGCTAGGACGAGCGCACCCCAGAGCATGCCTTCGGCGTCGAGGTCCGCCCCGAAGAGAACGTCCCCGCGGACCTTCGCCTCTGCGTCGGGCCGGATCGCCCTCATCAGTGCTTCCTCCGGTGAACCGTCTCGACCGCCCGAACGATCGCGACGTAGCCGGTGCACCGGCAGAGGTTCTCGCCCAGTTCCGAGAGCAGGTGCTCCGCCGTCGTGGACCGGCCCTCCTCCTTGAGGAGCCCCGTGAGCGTCACGATGAACCCGGGCGTGCAGTAGCCGCACTGGAGAGCGCCGGCGTCCCGGAACGCCTCCTGAACCGACCGGCCCACCGGATCGTCCGCGACCCCTTCGATCGTCGTGATCTCCGCACCCTCGACCTCGTGCGAGAGCGTGAGGCAGCTGAGGGCACAGGAACCGTCGACGAGGACCGCGCACGCACCGCACCCGCCGGTGCGGCACCCTTCCTTCGTTCCCTTGAGGCCCAGCCGCCAACGCAACGTGTCGAGCAGGCGCTCCTCGCCCGGGACGTCCTCGATCGAGCGCGGACGACGGTTCACGGAGAGGGAGAGGCGGGACGGAGTCACGGGGAGGCCTCCCCGCGTGCAGCGGCGGACCGGACGGCTCTCGCGAGCAGCACGCCGGCGATCCGGCGCCGGTAATCGTCGCTGGCCCGCCGGTCGGTAACGAGGGAGGCGTGTGCGGCCGCGCGGTCAGCGGCGTTCTTCACGGCCTCGATCGAGGGCCGGGTCCCTACCAGGACCCCTTCCGCCTCGGGGACGCGGACCGGTCGGGGAGGAATCCCGCCCAACGCGACACGCCACGACCGGTCCTGCGGAGCGTAGGCGACCGCCACGGACAGCTGCGAGATGTCGTTCGCCGGCCGGACTCGCTGCCAGAGGTACGCGGAAGGGCGGGCCTCGGGGATCCGGACGGACCGGATCAGCTCCGCCCGGCCCAGCTCGGTCTTCCGTGAACCGTGGACGAACTGGTCGACGCTCATCGTCCGAGCGCCCCCGGGCCCCACGAGCTCGACCTCCGCATCGAGAACGAGCAGGACGGGGATCAGGTCGGACGCCGGGGCCGCCCTGCCGAGATTGCCCCCGAGCGTCGCGCGGTTTCTCAGCGCCACGCCCCCGACGGCGCGCACGGCCTCGTGGAGCGCGGGCAGCCGACGTTTCAGGTCCGGGTCGGTCTCGAGGGCACGCAGCGGCAGGGTGCTTCCGATCGTGAGCGCGGGGCCGTTCCAGCCGAGGGTCCGCCACGGAAGCCGACGGAGAGAGACGACGGCACGGGGCGCGGACCGTTCTCCGTCGAGGTCGAGCAACAGGTCGGTCCCGCCGGCGAGGACGGCGACCTCGTCGGCCGGGTACGACCGAATCGTTGCCAGCGCCTCCTCGACGGTCCGCGGAGAGAGAAGGTCGAACGGTGCCATTCTGCCAACCGACCAGCGAGGGCGCGCTTATCGCTTCGGCCCGGTCCGCCGTACGCCCGTCTTTTTATGCGGAGAGCCATCCGGGACACCGGCGTGGCATGCCTTTCGAACTCGCGTTGCGTTACAGCACACCGCTTACGCCCGTCTCGGACCTCGACGAGGTCCTGCGCGAGTTCCTGCGGATGGTCGGGTACCTGCCCGACGGGGAGGAAGGGCGGGGCTCCGAGGGGCCGATCTCCCAGAGCCTCGCGTTTCGTCTGGTCCGCGAATGCCTCCTCCGCGACCCGAGCCGGCCGTGGTACGCGGACGAGCTGACCGCGGTGCTCCACACCTCGAAGCCGACCGTCTACCGGCACATCAACAAGTTGAAGGCCCTAGACCTGCTCGAGGAGGTCGTCGGCATGGGCGAAGGTAAAGGGCGGAAGGGGTACCGCATTCGTTACGGGAACATGGCGCGAGCGTGGGACTTCACCGAGGCGAACGCCCAGAACGCCCTCCGCCGGTATCGCGAGACCGTGAACCATCTGCAGACGCTCATCGAGGCCGCGGGCGCCGAGCCCGCGCCCAAGGTCGCTCCGAAGGTGGCTCCGACCGTGCGCGCCGCCGTGCGCGAGCGAGGTTCCCGATGACCCCGGAGAGCCCGCCGGCCAAGCGGCCGGCGATCACGCTCGCACCAGGCTCGCGGGTCCGCATCCAGTCGGCGGGCCCGGAGGACAAGGCGATCGTCTCGACCGGGCTGTTCCGCGGGCTCGTGTCGATCGGAGGCGACAACGTCCTCGCCATCGAGCTCGACGGCACGGACGCGGCGTTCGGACCGGCCTCCGCCGGCGAGAAGGGCCGCATCCGCCTGGTTCCGATCTCGGCGCTGCTGGCCATCGACATCGTAGAGGCGGCGAAGCCCGAGGAAGAGAAGCGGAGCGAACCCGCCCAGTCTCCGGGCTACTTCCGGTAGTCGCCCGGGAACGGGCTTGCTGGGAGTTCCGCCGCGGGCATTCCCACGATTTCGAACCCAGGTCGTCGGCTTCGAAGGCCGACAGGATAGTCCAGACTACCCCACAAGCCCGACGGCCGCTCGAGAGGGAGCGGTCTATTTGGCCGTTCCGCGCCGGCGAGGGTTCACGGCGCCACGCCGTCCGGAGGCGAGGGGCGCGCGTCGGAGCGCTCGAACGTGTCGAGCGTGGTCTGGGCTGTCGCGCCCGGGAACAGGCTCGCCAGGGAGTCGGCGAGGACGCGGATGCGCTGCCGGATGTACGGCGTGATCCCCTCCATCTCCCCGAGCCGCTGCGACAGGGGCAGGTACTTCCGGACGGATGCCTCGTAGACGGTGGACATCAGCTCGCCGTCGCACGCGCTCGCTCCACTGGCGACCCGCGTTACGCAGCGCCCCGAGAGCGTGGGCCTCCGGTAGATAGCGCCGCAGACGCGACAGCGGAACTTCTGGGTCGCGTAGCCCTTCAAGTTGCCCATCACGTCGGGGAGGAAGTGGGCGTTCAGCACGAGGCCCACCGCCAACCCGACGTCGACCGCGCGGATCTGTGTGGTGAGGAGGACGGAGCGCTCGACCAGGTCGGACATCGACCGGCCGTCGCGGTACGCCGATCGGACAGGGCCGCCCGCGATCCTCGACGTGTCGTGCGTGAACCCGTAGCCCGAGAGCGACCGCTCGGTCCCGAGCCGCTTCCCGACGAGGTCCACCAGCGGCTCGATCTCCTTCGGGTGCTTGCCCGCGAGCGCCGCGCGGTAGAGAGCGAGCGGGTAGCGGCTCCCGACGTCGACGTTGTGGGCTTCCTTGTCGACCTCGGTCGCCTCGAGACGGGTGGTCAGGACGAGGGGCTTGTCCATCAGCGCCCCTCGGCTGTCGGGAAGGTACGCGCGCGAGAAGTTCAGCAGGGCGTCCATCAACAACGTCACCGAATCCTCGTCCCCGTCGCAGTTGCGACGCTTGGCGGCGTGGAACACGGGGTGCGCGAAGCACGCCTCCGCGGTGGTGAATCCGATGATCCGGCCCGCGACGCCGCCCGAGGTGTGCGGTGCCAGCGCGACCACGATCGCCCCCGCGAGGTCCTCGGGCCGCTCCGCGCGGTAGAACGGCTCCCCGCCGTACAGTCGGACCAGCTCGTCGTCCACGAACTGCGCGAGCCGGGTCAGGTAGTCGCCGCACGACCGGGCGACCACGAGGTCCTGGGGCAGGAGCTCGACTACCTGCTCGGGGTCCGTGAGCTCGGCGCCCGCCGTGTCGCGGGTGTAGCCGAGGCGGCGGAGGGTCGCAAGGTCCGTTCCAATCTCGACCGGGCGGAAGTGGGTCAGCGGGAGGTTGGTCAGGTCGAACCGGGCGGTGCCGTCCTGGTAGACCGAGATCTGGTGGGAGGCACGGAGGATTCCCTTCTCGATCGGCTCCGGAACCTTGCCCGGCGACATCAGCCCCTTCACGCCCTTGACCGCCGGAGCTTTCGACATGTTCAGACGGGAGAGCGCCTCGCTCCACAGCGGCGCGATCGGCAACGAGTGCGTTCGGACCTCTCCGGTCGGTTCGGTGTGGGCGCCGCATTCGCAACGGCACCAGACCGAGTGACGGCCGCAGGAGGGGCAGCGGCGGACCCCGAGCTCGACCCGGCTGCCGGCGCCGATCGTCCTCCGGGCCGCGTCGGTGAGCAGGCGCTTCGACCCGCCGGCCTCGCCGACGGGGAAGAGCGCGTGGACGTTCGGTTGCATCGCCCGGTGGTACGCCTTCTCGGGTCGGCCGACGCGTCCTCCGATCCGTGAGGGTGCTCGGGCGCGAAGGATGACCCCCGCGAGCCGGCTCGCGTACGCGAGCGGGTCGGTCCCGACGGGCTCGAGGTTCGCGGCGCGGGCGAGGGCATCCGCCCCGACCTCTAGGCCGAGGCCCCCGACCAGGGCGGCGCTCGAGTCGATCTCCACACGAAGGCGGTCCGGGGCGCGCGGACGCGAAAGGACCCCTAGGCGAAGGAGGAGCTCGCTCCACGCCGCGTCGATCGGGAGCTCGAGCGCGCCGTCGCGCCAGAGCCCGTGCTGCTCGACGAACTCGGATAGGGCGCGGATCTCGGGCGGTGCGAGGTCGTGCCAAAAGAGGAGCCAGCGCGGGTGGAGGGGCACGCCGTGGGCCTTCGAGACCCGTACAGCTTCCTCGTACGTGGTGACCGCGGCACCCAGCTCTGGGTCGACGCCAACGGCGCGCAGCTCCTCCACGTGCCAGTCGAGGGAGTAGGCCCCGGGGGCGAGCGGGCGGTTGTTCTCGAGGAACTCCCCGAACCCGACCAGGATCTCGCCGAGATCGACGATCCGCCGGACGAACGGGAGGAGCACTTCCGCGCGCTCGACCTCGTGGACCGCGGTGACCGTCCCGTCCTCGAGCTCGACGATCGGTCCCTCGACCGTGTCGCAGACCCCCATCGCCGAGGCCTTGCCGGGGAACTCGAGCTTCACCTGAGTACCGATGGCCACGAAATGCTGCAGGACGACCATCGCGGCCGGGTTGACCGCGCAGGCCGCGAGGCCGGATGTGCGGGCCCTCCCATACACCAGCCGGAAGCCGCCCGGGCGGTTCGGGTGAGCGAGGATCGGCCGGCCCCCGACCGCCTCTTGGAGGTACTTCGGGGTGGTCGGGTCGTCCTCCTCGGTGGGCCGGTGCCCGAGGTCCGCCAGGAACTCCCAACCCTCCAGACCGAGCTTGTCGACGATCTTCCGGAGCTTCGCCGCCTTCTGGCAAAGTCCCTCGGCGATCACGAGGCAGGCACCGCCCCGGATTCCGTTCGTGGGGACCCGGGGGAGGTTGCGGAACGCGCTGACCTCCGCATCCCCCTCGGTCGACTCGCCCGAGATCGCGACGGGGACGTGGGAGACGACCTGCTCGATCTCCTCGGGCGTCGGTACGTACTGGAGGTGCTGATGGTACTTGTACAACGGGATCTCTTCCTTGTACCGCTCGACCTCCTCCCGGTCCGCGCGGAACGCCGCGAGCCCCAGGTCCCGGCGTACGATGTCGGCGAGAAGGACGCTCAACGCCTGGGCGGTCCCCCCGGCCGCGCGGATCGGGCCCGCGTAGTACAGCTCGATGTAGGGCGCACCGTCCCGGCCTTCGTGCAGATGGACCTCCGCGAGACCCTCGAGGGGTGCGACGAGGATCCCTTCCGTCAGGATCGCGAGCCCGACGCGGAGAGCGGCATCTACCCGGGAGGCGGTGGAGCCCCCGCGCGAGGCGTCCTGGGCGATCCGACGCGTGATGGACACGGCGACCTCCTCCCGGGGCATCGTGGCCGTGAGCGCCCGGATCTCGGTGGAGATCCCATCGATGCCGAGGTGGGCGAGGAGCTTCTCGACGCGGGAGGCCATATCCTGCGCTCGGGGGATCTCGATCCCGACCACGGGGTCGAGACCCTCCTTGCGCGCGCGGTCCGCCACCTCGTAGGCGCGATCGACGCTGCCCTCGATGGTGCGGAAGTACTCTTCCACGGGCCGTGGAGGGGGTTCTCGGACTTAACGAGCCGGCCGTCGCCCGCGACGGACCGCGGTCCCCGACGGCGCCCGGCCCGTCCAGAGGTCCTCGGGGGAAGCGATAGGTTGTTAAGGGACCCGCCCGTCGGGACGCCATGCCCAGTCCGGTCGCAGCCATTGATGCGATGCTGAAGGAGCGCCACCTGCTCAAGCACCCGTTCTACGTTGCCTGGTCGAACGGGGACGTCCCCCTCCCGACTTTGCAATCCTACGCCGCTCAGTACTACCAGTTCGAAGTGAACTTCCCGCGGTACATCGCGGCCGCCTACTCGCATCTCCGCCGGCCGGCCGACCGCCGCATGCTCCTCGAAAACCTGATGGACGAGGAGGGTCGGTCTCCCACCCACCCCGAGCTCTGGCTCGACTTCGCCGAGGGAATCGGCGTCTCGCGGCGCGCCGTCCGTTCCGCGACCCCGCTCCCGGCGACCCAACAGCTCCTGGACCGCTACGAGGAATTCGGGGCTCGCGGTGCCGGACCCGCTCTTGCCTCGCTCTATGCCTACGAGTCGATTTTCCCCGAGGTCGCGGCCGAGAAGTCCCGAGGGCTCCGTGCCCACTACGGCGTCAGCGACCCCAAGGCCCACGAGTTCTTCCGGGTCCACGAGGGCGCGGACGTAGAGCATTCCCGCGCCGAACGGGCCATCCTCTCCCGCGAGCTCCAGAGTTCCCGTTCCTCGCCACGCCAGGCGTTCTGGGCCGCCCGTCAAACGATGGGCGCCTGGTGGTCGTTCCTGGATGCGTTCGACATGCCGTCGAAGGGCGGCTCCTCCGGCACCGGCCGCCGCGGCGTCCGTTCGTAGGCGGCCCGGCACCCGGCCGCATCGCCCGGTAGAAGCCGGGGCCTGGCTCAATCCCGATTTCCCGCAACGCGGCCCCGACCGTGTCGTCGATTTCCCGGGGGGGACACTCCGTCTCGAGGAGGAACTGCGGACGAAGGGCCATCGGTTACGGAACAACGCGCGGCCGGAATCTACCGGAGTTCTCGTAACGGGGATGCCTTTCCAAAGGGACGATTAAGTATCTCCCGTCGCGCTACATTTGCTCGAGGTTCGGAGGTGAATCAGGCAGGTGAAGTCCATCATCCAAGAAACGGTCGCGAAACACCAGGAAGGCCAGGCCCTGCTCGGGAAGCGCACGCCGGAGACGAATCTCGGCCGTAGCGTCGACGACGAAGAGATCGCAAAGATCGCTGAGGCGCTCAAGGTCAACATCCGCGTCGTCGGGTGCGGCGGCGGGGGATCGAACACGATCAACCGCTGCATGGAAGAGGGAATCCAGGGCGCCGAAATGTGCGCCCTTAACACGGACGTAAAGCACCTGCTCTCGATCCACGCCTCCCGCAAGGTGCTCATCGGGCGTCGGACCACGAAGGGCCTGGGCGCCGGGGCTCGCCCCGAGATTGGCGAGGAAGCGGCCCGGGAGAACGAGCAGGAGATCCGTCAATTCCTCCAAGGCGCGCAGCTCGTCTTCGTCACGGCAGGGATGGGCGGTGGGACCGGCACTGGCACGGC
>DATGZQ010000042.1:0-27414 GCA_035297125.1 Thermoplasmata archaeon
TCTTCGTGGCCAACCAGGGGACGGGGATATCCGGATCCAACGTCACCGTGATCAACGACACCACCGACGCGATCGTGACCTCGATCAACATCGGAACCGATCCCCTCGGCGACATCGTCTACGATAGCGGGAAGGGCGAGATCATTGTCCCGAACTATGGGAGCGAAAACGTCAGCGTGATCTCGGACGCCACCAACACCGTTGTGGCGACGGTCTTCATCGGCACCCTGGCCTGGGGGGCCGCCTACGACCCCGCAGCCGACGAGATCTTTGTCGGCGACTTCAACGGTGACTATGAGAACATCACGGTGATCTCGGACCTGACCGACAAGACGGTCGACTCGATCTTTCCCGTCGCGTACACCCCCTCGTCCTTCGCGTTCGATCCCGCCACGGGGGACCTTTACGCCGGCGACTCCGGTGATGGGACGGTCGCGATCGTTTCGCCCCTGAGTGGCCCGAGCACGACCCACTACCCGGTGACGTTCACGGAGACCGGGCTCCCCCTCGGGACTTCCTGGGGCGTGACCTTCAACGCGACCTTGAACAGCTCGACGACGAGCTCGATCGGGTTCTCCGTGCTGAACGGCAGCTATTCGTTTGGGGTCGGCGCCGTCTCGGGATACCGCGGGAACCCGAGCTCCGGTCCGGTGACCGTAAGCGGCGGCCCCCAGACCATCCCGATCGTCTTCACTGTGGTCGTTGCGCCGACCTACACGATCACCTTCGAGGAGCAGGGTCTCCCGGCGTCCACCTCGTGGAGCGTGACGCTCCAGTCCACGCCGCAAAGCTCCGCGACCACGCTGATAGAGTTCGTGATGGCGAACGGCACGTACTCGTTTACGGTAGGGGCTGTCCCCGGCTCTTCGGCCTCCCCGTCGTCGGGGTCGGTGTTCGTCCACGGGGCCGACGTGCTCAAGGAGATCAACTTCACCGCGTCGGTGCCGGGTGGAGGCTCGTCCAGCCCGGGGTTCTTGGGCCTCCCCGGGTACGAGGGGTACGTCCTACTGGGCGTGCTGGCGGGGCTCCTGGCCGTCATGCTCTTCTTCTTCGCCGGTTGGCGCCACAAGTCTCGGATCGTGTTCGTCGAAGAGGGATTGCCTCCCGGAACCTCCTGGACCGTGACGCTCGACGAGGTCACGAAGGCGTCCCCGACTCCGGAGATCCTGTTCTTCGTGCGGTCCGGCGATCACCCCTTCAAGGTCGGGTCCGTGAAGGGATGGACCCCTGCGCCCGACTCCGGCATGGCCCACGCGGGCCGCGACCGGGTCGACCTCCACGTCACGTTCACCGGTGTCCCACCGTCTCGGTAACGCCCCCGGCTCTGCTCAGGGCTCGGACCGACCTACTCTGTCCCTCTGACCGAGGGGGCGGCCGGGAGGCTCAGCGACGTCCCGGATTCGCTACGCTCACCGAGTGGATGGAGGGGAAACTGAACGGAATCAATCTCCAGGTCTTCCCCGCGTCGGGGCTGACGATGAGCTGCCCCGTGGTGGTGCCGACGTAGATCCCCGGAGGGCTCAGATTGTCGGTCGCGATCCCCTCGCGTTGCACGCCGAAGTGACCGGGGAACGCCTTCGGACCGAGCAGCTTCCGCCACTTGCGGGTATTGTCGTTCCACTCGTGGACCTGGAAGTGTCCCTCACCGGTGACCCGAGCCTGCCCGTCCAAGCGGACGAAGTACGCCTTGCCGGGAGCCGAGGGAGGGGACGCGACGGTGAACCCAAAGTCGTCGCCCAGGGACTTGCCGATCCGGACCCACTTCTCCATCCGGTCGTGGGAGACGTACATGCCGCCGTGGTCCTGTCGGTAGAAGGTGTCGGGGTCCGCGGCGTCCGCGGCCACGTCGTGCACGCACTGCCCGGTCTCGGGGAACTTGTTCGGAAGGAACGGCGCCTCGACGCCCTTGTTGGTCGGCTTCCAGGTCTGCCCGCCGTCCTCCGACCGGAACGTTCCCACTGCGGACAGGCCGATGTACAGGCGCCGGGCGTCCCGGGGGTCGATGAGGATCGTGTGCAGGCAGGCCCCGCCGAACCCCGGGGCCCAGTCCTTCTTCGCGGGGTGGTTGTTGATGGCGTCGATCGGGTCCCAAGTGGAGCCAAGGTCGGAGGAGCGGAAGATCAGGTGCGGGTCGGCTCCCAGATACAGGGTGTCCGGCTCGCTCGCGAGACCGGGCTCGATGTGCCAGAGGTTCGTCACGGCCCTCTTCACGGCGGCCGCGGGGCTCGAGTCGTCAAAGGGGGACGGGCGGTCCTTCCGGACGGGGGTCAGGGGAGTCCCGATCTCTTTCCAGTGCTTGCCCCAGTCACGGGAGCGTTGGACCTCCGGGCCCCAGAACTGGTTGTTCACGGCCGCGTAGAGGTCGCCCGGATGGCGAGGGTCCGCCACCACGTGGTAGACCTCGTTGCCGGTGTGGGCCACGGGGCCGACCTTCCAGGTCTTCCGCTTGGTGTCCCCCTCGACAACATACGTTCCCTTTCGAGTGCCGACCAGAATCCGGATCTTCTCGTTCGCCGCCACGGTACGGAGCCCCTACCCTCCCGCTATCGAATGGAGGATATCTATAGTTCGTGCGCCCGCGAGCGGCGTGGCCGGGCCCGTCGTCCCGCTGATATCCTGCCCGTCCACGAAGACCCGGACGTACTTGCGCAGCTGCCCCGTCTCGTCCCGAAGCTTGAACCGGAGCCCGGGATACCGTTCCTCGAGCGCGTCGAGCAGGTGCTCGACGGAATCGGCGTCGACCTTCTCCTTCGCCCGAGGGCCGAACTCTCGGAGCCAACTGTCCAGGTGAACCTCGAGCATGGCGCGGCCTAGGGTCGCAAGGGAGCCGGGGTCTTCAAGGGTCCGGAAGGACGACACAGGCCGGGGTGGGCCCGAGGGGCAACTATCACGACGGCTCGCCTCCCCCGTCGCTCTTCGAGGGAAGCTCCCGCTTCAGGCGTTCGAACTCCGGCAGGAGGTCTGCTCGTGCCGCCGGAAGGTTTTGGCGTTCAAGCTCAGCGACGCGACCCAGGGCGTCCGCAGTGTTGCCGCGAGCGAGGGAAAGTTGCCCGAGCCGGAGGACCACGTCGATCTCCTCGAGCGTGTGGTTGAGCCCCCGGAGCAGACGGTGGGCCCCCAGCAGGTCGGCCTCCGCGAGGTCATAGTTGCCCTGTCCCATCGCGATCTGCCCCCGTACCTTCATCGATACGCTCATCCCGACCTGGTCCCCGATCCGGTCGAACAGCTCGCACGCTCGACCGACCTTCTCGGTCGCCTCGTCGAACCGCTTCCGCTCGCACAGGAGCTCCGCGGTCTTGTACAGCGCCCAGGCGATGCGGCGAGGGTCCTTCGCCGTCTCCGCGAACCGGATCGCCTCGCCGTAGACCGCGAGGGCCTCCTCGCGCTGAGGAGGGGTGGACCGGGAGTCGGCCAGGATGTCCCCGAGGAAGAGGTGCGCCATGGCGGACTCACGGGCCGACCCGAACCGGTCGCGCGTGGCGGTAGCCTCGCGCGCCTCAGAGATCGCCTGCTGCGTCTGGCCGATCATCTGGAGGGCGGCGACCCTCCACACCTGGGCACGCGCGAGGACCAGCTCGTTCCCGAATTCCCGGGCGAGTCGGATCTCCTCCGTGTGGTGGTCTAACGCCTCGCGGTAGTTCCCGGCGTAGTAGAGCACAATGCCGGCCTGGCGGTGGGCACCGATGCGCACGAGACGTTCGCCCTCAAGGCCCGGTGTCACGAGCACTTTCTGGGCGAGCTCCGCGGCGGCGGGTCCGTCACCTTCGGCGATCAGGACGCGAGCGAGGAATAGCTCGAGCGTCGCTCGGCGGCTCGAGGACAGGCCCGGGTTGTCCTTCTCCCGGTCGAGGAACTCCTTCAGGATCCCCTCCGAGTCCTTTAGAAGCCCGAGCTCCTCGGTAACGCGCGCGAGATCGAGGACCAGCTCCGACTCTCCGTCGGGATCCTCCGGGATCAGTTCGCGATGGCTTTCGAGGGCTCGCGAGAAGTGGTCCCAGGCCGCGTCCGGTGCCAGGGCCTGCTCGGCGAGCTGGGCGGCGATCTGGTTGTACTGAACCGACCTCTTCCCGTCCCGACCGAGATAGAAGTGGCGCGCCAGAGCGTACGCCCTGGAGATGTCCGGACTTCCCATCGCCTCTAGGGCCCCCCCGGCCCGCCGGTGCAGCTGACGACGGCGGTTCTCGGCGAGGCGGACGTACGCCTCCTCCCGAAGTCGGTCGTCGGGGAACGCAAGGATCTCTCCCTGGTGCTCGAGGAGGAGCCCCCGGCCGACCAGACGGTCGATGATCTCCGTGAGCCGCTCCTCGTCCACCCCGCTCGCGCGCAGCAGGAGGTCGAAGGTGAACTCGGGTCCGAGCACCGCGGCGAGGTCGAGCGTCTGCTGGGCTTCCTCGTCGAGGCGGGCACGGGGCGTTCCCGGACGTCCCTCCGCATCGTCATCCGTTGAGGACCTGCGGGCGAACTGCTGGAGCAGCAGCGGGTTCCCGCCCGTCTCCGAGAATCGCCGAGCGACGTCCTCCGAGGACAGTTCCCGGTATGGGTCGCTCGCCTTCAGGAAGGCGGTGGCCTCGGCCGAGGTCATCGGCGGGAGGGCGATCCGTTCGGCGCGGGTCGCGCGCTCAAACTGCTCGAGCCGCGCTCGCCCCGTTCTCGAAAGCGAGCCGTACGGACGGGTGGCGGCCAGGATCCAGAGGGGCCGGTCCTTGAGCTCGTTCACGAAGAACTCTACCGCGGAGAGCGACGACTCGTCCCCACGGTGGAGGTCGTCGAGGACCACGACCGTGGGTCCGTGTCGGGTGAACTCGAGGAACCGCTCGGCGATATTGGTGAGGACCCGGTCCCGCGAGATCGTGCTCTGCCCGGCCGAGCCGCCCAGCAGGTCGAGGAGCCGGCCCTCGATCCCGACCGGTGCGGGGAGGTCCCTTTCCCCCAGGCGGGGCACGAACCCGATGAGCATCTGTCCGCCGCCGAGGGCGGGGTCCTCGTCGGACCGGAGCGCCGGGTCGTCGTGGGCGCTCTCGATCGCGGACTGGAGGAGCGAGTAGGGCGGGGGATCGTCGAGCGGAAGGGCCCGGCCGATCAGCAGGCGGACCCCGCGGCGACGTATGTCGCGGACGAGCTCGGAGATCAGGGTCGACTTCCCGACCCCGGTGTCGCCCACGAGGAGAGTGACCCCTCCCGCGCCGCCCCGGGCGTCCTCGAACCGGCGGTGAAGGGTCTCGGCCGTCTCCGCACGCCCGACGAAGACGCGTTCGGGGCCGGGATCGACCGTCATCGCCCTCGGGTGAAGAGATGGCGGCGTTCGACTATTTACCTGCCCAAGCGGAGCCGCGGAGCCGGCGATTCCGTGAGTGCGGCACGGGAACCGGTACGATGCCTAGCCTCGGTCCGCCGGGCCTCACGCTCGGGACGGTGCGATCAGCGGGACGGTTCGGCCTCGAGGATCCGGTCGAGCAGCCCGATCGGCGGGCAGCCGGAGCCGAGGACCGCGTCGTGGAACGCCCTGAGCTCCCCGTGGAACTTCTTCGCGAGAACGCGACGGCGCGCGTCGAGGATCGCGATCTTTCCGAGCGTGTAGCAGAAGTACTCCGGGTCGAACGTTCCCCGGAGCGCCTCGCGCTGCGCGGGAAGGCGGTCCATGTGCGCCGCGGTCTCGAACAGCTGGGTCGCCCGTTCGACCGACCAGCTCGCGGTGTGAAGGCCGATCGACGACAGGAGTCGGCAGTTGCGGAGCAGGGCGTCGTGCAGCTGGGCGATCTCCGCGGAAGCGGTCTCCCCGTGCAGGCCGGCCTCGACCGCCAACTGCTCGGTGTAGTGGGCCCAGCCTTCGACGAAGGAGAGCGACATGTAGACCTTCCGGGCGAGCGAGCCCGGAGTGGCCCGAAGGTGCAGGAACTGGAGGTAATGGCCGGGGTAGACCTCGTGCACGGTCACGTTCCTCAGGACCGGGCGGTTCAGCGAGCGCAGCCACTCCTCCTTCTGAACCGGGGTCCACTTCGTGTCGACGAGCGTGACGTAGTAGATCCCCACGGGGGTCTTGGTGTCGAACGGTCCGGGCGGGTTCATGCTCGCGGTGGTGGTGGCGCGGCCGTAGGCCGGCGTCTCTTCGACCCGGCACTCGGCCCCGGCGGGGATCGTGACGAGCTCCTTCGACTCGACGAACGCCCGGGTCTCCTCGACGAACGAGTGCGCGGTCGAGAGGAGCTGGTCGGCGGGCGGATGGTCGAGGCCGATGCCCAGGTGGAGCTCCTCGGGCGGCACGCCCTGAGCCTTCGCGATCTCGGCGAGGCGAGCCTGGTTCCGGGCGAGGTCCGCCTCGCCCGCCCGCCGCATGTCGGCGAACGGGGACTCGATACCCTCCCGCACGAACAGGAGGCGCTGGTACTTCGCGGCCCCGAGAGCGAAATCGTCGGTCGCCTTCGGGAGCATCTCGTCGCGAAGCCATCGAAGGAAGTCGGCGAGGGCCTTCTCCGCAGGGACCCGCACCTTCGCGACCAAGGCGCCGAGACCCGCTGCCGCGGCGAACACCTCCGCGTCCGCGAAATGTGCGGGGATCCCCTCTCCCATCGAGAGCGCGAGCTCCACGAACGGGCGCGGGAGGGGTGCCCGAAGCCGCGCACGGCCTTGCTCGAACATCGTTGGCAGCGCCTCGAGCGTCCGCACGATGGCGGCAACGCGCTCCGGAGCCGAGGCGTAATCGCGGACGAGGTAGGAGGTCAGGGACACGAGGCCGACGTAGCCCATCGGATTGCGGTCGAGGTCCATCGACTCGCGGAGACCGAAGAGCGGGGCCTCGAGGAGCAAGCGCAGCAGCAGCCGGTCGATCCGGCGTTCCTCCGTCAGGGAATCGGGGTCGAGGGCGCCGACGCGCCGGAGCAGTGCATCCGCCTGTGCGGCCCACCGATCCGAGGCCGCGCGCGAGAGGTCCGGCACCCGACCGTCGTACGCGTGCAGACCGAGCCCGACCGCGTACGAGGGCTGAAACTCGAACAGGTGGTCGACGACCGCCTTCTCCACGGCATCGAACTCGGCTGCGGTCGTCACGGACGGGTTCCCCGAGCGAGCCGGGGTCTAAAGCTGGCGGCCTCGAATGGAAGCGGAGCGGTGGTCACTCGACCCAGGTCATGCCACACTTCGGGCAGGCGCCGTGCTCCAGGGCACTGCCGCACACGAAGCAGGTGGCGTAGGTCCCGCGGTGGTCGCGCGCGTCTTCCACCGGTGGGGGAAGTCGGACGGGAAGGGGCGGGGGCGGGAGCGCCAGCTCCGGTTGTGGGACCGGACCCGAGGGCGCGGCGGCGGAGGGGGATTTCGTCCCGGGCGAGGGGCCCTGAGGAACTGCGGAAGGGCGCGGGCTTTGAGCCCCGGGGGGACGCTGACCCGGCGGCCGCGCGGGTGGCTTTCCCGTCGGCCGGGCGGGGGGCCGACCCGCGGGAGGCTTGGGAACAGGGACCGCAGCCTTCTCCCTGGAGTCGGGCTCGTCCGAGTCCCGGCGACGGCGCCGGAAGAACCCCATGCTCCCCCGAACCGCCTCGCTCTTTTACCCTTCTTCCTCCGCACACGCACATCGCTTTCTGGGCCGGCGGCCTCCGCGACCATGTCGTCGCCCGGCGAGCGGCTGAAATCCCTGGGACTCCGTCTGCCGCCCCCTCCTCGACCGGCGGGGGCGTACGTACCCGTTGTGCGGGCGGGCACCCTCGCCTGGGTGTCGGGCCAGATCGCGTTCGAGGCCGGCGCGGTCGTGCGCCCCGGACTGGTCGACCGCGATGTCCCGCTGGAAGTCGCCCAAGGCCTCGCTCGCCAGGCCTCGCTCCAGGCGCTGAGCGCGCTCGAGGCGGAGCTGGGCTCACTCGACCGTATCCAGCGGGTCGTCCGGGTCGGGGTGTTCGTGGCCAGCTCACCCGGATTCCAGCGCCAGCACGAGGTCGCGAACGGGGCGACCGAGGTGCTCATCGAACTGTTCGGGGCGGCCGGTCGGCCCTCTCGCTCCGCGGTCGGTGTGGCGGGCCTCCCGCTCAACGCCCCCGTGGAAGTCGAGGTCTTGGTCGAGACCGGCTGAGCCGTCCCCCGCCCGGAGCCCGTCTCCCCCACCTCATAAACCGTCGGAGGGTGCTCGCTCGTAGTGGAGACCACACGCTGGCCCGGTGTCCATCGCGAGGGGAGGGACCTCTACACCGTCAACGGCGAGCCCGGAACGCGGGTGTACGGAGAGGCGCTCCGGACGGTCGCCGGGGTGGAGTACCGGCTCTGGGACCCGTTCCGGTCGAAGCTCGCGGCGTTCCTTCTTTCGGGGGCGCCCCCCGACCTCCTCCCGCCCGCACGTCGCGTGCTCTACCTAGGCGGGGCGCACGGTACGACCGTGAGCCATCTTTCCGACCTTTGGCCCGAGGCGGGGATCTTCGTCGTGGAGAAGAGCCCGGCCTCGTTCGCCCCTCTCCTCGCCCTTTCGCGGCGGCGGACGAACCTCCTGCCCCTCCTCACGGACGCGCAGCTTCCGGAGAGGTACCGGGCCGACGTGGGTGAGGTCGACTTCCTCTACCAGGACGTCGCCCAACGGGACCAGGCGGGGATCTTCGTGGAGAACGTCGAGGCGTGTCTCGCCTCGGGGGGACGGGCGATCCTGATGGTGAAGGCGCGGTCGGTGACCCAGCGCCGATCCCCGAGCACCATCGTGCGGGAGACCCGCGAACGGCTCGGCCGGGCCGCTCTCCGCATCGAGGGGGAGGCGTCTCTCGCCCCGTTCTCGCGCGACCACGTCGCGCTCGCCGTGCATCGCTGATCTCGCGTTCCATCCCCCGCCGGGGGGTGCGGCCGAAAGACCCCGAACCCGCCTCGGAGCGCCGGGTGGTTGGCTACGCAGCGACGCGTTCGGCCCTGCGCTCGGCACGCCGACCGTGGAGCCGCCCTCCTCGTTCTGTGGATGGTCCTCGCGGCGGCGGCGCCGAACGGGGGGATGGGAGCGGGCGGGACCGTCCGCCCCGGGGCCTCGCTGGAGGGCACCCCCGACCCTGTCGGCCCCTCCCTGACGGTCGCTCCGGCGGATTGGTGGATGGTAGCGGGAACGAACGTCAGCCTCCACGCGAGCTGGATCCAGATCCCGCCCGGCTGCACGATCTCTCCGGAGTGGTTCCGCTGGTCGGTCGCAGTCGGCGGGTCGCTGGGCACCCTTTCCCCCACTAACCTCTCGGGGGCAAACTTCACTGCCGGCGGGTTGGGGAGCGGAGCCACCGGGATCGTCGTCCGGTCCGCGGCCGAGCTCGGATGCGGTTCGAACCAAACGGCCGCGTTCCGAACCGCCCGCTCGAACCTCACGATCGACGCGCCCCTCACCGTGCGGAACCTCTCGATCGCCCCCAACCCAATCCCCGCGAGGGCCGTCGCGTCGCTGTCGGGCATGATCGTCGGGGGCCAACCCCCGTACGAGCTTCGGATCTCGTGGGGGGACGGAACGGTCGGATGGACGAACGTGACCCGCCCCGGCACGTTCTCCTTCAACCGTTCGTTCGAGGCCGGGGTGTATTCTCCCGCCCTGCTCGTCGAGGACGGTGCGGGGTTCCTCGCCAACGATTCGGTGGAGGAGCCGCTCAACGTGAGCCCTGACTTCGCGGTGGGGGTCGTTCCGTCGAGCTTCGTGGCGGAGGTTGGCGTACCCCTGCAGCTGACGATCGCCGACGTGAACTCCCCGTCCGGCTTCTCCTCGGTGCTGTCGTGCGGGGCCGCGGCCTCCGCCGAGAGACCGAGCGGGACCCCATCTCCTTCCCTTGCTTGTACGTTCGCAGACGCCGGGACCTCGCTGGTCGCATTCGAGGCGGTGGGCGCCACCACCCCCTACGCCGTGGCCAGCGCCCTCCTCGACGAGGAGGTCGTTCCGGCTCTCACCGTCCATATCATCAATGTGTCGACGTCCGTGGAGGCGGACCTGCCCGGATACGTCCCGGTGCTGCTCTCGGGCGGCGTCCCACCGTTCGAAATCTCCTGGCGCGTCGTGGGCAACCAGAGCGCCCAGGATGCCGTCGTCTCGGCCGACGGGACGTTCTACGCCGCGGTCCGCATCGCCGTGCCGGGAGCGGACGACCTGACCGTCGAAGTGACGGACGCGCTCGGCGTTTCCGAGACGAGCGCCACCGAGACGATCGATGTTCTCGCGCCGCTTTCGGTGAACGCCACGGCGGCGAGCGGCGCGAGTACCGCAGGGGAGGTCAGCCTCTCCGGCGATGTGGCCGCCGGATCGCCCCCGTTCAACTGGGCCGTGCTGCCCGGCATCGCGCCCGAGAACGGAACCGACCCGACCGGAACCCTCCTCTCGATCGGGTCGTTCGGATGGAACGCCACGATTCGGTCGGAGGGGGCGCTCGCTGTCGCGGTGATCGTGCTGGACGCCGCGGGAGCGGTCTCGCGGCTGAACGTCTCTGCCGACCTGGTCGCCCCGTTACGGGTCTCGGTCGGGTTCGCTCCCGCCACCCCGTCGGGGTTCGAGGCGCAAATCACCATAGTCGGGGGAGCGCCGCCGTTCGCCTACTGGATCAACGACTCGGCAGGAGGGTCCTGGAACGGGTCCGTAGCGGTCGACGGGACACTCAGCGTCCGGGACGATGCCCTGGGGTCCGGGAACACCTCGTTCGTCCTAGCAGTGAGGGACGCCCTTGGCTTCCAGATCTCCTCGGAGGCAGTCGTCGATCTTTCCGCGCCTTCCGACGGTGCGGTCCTAGCAGGCTCGGACGTTGTGGCCGTGGGTGCTGGTCTGGCCGTACTCCTGGCAGCCGGGGGGGCGGGGGTGTGGTGGTGGCGGCGTCGAGCCGGGCACGACCCGCTCCCGGGCCCGGACCCGGAGGCCACTCTTCGAAGGATCATCGCGCCGGCCGACGGCGCTGACCGCGCACTAGTGGAGCTCGTGGCGGAGGAGGAAGGTGTCCCGATGTCCGTCGTTCGGGAGACGCTCGACCGCCTGATCGCCCGTGGCACGGTGAGGGCAGAGCGAGGGCCGGACGGGGAGGAGGTGCTGGCGTGGTCGACCGAACCCGCACCGTAACGGGTTCGTGGCGCCGGGTCGTGTCGGCCGCTCTCGGCGTCGCCCTAGGGATCGTTTGCCTCGTCGCGAGCTCGGCGAGCGGCCAGGCTCACCCGTCGACCGCCGGCGCCACGGGCGCCGCACCGTCGCCGGGGTCGGGGGCCGTGTCGAACTTCACGAACGCGATCAACCGGCTCGTCGAGCTGGTCGGTCTCGCGGGGAGCGGTATCCTCGCGCTCGTCTGGGCCCGTGTCGCGTTCAGCTGGTTCTCCAACGACGTCACGAAGAAGATCCAAGCGAAGGACCGCGCCCGGGACGCGCTCGTCGGGACGCTTCTCTTCACCGCGGCGGTCACAGGACTCGTCTGGGGCCTTGCGCACTGGGTCATCACGGGGAGCTAGCCCGTGGGGATGCCGCTGCTGGCCACCGACTGGGGTTACCTCGTCCAGACGATCCTCTTCCTGCTCTTCGCCGACCTCACGGCCCTCGTCGCGGCGGTCGTCGGCCCGACGTACGACAACCTCCTCGTACCCGAGCTTTCTCCGGGCACCCTCTTCCCTCCGCTCGGCGCCCTTGACCCCGGGCCAGGGAACTTTCTCGCCCCCGCCGTCCGCTTCTCGGACTTCCTCGTCGTGAGCGTGGTCGATCCGGCGGTCGCGCTGGTCGCCGTCGCGGTCGCCGTCCTGTTCCTGGCCCGCGCGAGCGTCGCCCGATGGAGCGCGCAGTTCGACGGTCTCCTGCCCCGCCTCGTCGTCGCCGTCGTCGGGGCGAACTTCGCGGTCCCGATCGCAGGCGCCATTCTGGGGCTTGCCGGGTCGCTCTACCCGGTGATCTCCGGCTGGGACGGAGGATCGTGGCAGCACTGGCAGAACCTGGCGGGCTGGGGCGAGATCAATTTCTCCTGGGACAACGGCGCGGTAGCGTTCGTCCTTTCGCTGGTCGAGTTCGTGGCCGTCTTCGCCCTCGTTCTGGCGGTCGGCCTGAGGGACGCGCTGCTCGCGGTCCTTCTCGTCCTCCTTCCGGTGTTCACGCTCCTCTGGCCGTTCCGGCCTCTTTCGCCGGTCGCGCGGCGGGCCTGGCTCCTGTTCGGCGAGGTCGCATTCCTGCCGTGCGTGATGGTCGTGCCGCTCGAGCTCGCGGTCGGCAGTCCGAACCCGGTGATCCTGGTCGGGTTCCTAGGCGTGGCCCTCGCCTCCCCGTTCCTCCTCTCTGTCGCGGGAACGAACCTGGTCGCGGTCGGGTTCCCCTCGCCGGGGAACCTCCTCCACAGCGGGTCCCAGCAGGGAGTGGCGAGCGCGCCCAGAGCCGCCACGGCCCCGTTCTCTCCCGTCGGCACGGCTATGCGCACCCAGGGCGCCACGGGCCTCGCGGTCTCGAACGGCGTGAGAGCGGCGGGCACCGCCTCGGCGCCGCTCGCCGCACCTCTCGCGGTCGGTCAACTGCTCGGCCACGGGGCCCTCCGACTGGCCCGGCACATCGGGTCGCGCTCCACCGGGTCGGGTCGTCCACCGTCCGTTGGGCCGTTGCGGCCGTGAGGTCGCCGATGAGATGGCCGGAGCCCAGGGTCCGCCGGTGGTCGGATTCCCCGAGAGGCTTGACCGAACGCTGCGGCTCGGGCCGTTCCCGTCGGGCCGGGACGCCCTTCGGTTCGTCACCTACGCGGCCGTGGGGGCTTGCCTCGCTCCGTTCGTTCCGACGTACGTCTGGCTCGGGATCGTCCTCGTCGGGTTCGCGTTGTCCGTGTGGAAGCCCAGCGGAGAGACCGCCGAGAGCCGCATCCTCCGGTTCGCCTCCTGGGAGTTCCGCCGGATCGGTGGCGGGAGGTCGATGAACTCCATGCAGGGCGTCGGCTCGGTCCGCCGAGGACATCTGAGGCTCCGTTCCGGCCTCTACGTTGCGATCGTGCGTGCCGCCGGTCTTCCCCTGGCCTACCTACCCTCCGCCGAACTCGCCCGGCGGTTCGAGCTGTTCCGGGAACTCCTGAGGGGAATCGACGGCGGCTTCGCCCTGTTCGCGTCGCTCGCCCCGATCCATGCCCGCCCGTTCGCGCCGGCAGAACCGGCCCCGGCCGGGGCCGAGGGCGAGGCGCGCGCCGGGTATCGGGAGCTCGTCGAGCTGATCGCCCGCGGCCGCTCGGTTCGTCGTGTTTTCGTCGTGGTCGGGTCCGCGGACGCTGGCCTCGAAGGGGTCGGTCGGCTCGAAGCGACTACGGCCACGCTTCTCGAACGGTTGGGAGCGCTCGGGCTGAAGCCGGTGCGCCTTCGGGACCGTACGCTGGGAGAGGCGGCTCGGCTGATCGGGCTGGCGGAAGGGAGATCGACGCCATGACGGCTCCCTCCCCGGTCGGCTCGCTCCTCGGGTTCGAGACGTTCGGGACCGCCGTCGGTCTCGCCCTGGTCGCCGGGGCCCTTTCCCTTGTCGCTCCGACGTTGACGGTCCTCGCGGGGACGCTCGCGGCCCTCGCGATCGCCGGTTGGGCCTCGCTCCGCTACCGGGAGGGCCGCCCGCGTCGGTGGGCAGGTTCGAGCGCCCGCTGGTTCACCCTGGCTGCCGCGGCGACGGGAGCGCTCGTCTACCTCGACCCGCCCGGGCCGATGGCGCCGTTCCGCGGCCTGGTCCTCGGGATCGGGCTCGTCCCCCTCTGGGTCGGGGAGAGGACCATCGCCCGGCGCGCCCCCGCCGCTGGGTCGAGCGCATGACGGAACCCCCTTCGTCCACGGCCACCGAGAGCGAGGGTGCGACGTGGATGCGCCGGGGCCGTCGCTACCTCGCCCCCCTCCTGGTCCGACGGTTCCCCCCCGAGGTGCCGTTCGGGTTCGTGGGCCGCGCCCTGCCTCCGCACGCCGACGTCGACTTGAGGATCGAGGCGCACCGGGTCCCCCCGGCCCGCTCCCTCGAGATCGTCCACGGCGCACGGGCGGTGGCCGAGGCCGAGCTCGAGGGCGGGCGAGGCGGCAGCGCAACCGCAGAGCTGGAGGTCGAGAGGACCGCCGCGGAGGAGCTCGGACGGGCCATAGCCCAGCGGACCCAGGAGTTGTGGAGGGTCGGCCTCCGGTTCGTGGCGAACGGCTCCTCCCGGTCCCGGGCCGAGGGAGAGCGGTTCCGTCTCACGGAGAGGCTCACCGCGCTGGGCTTCCGGACGCGAATTCCGCGGTACGAGACGAAGGAGGCGCTCGAGCCGACGGACCTTCTCGCGACCGAGTCGCGTCCCACCGGGTACTGGCAGACCCTTTCTACGGACGGTCTCGCGGCACTGTTCCCGTTCGTGGACGAGACCCTGCTGGAACCTGCCGGGATACTGGTCGGCCTGGCCCTCGCCAACGCTAGCCCCGTATTCCTAGACCGCTGGTCGCACTCGAGCTACTCCTGGGGGATCTTCGGCACGACCGGCTCGGGAAAGTCGTTCGCCGCCTCCCTCCTCGTTCTTCGGACACGCTGGCTCCGGCCGGAGACCGAGGTGTTCGTCCTCGACCCCCTCGGAGAGTACACTGGCCTCGTGCGCGCGCTCGGGGGGACGGTCGTGAGGCTCGCGGACCGGAGCGCAGGCCGGCTCAACCCGCTCGACCCCGAGACCACGGGGGGCGACCGGCGGGAGAAGGCCGGTCGCGTCGCGGCGATGCTCCGGGCGCTCTTCCCGAGCCTGAGGGACGAGGAGGCGGCCGCTCTCGACACGGCGGTCAGCCGTCTGTACGCGTCCGACGGGCGGGTCCCGACGTTCGACGACCTGCTGGGCGAGGTCGGTGGGATGACGCCGCCTCCGGGGCGCCTGGCCGCCCTGCTGGAGGTGTTCCGGTCGGGCTCGCTGAGCGCGGTGAACGGCCCGACCACGTTCCGGCCTGACTCACGGACCGTGGCGGTCGATTTCTCCGGCGTCCCGGACGACCAGCTCCCGTTCCACCTCGCCTACGTCCTCGACTGGGCCTACGGTCGGCTCCGTTCGCATCCGGGCCCGAAGCTCGTCCTGATCGACGAGGCCCACCTGCTCGCCCGCAACGAACCGACCGCCGAGTTCCTCGACCGGGTGGTCCGACACATGCGCCACTTCGACGCTGGTCTTCTTCTGGTCACCCAGAACCCGGACGACTTCCTCGCCCGGGCTTCCGGGCGATCGCTGCTCCGGAACCTCTACGCGACCGCGTTCTTCCGACTGCCTGAGGTTTCCGCCGAGGCACGAACGTTCTTCGGGCTCGGGGCCGCGGAGGCAGAATGGCTCCCCAAGGCACGGCTCCCCCGCGACGCCGGCTACTCGGAGTCCCTCTGGCGGATCGGGGAATGGCACCTGCCTCTCGCCGTGGTCGCCTCGACCCCCGAGTACGAGTTCCTGGGGTCGGCCCTCGGGACTCGCTCCCCGCCGTCGACCGGACCGTGATTCGAATCGAGGGCGAGGTTTATACGGCGGGCGCGGACCGTTCCCCTCGTGCGAAGCGACGCGACGGTCGACAGCCCGCCGCCACGACGGACGAGCTGGAGCCTGAAGGCGATCGTCCAGGACGTCGCGGGCAAACCCATGGCAGATTTCCAGGACCCCGGCAGACCCGTCCATCCGTACGTCCGCGCTTCGTCCGGCCCGTCACGGGCGGCCGGCCCGGCGCCCCTGTCGACCTCGAGGGAGACCGAGGGAGAGGCCTACGACCCGGTGGCGCACGTTTACCCTCCCCTCGTGGGCGCGCATGGCCGCGAGTACCACGGTCCCGAGAACGAGCATCATGCGGAGACCCTCGAGCGCCATCGCACCGAAGCGACCTCCGGGCCAGGGCAACCGGCACGAACGCCCGGTCCCTCGCACCAGCCCGAGCGGCTCTACCTCCACTACCTCCTGCTCCACATGGACCGGCTCAGCAACAGCGCCCTCCAGTATCTCCGGGCGGCCGTCGAGGAGGAGGTCGCGCATCGCCAGCGGCCGGTCTCCCCTCCTCCCCCGCTACCGGCGGCCGCCGAGCCGGCGCTCCCGGCGCTCTAGACCTGGCTGAATCCCCGCTTCTTCCCGGCGTCGACCAGAGCTTCGAACACCGTTGGGTCCCATTCGACACCGATCGCGTTGCGCCCGCACCGCGCGGCGGCCCAGAGCGTGGTCCCGGTGCCCGCGAACGGGTCGAGGACCGTGTCCCCGACCACCGAGAACATCCGAACGAGACGCTCGGCCAGCTGATCCGGGAACGCGGCCGTCCGGCGAGCGCCGCGGCCCTGCCTCACCCCACGCACGTCCGTCCACACCTGGCTGAACCATCGGTCCCGTTGCGCTCGGGTGAGGCGGCTCGCGGCCCGCCGAGGGTCGTGCGGAGGGAACGCCCGGAGGGCTCCCTTCCGGAACAAGAGGACGAACTCGCAGTCGAGGGTGACGTAGGCGTTGGGAGGAAGGAAACCGGACCCCAGGTAGGCGTTGGGCTTGTTCGTCGGCTTCTGCCAGAGAATGTAGGGTAGGGGCCGGAACCCCACCTCGAGGGCGTCAACGGTCGTCCTTGCGTGGTTCGGCCATAACTGAAACCCTTCCGCCGACCTTCGCAGAGCGTCCCCGATTACGACCGCGAGCAGACCCCCTGGCGAGAGGGCCCGATAGCACTCCCTCCATGCCTCTCGGAGGACACGATGCATGCCGTCGTAGTCGTCAGCACCCAGGCTCCGGAAGAGCGTGTCCCACTGCGCGATCATAGGGTAGGGCGGGGAGGTCACGACCAGCTGGACGGAGCCGGCCTTCACGGCGAGCAGGCGGCGTGCGTCTCCGCGTACGAGACGCACACGCCCCGTTGCTGCTGCGCTCAACACCGATGGAGTCACGGATTGGTTAATAGCGGCCTCCACCTCAGATGAAGGTATGCGGCTCGAGAGGCCGGTCCTTCAGGTCGCGCTAGACTTCGAGAACCTGTCGCGGGCGCTCGTCGCGGCGCGCGAGGCGGTCGAGGGCGGCGCAGATTGGGTGGAAGCCGGTACTCCGCTGATCAAGAGCGAGGGTCTGGACGCAGTCCGCCAGCTCAAGAAGGCCGTTCCCGGCCACCGGATCGTTGCCGATATGAAGATCATGGACACCGGGGCCTTTGAGGTCGAGATTGCCGCGAAAGCGGGGGCCGACCTGGTCACCGTGCTCGGGGCCGCGGACGACGACACGATCGCCGACGCGGTTCGCGGCGGCCGCCTCTACGGGGCGGAGGTCGTGGTCGACCTGATCGGCGTGCCGGACCCGATCGCCCGGGCCAAGAAGGCGGCGGAGCTCGGGGCGGCCGCGGTCTGCTGGCACGTCGGGATCGATGTCCAGATGCAGGGGAAGACTCCGTTCTCCATTCTCGGCGAACTCGCCAAAGCCTCACCGATTCCGGTGAGCGTCGCGGGCGGCCTCAACAGCGAAACGGTCGCCCAGGCCGTGCGGGCGGGGGCGCAGATCCTGATCGTCGGCGGCGCGATCACGAAGAGCACCGACATCCCCGAGGCGACTCGGCGCGTCCGAGAGGCTATCGCCACGCAGAAGGAGGTCGCGTCGGAGCTGTTCCGCCGCTATTCTGGGGACGAGATCCGGGAAGCGTTCCTCAAGGTCTCAAGCCCGAACGTGACCGACGCGCTCCAGCGGCAGGGGGCGATGCACGGGATCGTGGCCCACCTCAAGGATCGTTCCGTAAGGATGGCCGGGCGAGCGGTCACCGTCGTCACTCGGGACGGAGACTGGGCGAAGCCTGTCGAGGCGATCGACCGGGCCGGTCCGGGCGACGTGGTCGTCGTGGATGCGGGAGGGGGCTACACGGCGGTCTGGGGGGAGCTCGCGAGCTGGAGCGCCCACGGCCGGAATATCGCCGGGGTGGTCATCGACGGAGCGGTCCGCGACTTGGACGCCATCCTCGACCTCGGATTCCCTGCGTTCAGTCGCCACGTCAGCTCGGACGCCGGCGAGCCGAAGGGACTGGGAGAGATCGGGGTCGAGGTCACCGTGGGGGGCCAGCGGGTTCGGCCCGGAGATTGGATTGTCGGTGATACGAGCGGAGTCGTGGTCGTTCCCGCGGAACGGGCGGCCGAGGTCGCGAACCGGTCGCTGGACGTCCTAGAGCACGAGAACCGGATCCGTGAGGAGATCCAACGAGGCTCGACGCTCAGCTCGGTGCAGAAGCTCGAGCGCTGGGAGCGCGTCGGCTAGCTCGGGCTCACGGGGGTGCTCCTAATCGTCCCTCCGGGGGGCTGAGCGCGACCATCGGAGACACTCGCGATCGCACGGCGACGAGTCACGGCCGAACCGGGAGGGAGCGCAGAACGTCACGGCGAACACCTAGGGAGTCGAACACGAGTCTCGCTCTGGCCTTCTGTCGACGATTCGGGCCCTCCCATCGATTCGTCCATCGGAGTGGATACTGGACATCCCAGAGCACCAACCCCTCGGGTTCGGCCATTGGCAGGAGGAGGCGAACCTCACCGCGCGCTCCCGCAGCGAGCCGCTCAATCGGAAGTCGACCGGCGCCGTGCTCGCGGAGAGCGCCCACCAGCTTGCGGACCATCCCCCACACGAACGAGGGAGCGCGCACCTCGATCACCGCTCCGCGTCCGCGCTGAGTCACAGTAATCGATTCAATCGTGCGCCAGACCGGTTCCGTGCGCGGGATCGACCGACCGAACGAACGGACGTCCACGTCTCCCACCAGGACCGCTGCGGCCTTCTTCCACGCGCCAAAGTCCCGGCCGGACCCGGGCTCGTAGTACCGGTAGACCCTCCGGTCGGAGCTCCGCACGCGGAACGAATAGGGCACTGCAACCGCGGCCGTGCAGTATATCTCGGATGAGATTCCGTTCAGAGCGCGCAGAAGCGTCGGACCCTCGAGCGCAGTGGAAAGGGCGAGTGCGTTTCCGCGTGCGCTCACTCCCCGGTCGGTCCGGCTCGCGACCTCGAGACGTAGAGTCTCTGCCGAGGCAGCGAGACCGTAACGAACCAGACCGTTCCTAACCTCGCCTTCAACGGTCTTGGCTCCGGGTTGTCTCGCCCACCCCTGGAACGAAGCCCCGTCGTAGCCAACCCGGACCAACCAGCGCATCGTAGTGGCCGCCCGAACCACACGTGCCTATGAGAGGGAGCCGAAGGTAATCGGGGCGTTTCGCCGTGCGCTCCCGTGTCACGCAGACATCTATGGTGGACTATGTATTCTACATCGATTCTCCCTATATCACCGTCGTGAGTTGCCCGAATGATGACGGCCCCAGCGGGGCCCGCCTCCGCACAGAGGCAGGCGCACCCGTGACGAGTCGACCATCGACATAAGAACGAGGTGGATGACGTTGAGTGGACAGAGCTCTAGCACGACGACAGGAACGACAGGGACAACGACCACGGACACGCTCGGATCGCCCTTGCGAAAGCGGTCCGGAACGGTAGGCATGGGAGTCGCGGTTGCGCTCGCTATCGTGCTGCTACTCGTGGGACTCGGTGGCGGTTACGTTTGGGGCAACTCGACGGCAAAGTCAAGCTCTACGAGCTCAGTGCAGCTCACCGAGACCGGCTCGAGCCTGCTCTATCCTCTCATGACCAGCTGGGCGGCCGCGTACACGGGCGCCACGATCTCGGCCGCATCGACAGGAAGCGGCACGGGACAGAGCGACGCTGAGACGGGCCTCGTGAACATCGGCGCTTCCGACGGATATCTCACCACCGCGGCCGCGAACAACCTCATCAACGTCCCGGTAGCCATCTCGGCGCAGCTCGTCTACTACAACCTCCCTGGCCTCACTGGGCACTTGAATCTGAACGGTACGATGCTCGCGGAGATCTACAACGGCACAATCACGACTTGGAACGACCCGCTCATCCTTAACGCACAGAACGCGTCGCTGAAGACGGCCCTGAACGGACTGGCGAGCGAGACCATCCACCCAATCAAGCGGGCAGACTCGAGCGGGGACACGTTCCTGTTCACCTCGTTCTGCTACGAATCCTGGGCCAAGTGGCTGTTCGGCTACGGCACTAGCAACCTCACCGGCGACACTGCCGCGACGGGCGCCACGGGGAACTCGGGCATGGTCAGCGCGCTCAACTCCACGGCGAACTCCGTCGCCTACGTCGGGATCAGCTACGAGGCCTCGGCCGGAGCTGAGCCCAACCACCTCCAGTACGCCGCGCTCGGCGACAACAACGCGTCGACCACCGCGGGGGGCATCGTGGCTGCCAACTATATCCTTCCCACCTCCACGACCATCTCGCAGGACGCGAACCTCGGTCTGAACGGACTGAACTTCACTGCAGACCAGCTCGAGATCAGCCTAATCCTCGGTGGAAGCTCCGCGGGGCCTGTGACCCTCAGCCTGGGAGGCGGCGGGTCGATGCCCACCCTCGCGTCCCCGGCACCCTACCCGATCGTTAACCTCGAGTATATGCTGATCAAGACGGCCCCCACGGGGTCGGTCGTGACGAGCACGGCGCTCGCGGCGACGGTCGCGTTCCTCCAGTGGGCGATCTCCATCGGGAACTGGGCCAGTGGCGGGACGGAGTCTACGTTCCTGAGTGCAGTGCATTTCATCCCGCTGACACCGGCCGTCGCAGGATACGACATGCAGGAGCTCGCCACGGTCCAGCCGTGAGGCGTGGGTAGACCGGTAGGGATTGCCGTGAGCCCGAACCCGGTCCGCGACGTGTCCGCAGATCGGGAACCCCTTCCAGCCCCCTCCTCTCCGACTACTGCCGGACCTAAACGACTTCGTTTCCGCCAGCCAGTCTGGTGGTTGTTCGCCTACATCCCCGCCGTAGTCCCGGCAGCCATCGTCATTGCCATAGCAGCGACACTGCTTGAGGCGAGCCACCTCCACAACTTCGGCGCTGCGTTCTTCGGTCTGACGTTCAACAGTAGCACCAACCAATTCGGGATGCTCGTCTTCATCGTTGGGTCGCTTCTCACCGCCATTCCGGCCCTCCTCCTATCGATGGGCATCGGATTGGGAATCGCGATTGCCTCGACGACGTACCTCCCGCGGTACCTTGCCCGGATCCTCGACCCGTTCGTGGACCTGCTGGCCGGGATTCCCAGCGTCGTCTACGGAATCTGGGCGTTCGTTGTCGTCGCGCCGATTTTCGGCCTTGTTCTGAACCCGTGGGCGGTGGAGCATCTATCGTTCGTTCCCGGATTCGCAGGAAACTCTCTCTCGCCCACTACCGCCGGCTACGGCCTACCCATCTCCATCTTCGTCCTAACGCTCATGGCGCTCCCGATCACGACCCTGCTAATCCGGGATGCACTCCAATCGATACCTAAGGACCTCTGGGAGAGCGGCCTCGCCCTCGGAGCGACTCGCTGGGAGGTCGTCCGCCGGGTCAGCCTGCGCCAGGGTAGCCGGGGAATCTGGAGCGCCGCGTTTCTCGGGTTCGGCCGGGCGATGGGGGAGACCGTGGCGGTCGCCATGGTAATCGGTTCGACAGCGAAGCTACCGACGAACGTGTACGACGTTACGTATACGATGGCCTCGTTCATGTTTGAAACCCTGGACGCGGCGTACGGGAACTCCCTCTACCTCTCGGCGCTGGCAGAGCTCGCCCTCGTCCTCCTCGCGATCACGTTCGCCGTCAATCTGGTCGGCCGCCGCCTCGTTGCCCACATCTACGCGGAGCAGGTTGCGGGCCTGTAGGATCGAAGAATGGCGACCAACGAGGGCCCCAACGAACGGATCGATCCTGCCGACGACCTGCGGCGAGGGGAGACATGGGGTCTGCGATGGAGAACCGGGTTCGACCGGTGGATGGGCCTCCTATTGCCACTGCTCTTCGCAGTTGCCATCCTGCCGATCGCGGACCTGGTCTACTTCATCTCCGCGAAGGCCGTCCCCACTCTCTCTTGGCACGTAGTGACGAGCTACTCAGACTATCAGGCCCACGATACGCTAGGGGTCCCGCTCATGACCACGTTCCTGTTCATGGCACTGGCCACGTCCATAGCGGTCGTTCTCGGGCTGTTCGGCGGCATAGCGGCTGCCGAGTTTCTGCCCGAGCGTGCGGCAGGCTGGGTGCGGATGTCCGCCAACCTCCTCGCCGGAATGCCGTCTGTGATCGTGGGGTACTTCGGCTACTTCGCGTTCGTGCTCTACTTTGGCTGGGGGCTCAGCTTCATCGCGGGTGTCTTCACCCTTGCGTTCTTCATGACCCCGTATGTGTACCGCACGGCGGACCTCGCGTTCTCGTCCATTCCTCGACCGATCCGCGAGGCGGCGTACGGCTCCGGGGCTAAACCGGTCCAATACATCCTCAGGGTGGGCGCCCCCATCGCCTTCCCCCAGATCCTGACGGGCGTCTTCCTTGCGATGGCGATTGGAGTGGGCGAGACTGCGCCAATCATCCTGACGACACAACCCGGGCTCCTGGTACCGAGCACCGTGTTCCAGCCGGCGGTCTTCATGACCTACCTCATCTGGACAGGATTCAGCCAGCCGGCGGGCTCGGTCGCGCTGACCCTCGCCTATCAGGCAGCCTTCTTCATCATCGTGGTGGTCCTGGCGCTCAACATCGTGGTGCGGGTTGTGGCTGGCCGCTTCCGCAAGCGCCTCCAGGGGCTGTACCAATGAGCGGAGTGCTCCCGGCCTCGAACGGGTCCGTCCTCAGCATCCAGGGCCTTTCGGTCTCCTCGAAGGACCGGACAATCCTGGACCGGATTGACCTCGATTTCGGACCCCGGAGCCTCACTGCGGTCGTTGGACCGTCGGGCTGCGGTAAGACGACGCTCGTCCGCACGCTCAATCGGATGGTCGAGCTGACCCCTGGCCTTTCGGTGGAAGGTTCGGTCCTCTACCTCGGCCAGGACATCTACGAGTCCGGGATCGACCCCGTTCTTGTCCGTCGTCGAATTGGCATGGTGTTCCAACGACCCACGGTCTTCCCGATGTCGGTCTTCGAGAATGCGGCGTTCGGTCTACGGCTGATCCACGAATCCGAGGAGGAGATCGATCGCGCAGTGCGGGAGGCCCTGACCCGCTCCGGACTGTGGGACGAGGTCAAGGGTGACCTCAATCGCTCGGCGTTCTCCCTCTCCGGTGGCCAACAGCAGCGCCTCTGTATTGCGAGGGCGCTGGCGGTGCGGCCGAAGGTACTTCTCCTGGACGAGCCTACCTCGGCCCTGGACCCGGCGGCGACCCAGCGGATTGAGGCGACCATGCAGCGACTGAAGGAGGAGATCGTTCTCGTCCTGGTTACCCACAACGTGGGGCAGGCCGCACGCGTTTCCGACCGCGTCGCGTTCCTTCACTCGGGCCGACTCATCGAAGTGGGACCGACAGCAGATATCCTCGAGCGGCCTCGCAACCCTCTCACCGTGCAGTTCATCACGGGGAGGTTCGAATGACGGAAGGAGCCGACGGCGAGAACCCGCCCTCTTGGGGGGATCGACAACGCGAGATCGCAGAGCTGAAGCAGCACGTCGCCGACATGACCGTCCTCGCGGTCGGGATGGTCGCGGACGGTACCCGGGCGCTCCTCAACGCTGACCCGGAGCTGAGCCAGTCGGTCGTATCGCGAGACGCTCCGCTCGATCGTCACGACCTGAGCATCGAGATAGCGACGATCCATCTTGTGGCCGTATGGCAACCGGAAGGCCCCGATTTGAGGACGGTTGAGTCCGTGCTGAAGATCGCCAATTGCGTCGATCGGGTCGGACGTCTGGGGTACGACCTGGCCCGGAACATCGTTCCGGCTCAGGGGACGGTCGACGCCGAACCCCGGGAGCTCCTCCGAAGGATGGACGAGCGCGCCCGCGCAATGGTGACCGAGGCGGTGGACGCGTTCCTCGCGAACGATGCGGCCCGGGCGAAGGCCGTCTTTCCGATGGACGACGAGGTTGATGCGCTCCACCGGGAAGTTCAACGGAAGCTGATCGACCTCTTGCGTCGAGGAGGGCCGGCTACCGATCGTCTGGCCCACGAACTCCTGGGCGCTCGACACCTCGAACGGGTCGCCGACAACGCCTGTAAGATCGCCGAGAAGGCAGTCTATGCCATCACCGGCGAGCGCCGATCGGAGTACATGCCCCGACCGCTCACGCCGAGGACCCATTCCCCGTCACCCGAGGAACGTCTGCCCTAGGCAGTGCCTCACCCCCACACGAAATCGCCTTAGAGCGTCGCGCGCCTGCCGTTTTCCCGGAACGTGCTCCCGTAGTCTAGTCCGGTCAAGGATTCGAGGCCTTCGACCTTGCGACGCGGGTTCAAATCCCGCCGGGAGCATGCTCGCCACGCGCTCCGACGCCGCGGCGTTCCGACGCGTTTCACGAATAGTACATAGTCTATTGTTTTAATGCTTAAAGGTCCATACTGCTTCCCTTCGCCGGGCCGCTCCTCATGGAAGGCCGTAAGCTGCAGCTCGCCGGCAAGTCGACGTTCCTGGTCTCTCTGCCGAAGCGCTGGGTCACTAGCGCGGGCCTCAAGGCTGGCGACACCCTCTTCGTCGACACCGAGTCGGATGGATCGGTATCGATCCGCCAACGGTCGAACACACGCCCCCTAGTTCGTCGAAAGGCGTTCCACGAACGGGGCGAGGAGACGCGAGAGCACCTTCTCCGGAAGCTCATCGGGGCGTACGTCTCCGGATTCGGACTCATCGAGATTCGTTTCGCGCCGGCGCGCAGCCCGTTCATTCGAAAGGTCGCGCGGGAATTTTGCCGCCTAGTGATAGGACCGGAGGTGATCGAGGAGACGGCGAACACGATCTTGATCCAGGACCTTTCGGACCCAACGGAACTAAGTTCGGAGAAGTGTCTCCGTCGGATGCACCTCACCGTCCGCGCGATGCTCGAGGACGCTGTCGGCGCCCTCAAGGATGCCGACGAGGCTGTCGCGCACGACGTCGATCTTCGGAGCCAGGATGTGAACCGGCTCTACTGGATGGTGGCGAAGCAGTACCACAACGCCCACTCAGGTCCGTCCGAGGGATCCGTCGCGGCGACGATCCACGGCCACCGCCTCATCGCGAAGCTCCTTCAGCGGATCGGAGAGCACGCCCAGCGGATCGCCGCCGCCTCGACGATCCTCCGGGGGGAAAAAAACGTGGATCCGAAGCTCCTGGAACAACTCACGGAAGCGCGAAGCTCCGCGGTCGCCATTCTCGACAAGGCATTCCAGGCGCTCGTCACCCGCAACATCGAGACCGCCAACGAAGCGATTGACGCTCGCGTCGATCACCAGCGCCTCATTGACGCGCTCGCGCGCCGCGTATCAACACGCCGAGGCGAGGCGCTCCTCGCTCTCGGGGGCATCGTCGACAGTCTGGGCCGGACGGCGGTCTATGCGACCGAGATCGCCGAGGAAGCGATCGATCTCGCGGTCTTTCTGGAACCAGGGCCAGCGTAAGGGCTACTTCCGCTTTCCCCAAAGCGAGGGTCGTTCCGCCTTACGGGCGGAGGCAGCATGTGACCCCAGGGGTGGGACGGACTCCGAGGGCGGGGAATCGGGCGCCACGTCCTTTTCGGCAACGCCGACATCCTCCCGGTAGACCAGCGCGGAGTTCACCAGGTCTCGGTCGATCTGGTAGGCGCGCATTACGACAGCCCGCTCGAGAACAAAATCCGCGATCTCGAACAGGCGACGCGGGTTCCCTCGTGCGGCCCGGTTGAGCTCAAGGACGGCCTCGCGGTCAAACGGGTAAGTAGGTTCGAGATCCTCGACGATCCGCTTCGAGAGAAGCTTCTTCGCGAGGACGAGCCGCGCCTCGTCGTCCGAGAGGCCTGCGAGTGGGATCGCGCGATTGATCCGCGAAGCGAAGGCCGGTTGGTTCGCCGTGAGCCACGCGAGGTAACTCGCGTAGCACGAGAACATGACGAGGACACCGGGCTTGATGCTCGACGTGACCTCCTCGAGGGTCTTCACGAAGACCTCGACCTCCTTCAACTCGACCAGGTTGTGGAGATCGTTCAGGAGAAGGAACGAAGGAGCCGTCGCGTTGAGCGCCTCGGCAATCTGCCGTCCTGCCTCCTTCGGGTCGTACTCCCCGGTCTTCGATTTTGCGTGGGCTCCAAGCGTACGGAGCCACGAAGGGGACCCGAGCATCTTTACGAGTCCGGCACCCTTCGCGGCGTTCTGGAATGCCTCGGCGAGCCCGCGCAAGACCCACGGGCTCTGACTGGTGACGTCAAAGTAGACTACGAAGGCATGGCGCTCCCTCGCCTCGGCGGCGGTAACCAGAAGTCGTTGGGTCTTTCCTACACCCTGGGGTCCAGTGACGGCCACTACCGCTCGGTTCTCTCGGTCGAGCACCTCCTCACGGATAGTTCGGAGCGCGTCGTCCGCGGTCTGATTGACGTGGTAGATGGTCACATCAGCGAGATTCTCGCTGGCAAGCTCCCGGAACGGGTTACCGGTGAGACCGTAGCGCTCGTAACTCCCGCTCGGCGTGGCAACCCCCCCTAGAGGACCCGACTCCGCAAATCGATGGCAATACGCTTGCCGTCGAACTCGTAGTAGACATTTCGGTCGACGAATTTGCCCTCGGTCCACTTCGGGACTCGAAGGAACCGCACGACCCCCTCGGCGCCCTCACGCGTGTGGAACTGGAGGAATCCGTCCGCGAGATGGGTCGCCACAGCCTCCGAGTGGGGATCGAACATTCCCCGATCCGTCGCGAGCACGGCCGTGGTGCCTCGGTGACGGCACAGCGATCGCAGGTTGCGCAGGGAGTGGGCGAGAGAGTTCGGTGCCAGGTCGAGGGTGAGGAACGAGAACGAGTCGATCGCGAGAAGCCCCCCCGCTCCGCCGAATTCCTGGAGATCGTCGACGGAGTCCCTCTCGTGGATGTTGATCCAGTGATCGGACAGGACCGTAGCCCCTCGCTCGAGCGCAAACTGCGATTGGAGCTCGTCGCGGTCCCGGGACGTCACGAAGGTTACTGGCCAGCCGACCTGCCCCGCCGTGAGGCACAGCCGCCGCACGAAGAAGCTCTTCACGGTATCCGCGCCACTCTCAACGACCACGAGCTTGCCCTCACTGAGCTCGGGGATGATGGTGTCGAGACCCGGCACATCGATTGGGATGCTCATTCCCCTCGAATGGACCGAGGACGCATAACACCACGACGCGAGGAAACTACGTGCCACTACGGTAGCCCCGATGTACTACGTACTTTCCGGGGACCTGCCCTAAGGAGGAGACAGACGGTCGACCCACCGATGCGTTCATTCCGGAGGGACCGCCAGGGGCTCGCCGAGATTGTCGGCACCCTGATGCTGGTGGTGATTGTCGTTGCGGCCGCGACGGCGTTCTCGTTCTTCGTCGCCGCGTACCAGAAGCAGCTCCAGGCAGAGGAGACGCTGAACCACGACCGAAGCTTGGAGGCAGTCAAGGTGATTGGAATCTCGGAACTCCCGTGCTCCTCTACGGTTTGCGATACGCCCTGCACCGGATGTTTCGCCAACGTGACAATCACTGTGGCGAGTCTGGACGTCAATCCGATTACCGTGACCGGCCTTTTCCTAGACCAACATCCG
>DATGZQ010000043.1:0-3112 GCA_035297125.1 Thermoplasmata archaeon
AAAGTACGATCCGCGCAGGCGCGACCGAAGCTTCCGCAGCTGGATCGCTCGCCGCTGGAATCGGAACGGTTTGCCGGTCTTCATTTCACGGAACGAGACCTGGCCGAGCTCCGCGTCGAGCACCATCTGCCGCCTCCGGAGCCGGAGGTAGTTGCGCTGCATCCGGGTCAACGGGACCCGGCGCAGCGACCGTAGCACCCGCCGTCGAAGCAGCTCCGCGTCCATTCCCATGTTCCGGACGGTGTAGAACGCCTCCGGCGCGAGGGTGGGGAGGGAGACGGTCTCGCCCAACCGATCTGCGGCGGCCCGCGTCTCGAGCTGGTCCCCCGCGAGGGCGGCGTGGACGAGGGCGGCGATCGCGGCGGTCGTGGCGGCGTGACCCCCGCCGGCGTGGGCGATCTCTGAGGCGCCCGAGCTGTACTCGACGTCCGAGCCGAGCAGCCCTCGGGATTCCCCCCACGCGCGGTCCGCAGCAAGGAGCCCGTCGACGATCTCGATCCCTCGGTGGAGCAGAAGCGCCTCGCCGACCTGGTCCCAGATGCTGAACACCGGGTTCATCGCCGCGGACGGCTCCTGGAAGATCATCGCGATCCCCCGGCCCCGAACGGAGGCCAGCCTCTCGTTGGCGGCCTTGATGCGCCGGAACGACCGGCTCACCTTCACGCGATTGGACTTCGCCACCCGGCGGTACTTCGCCTCCTTCTCGAGGCCCCAAAGGAGGTTCGCTCCCCGGAACGTGATCTTCCCGCTCATGACCCGGCCGGGCTCGCTGACCAGCCGCGCGATGGAGAACGCGGTGACGCTCTTGCCGCACCCGGTCTCCCCGACCAGTCCGGTCGTCTCGCCCCGCCGGACGGTGAGGTTGACCCCGTCGAGCGCCCGGACGACGCCGTCGTACGTGAAGAAGTAGGTCTTGAGGTCCTGGACGTCGAGGACCACCTCCCCCCGTTGCTGGGTGGAGGCGATCGGTCGAGATGGGGCAACCGTACGCTCCGCGGTCTGGACTCGGGAGGGGGCACGCCGTGCCAAGCGCGAACGGTGGCCGGTGACCGGGCGCCACCGGGCGCTCGATTGGCTCGTTACGCCCGAAGCCATGGCGGAGTACCTACCGGCGCAGCCTCGGGTCGAGTGCGTCCCGCAGCCCGTCCGAGAGGAGGTTCACGCTGATCGCATATAGGAAGAGCGAGAGGCCCGGGAACAGGAGCTGCCACCACGGGATGACGCAGCCGCCTCCGGGGAGGGTGCAGTTCACGAGGTAGTCACTGAGGTTCTGGACGGCGAGCGCGGAGATCGTCCCGAGCTCGGGGAAGTAGATCTGATCGTTCGGGAAGATGTGGAAACCGAGGAATACGAGCCCACCGATGAGGAGCGGAATCGTTCCGACGTCCAGCGAGAACTGGATGAAGACCGGGTACATCGAGTTCGGGATGATGTGGCGGAAGAGGATCCTCCCGTTCTTTGCCCCACTCGCCCGGGCGGCCTCGACGTACTTCTGCTCCCGAACCACAAGGACCTGCCCGCGGACGATGCGCGCGTAGAACGGCCACCACACCGCGGCGAACGCGAGGATCAGTAGCGAGAGCTCGGTATCCGGTCCTGCGAGGCTCGCATTCTGGGAGGCGACCGAGACGACCACGGTGATCGTAACGATCACGAACAGGATGACCGGAATGGAGAGGAAGATGTCCACGAGACGCATGATCGCCTCGTCCACGTAGCCTCCCCATAAGCCCGCGATAGCGCCGATGATCAGCCCGGCCATCGCGCCGATCCCGACGATCGAGACCGAGAAAATGAGGCTCCAGTCCGCGCCACGGAGCATGCCGTCGGCTAGGTTGAACACGGGGAAGGCGCCCGTGATCGCGGTCGAGAGGCCGCCGAGCGGCATCGGGCCGGACGAGAACGTCCCGAGGTTCAGGGTCGGCGCGACCGCCCCGGGGTACACGCTTCCCTCCGGAGCTGGGATCTTGTACCATTGACCGTTGCAAAACTGCAAGTAGTTGGTGGGAAGGACGGTCTCGTAGGTACACACATAGGCGGCGCAACCGTAGACATCGCTCTTCAAGAAGGCGCCGCCGTGCGTGGTCGAATTGTACCCGGAGGCGCTGTTGAGGGGTCCGAAGTTCGTGGAACAGTACTGGGTCATGCTGAGCCAGCTCAGCGGCTGCGTGGCACCGTAGATCGCAACGACCGCGATCATGATCAGAATGGCAAGGCCCACCATCCCGAGCGTGTTCCGACGGAAGAAGTACCATGTCCGTTTCATCTGGGCGATTCGGGGGTTGGGCCTGCGAGCGGCTCGGACCTGCGTGGCCAGCGGCTCGTCCGTGTTCAATGCCATCCGATTTCACCCCAACCGGACCCGCGGGTCGAGGTAGGCGTAGAGCACATCGACTATGATGTTGGCGGCCACGACCAGGTAGGTGAACAACAGCGTGGACCCGAAGATCACTCCGAAGTCGATGGTCGGCTGGACCGAGAGCGCGAGGGCCCGACCCACTCCGTCAAGCCCGAAGACGTCCTCGATCACGGGGAAACCGCCGATGAAGAATGCGAACGTGAGGCCTAGCACCGTGATCGTGACGTTGAGGGAGTTTCTCCCTGCGTGCCGGTTCACGACGACCTTTTCGGGTACTCCCTTCGCGCGTGCGGTGCGAATGTAGTCGAGGTTCATCACTTCGAGCATGCTGTTGCGCACGAACCGGAGCAGCCCGGCGATCGACCCGTACGCGATGACCAGGGCCGGGAGCATCAGGCGAAGGAGCGTGTCGACCGCGAGCCAGTACTGGCCGTGGTAGGCGGCATCGATCGTAGGAAATCCCGTCGGGTGGGTGACGACCGAGTTGGCGATCCAGATGGGGAATCCGGTGGAGCCTTGCAGGGCCCCGGTGTAGCACCCTTCGACGGGCCACGAGCCGGTAAACTCGTTGTAGATCGACTCCCCCGCGTGACACCATGGGGTGGCGACCGTCCCGATCCCCCCTACGAAGCTGGAGGAAAGGACGACGATTCCGATGAGAACTAAACCTCCTAAAAGGTATGCTGGGATAGCAAACCCCGAGAACGACATCACGCGCGACGCTTGATCGACCGGCCGGTTCCGGTTCACCGC
>DATGZQ010000044.1:0-2484 GCA_035297125.1 Thermoplasmata archaeon
TACTACTACGCGAGCGGCCCGACGTTCACGGTACGCTACCCGTTCACCGTCACGTTCTTCCTCAACGCGACGACCGTGAACGACCGCCCCGCGATCTACTTCAATTACTCCCTGATCTCGCCGTCGATCACGAGTCACTACGGGTCGTTCGATTTCGTGGTGTTCAACTCCGCCGCTGGCACTCCCCTCGCGCCTGCGGCGGTGCCGATGTTTGAGGTGAACGGGGCGTCCTACGACCCGGCCGGACTCCTGAACGACGTCGAGCTCGTCGTGGTGGGCAACGGGGGCGGGGACACGACCACGTTTTTCTCGATCAAGGCCGCGCTCACGATCGACTTTTGGAACGACTCGACCGGAACCTACCAGAGATTCCCCTCGGCGTACGACGCAGGCGCGGACACGGGTGAGACGAGCGACGGGATCGACGTCGGGTTCAACGCGACGCTCCTCGGCATACCGATCACCGTTGCGAACCTCAACCTCGGACCGTCGTTCCTCTACGGCCTCTGGAACGTCTCCACCGATTCGGGCTCCCGGATCCTCAGTCTGACCCAATCGCCCGCGAACGCGTTCCTCTTCGTGAACGCGGGAGCGACCTTCAAGCCTCTGGACGCCCAGTGGGTCCCGACAGCCCTGCTCGCCAGCGCGGGGCCGGTGTCGGTATACTTCCCGAACAAGGGCACGTACTTCTTCGAGTGGGTGCTGAGCGATTACCGTTCGGTCGGAAAGGCGTTCACCGTCCTGCTGTCCCCGAACAACCTCACGACCCCGGTGAATACGACGCTCGTTTCCGCCACGGGTGAGGGAGTGTACACTCCGCTCATCGCATGGGGCAACGGCGAGCTGGGTGCGATCTCTTCGTCCGGGAGCGGGACGAATGCGACCCCGTACCTGCTTGAGAACGCGGGCGCCTCCCAGCTCGGAGCGGAGTTCACCCAGTGGAACGACTTCGAGTTCCCGGTGTTTCCGGGAGTCCTGTTGATAGGGACCTCCGCCTGGGTCCGCGCCACCCCGGTCGGCTTCGCGATCACGTACCCCGCCTCGGTGGACCCGATGTTGGCCTCCCTGGGCCTCCCCTCCTCGAACCACCTGCAACTGGAGTTCTGGCGAGTCTCGAACGTCAGCCTCTCGAATGCGCCTCTGATAACGGGCTGGATCTCCTCGAACTTCGGCGGCTTCCCCGCAGCCGCCGCGACGTTCTGGAACTCGAGCAACAACCTGATCTCCGGCAATACCTTCCTTGACCAGGGCGCTTCGCTCGCCCTCTACGGAGGGACGAACAATACCATCTGGGGCAACTCCTTCCTGCCGACCCCGGTCGCGGCCTCGAACCAGAGCGCGATCCAGGACTCCGGGAACAACACGACCGCGATCTTCGAATCCGAGTCGGGCGACCTCGTCTACAACAACTACTTCACGGTCCCCCAGCCCGCGTACACCCCGACCATCGACCCGTTCTCCTGCCAGTACATCTGCACGTCCGTGAGCTACTCCGACCGCTGGAACGTAAGCCTAGAGCCCGCCAACAACACCCAGACCGTGCTCGGCCGCGTGCTGACCGGCAGCATCCTGCTCACGTCGTACCAGGGCGGCAACTACTGGTCGAACTACGGCACGGCCCCCGACCCCTACGGGATCCTGCCGTACAACGACGCTGGGCGGATCTCGAGCGGCGGTGATTACTACCCTCTCGTGCCCTTCTCGCTCTATTCGGTCACGTTCAGCGAGACCGGCCTGGGCCTCGGGGCGACGTGGGGCGTGTCGGCCCTCGGGCTGAACCAGACCACGTCCCCCGGCTCCGCCATCACCCTGTTCGCGCCGAACGGTACGTACAACTTCTCGGTCGTTACACCGTCCGGCTACGCGGATTCGGCTCCCGCGAACTTCACGGTCGCCGGAGCCAACATCTCGGTCGACCTGACGTTCGAGCCCCTGCTCCCTCTCGAGTTCAATGAGACCGGCCTCGCCGAGAGCTGGAGCTGGACGGTCAACCTGACCCCGCTGGCCGTCGGACAGCCGAACGTGACGGGAACCTCGACCAACGGGACGGAGACGTTCGCTCTCGTCGCGGGGTCCTATCTCTACAACATCACGTCCACGGGGTACAACGCGACTCCCGCCAACGGGACCGTTCTGGTTGCGAGCGGGATCTCCGCCATCAACGTGGTGTTCTCGCTCGTCCCGATACTTGAATTCAACGAGACCGGCCTGTCGGCCGGCGTCGCGTGGACCGCCGCCGTCCACGACGGTTCCAGCTGGTCGAACAAGACGTCCGTGGGGACGCAGATCGCCTTCTTCGTCTTCGACCTCGCCCCCGGCGCGTACACCTGGCACATTTCGGCGCCTACTGACTCCTGCGTAAGTAGGTTATTAACCGGGATGTGCTCTCCCTCTCCGCATGGGAACCTGGACCCAGCGGCGACGTGATGCTGCCACTCTCGAGGAACGCCGCCTGAAGGGTCTCGCCTTGCTCCGCTCCGGCCT
>DATGZQ010000045.1:0-11611 GCA_035297125.1 Thermoplasmata archaeon
CGCGCGATTCCCCGGACCTCGCGGATGTCGAGGGGGGGCCGGCACCGGCGCTCGTTGTCGATCGTGAGCAGCCGAAGGATCTCCGTCTCCGGGGTCCCAAAGTGGCGGAGGCTACCCGCTCGGCGGGTCAGGAGGTCGTTCCGGGTCCCCTCGGGGATTCGGGCGGGGAGCGCGAACGTCACGGCCGCGGCTCCATTCCGCATCGACAGCCCGCGCCGGGCGAGTCGAAGACGTGAATTCTGCCCGTACAGATCAGCGGCCCGTCGGCGCCCTCGATGAGTTCGACAACCGTCGCCCGGGAGCCCGGCCTTGTCTCCGTGACGTACGCGACCTCTTCGACGGGGGCCCGGCGTCGGGCCCTAGGCTTCGTGGTCCCGGCGTGGCGGTGCAGCTCCGCGAGGCGCGCCTTCCGGCGGCGAAGCACCCTGGCGTCCTTTGGTCGACGGGAACTCAAGGGGCCACCTCCGGCTGTCGGGGCGGTCTACGGTCAGCCGTGGCGGCGAGCGCCGCCGCATCACTCAGGCCGTGGTGCTCCGAGAGGTGGCGCCGCAAATTGGCACGTAGTCTTGGGTGAACCGGACATCCCGGGACCAAACAGTCGAACCTCCAGCGGGTAGCGTGTCCCGATCGGGCGTCGCTCACAGGCGGGCCCCCGGGCGGGGGCGGCCGCCGTCTACGCGGTCGGCGCGGCCTTCTGCATCGCGGCGATAGTCATCACGAACGCGAGGACCTTCGGGTCCTGGAGCGCTGCGGCGATCTCCGCCGGCACGAGCCGGGTCCTCGCCGCCGGGTTCGGGATCACCGGCACGACGGGCACCAACCGCTCTTCGTCGATAAGGAGCCGTTCGACGGCCTCCGGCGGCGGGACCGGGACGCCCGTCGCGCGCAGGTACGCGCGGTACGCGTCGCCCGACACCAGGTGTCCGTACCGGGCGAGCTGGGTCGACCGGTCGGCCCAACCGAGGAGTTTCCGCACGACCGGCTCCGACATCCCGAGCCGCAAGTAGTGCGTCGCCCGCGCGTGTCGGAACGAGTGGGGGTGAACGGGCTTCCGGATCCCGGCGCGACGGCGCGCGCCGACGATGACCGCCCACGCCCTCTTGCGCGACATGCGCGAACCGTCCGCGTTGCAGAAGAGGGGCGAGGCGTCGTCGGGGACCGGGTGAGCCTTGAGCCAGGCCGAGAGGAACGACTCCGTCTCGGTGACGTACGCGTACCGGGGCTCGTCGGTTTTTGTCAACGAAAAAAACAAACGAAAGGCGGCGGGCATACCATCGGTGGCCGGTTGCCGCTTGACGTCCCGGAGGTCGGTCGCCAAGAGTTCGGTGATCCTGCCGCCGGTGTCCCACAGCGCCCCGATCAGCGCGCGGTTCCGTAGGCTGTTGGTGGACTCGGCGAGCGACTGCACGTCCTTCGGCGTCAGGATCTCGTCGGGCCGGAGCTTCGGCCTCTTGACCTTCATCGCGCAGAGCGCCGCAAGGTCCTTCCGGTCGCCGGCGCGGTAGAACATCGCGGCGGTCAGCGCGTAGCCGAGGCCGGCCTTTTTCTCGCGGAGCCGCGCCATCAGCGTCGCGAGGTCCCGCTGCGTCGCCTGCTTGAGCGGCTTCCCGAGGAGCCGTTCGCACGTGGCGAGACGGTCGCGGTACGCGGCCTTCGTTCCCTCGGTCGTCGCGCGACGGGCGAGGAACCCGTCGATCGTCAGGGGGTCGAGGTCGTCCATGCCGGGCGTACCGCACCGGCGGGGATAAGGTGTTTGTCAGGGCGCAACAAACAGGCGGTACTTGTCCTCGACACCCAGCAGCTCCTGCTCGATCCGGCCCACGATCAGCTTCTCGGGGTTCTTGAGGTGGAGTCGCTGCTCGATATCGGCGAACGTCGCGAACGGGGCCCGGCGTCGCTCGTCCACGATCTGCTGCATCGTCTTCTTCCCGATCCCGGGCAGGAGCTCGAGCAGGTGGAACCGTCGCGACACCGCCGGCGACTCGTTGAAGAACCGGAGGTACCTCGCACTGTTAGTCCGCACGATCGCCTCGAGCGCCGTCGTCAGCTCGGTGCGCCCCGTTACCGTCAGTTCGTCGTAGCCGACCCGGCGGCGAACGTGGTCGATCGGGGGGACGACCCCGTCCTGGGGAAGGAGGGGGATCCGCTCGCCCGGCTTCAGGACCACGCCGGGTTTCGGGACGAGCTCGAAGAGCTTGAGCCCTTCTTCCCCGACGGCGAGCGCGAGCGGCTCACGATGGAAGCCGCGGTCGGTCTGCCGGCCGTTCGGCAGATAGTCTAGGATGTACGCGAAGTTTTCCACGGACCCCTCCGCTCATCGGTGCTGCGCCACGATCTCGAGCAGGCGGGTGACCTGGGCCTCGTCGAGGGCAACCCGCTCCTTCGAGAACAGGAGGCGGATCTCTTCCGGGAACTGGGGGAGCACGTCGGCGATCTTCACCGCGAGCCCGGCGTCCACGAACGGGAGGGTTCGAAGCTCCGCGACCAGCTTGTCGGTCGCCTCGCCGGTCAACCGGGCGAACAGCTCCGCGTGCTGCTGGGCGAGCGCGGCCTCGCGGGGAAGCGTCCGTCGGGCCGCTTCCTCGACCAGGAGCTCCTTCACGCGGGCGAGGGGGACGGGTTCAGTCACGGCCGCTCCCGTTCGGTGAGGGGATCAGATGGATCGGAGCGGCGATGAGCTCCTTTCGTTTCCCGCCGTCGAGGAACGCGATCCGGTAGGAGCGGCCCGACCGGGCGACCACCGTGCAGACCCGGCCCTGATAGCGCGGATGGGGCTGGCCGTGGGGGTCCGACGGCTCGATGCGGACGGAGACCTTGTCGCCGATCTCGAACTTCCGGAGGAACCGGTTGACGGGGGGCATCCCCTTCTCGCGGACCTTCTTCGTGAACGTCCCGCGGGAACGGGACCGGAACCCCTTCGAACTCTTGACCATCTATGCCTCCGTATCGTGGATCTCCAGGACGTCTAGGTACTCGACCCTTAGGGGTGCTCCGACGAGCGACGCGAGGTTCGGGTCGGTCCGTCCGGAATCACCTTCCACCCACTCCTTGATGTACGTTCCGGCTTCCGTTCTGAGGTCGATCGTGAACCGGCCCTCCGCTGCCTCGACGACGCGGGCACTGATGATCCGCCGCGTGCGGACGCGGTCGGACCGACGGTGCACCACGCGCGTGGGCGTGCGCTGGTCGATCGTGCGACCGACCACGAGAGAGAGGGCCTCATTAACTTTTGCCAAGGGAACCGCGCCCGTCACCCCCACTCGGTAGCTCTTCTCGGGCGTCGCCTCCTTCACGGCCACCACGTCCTCGGCCTCGGCGGCCACGACGTCCTGGACCTCGACCCGTCCGGCAGCGTCGGGGCCTAGGTCGGCGGCGAGGGCGGGAAGGTCGATCGACCGGACGCGGGGGCGAAGGAGCTCGAGGACGAACGGTCGACCTCGGCCAAGCATCCGGGCGTCGATGTCCTCCCGGCCCATCCCGTGGAACCGTGTCCCCTCGGCCTTGGTCGCCGCGACGAACGGTCCACCGATCAGCTCCTCGACGCTGGTCGGGTACGTCTTGCCGGTCCCCGCACAGGCGTCGCAGCCCTTTCCCCGGCACCGCCGGCAGGGCCAGCGGGTCTGGGGTACGGACCGGTCGAGCTTGCGGTACCGGCCGCGAACGTAGAGCGGCATCACCGTGAGGTCGACGCGGCCGACCGGAAGGTCCGCGAGGAGGACGACGTCGGGCTTCTCGGTGCCGCCCGCCGCACCGGTCTTCCGTTCGAGGGTCTTCCCGAGCTCGCGGTTGAACGCGGGCCGGAGGCTCTCTCCCCACTCGGTGCCGACCTCGGTCCAGACGGACTCCTCTGTGGCGAGACGCTCCGGGTCCCAGCGCGATCCGCAGGTGAACCGGTGCCACTCGTACCCGGCGGCCGCGCGGACCGCGCGGTCGGCCCATACGTCGAGCCGGTCGAAGGCGCCGCCGCAGATCGTGCAGGCAGCGGCTCCCCGATCCGGAAGCGGTCCGGTCACGCCCTCGATCCGGGACGCCCGCTCCGGGTTCGTCAGTCCGTGCCCCCACCGGCCGAACAGGCGCCCGAAGCATTCCGGGCACAGGCCGCGCTCCCGAGCCCTCCGGGCCGCGGCGATCACCGGGTCGGTGAGCTCGAACGTCGGAGGGTCGGCCATGGAGGCGCGACCGAGGCGGTCCACTAAAGTTCGTCGGAAGGCAGCGACTGCCGGGAGAACCTTTTACTCGGCGTCCGCCTCGCCCGCCGAGGTTCGATGGCGCCGATAACCGAGGTCGAGCTGACCAAGGCGCTCGAAAAGACGCTGGTCGCCCGGGGGAAGATGCCCTTGGCCGAGGCCCGGCCCACGGCCCGGATGGTCCTCGGCTACTTCGGGGCCGAGGACGCGGTCCTCGACAACAAGCTCTCGAGCGAGGACCGCGACCGGTTCTACCTCCTCGAGGAGGAGGGGCTCCTCACGAGCGAGGAGGAGGACGCGACCGTGTCCCGCGGGAAGACCTGGCGGATCCACTACTGGCTCCTCAAGAAGGCGCGCATCCGGGACGTCGGGCAGAGCGGCGAGGCGCCGACCTCGGACGATGCGTCCACGGTCTACCGGTCGATCGGCGCGGCCGACTGGCACCACAAGACCGAGCCCGAATCGGGCCGTCATTAGCGTTCCTCAGCGGCCGGGGGGCGGGCGCCGCGCGACGGTCGAAAGACGGACCGGTTTGGTCAGCGCGGGGTAGTCGGAGGCGTGGATGACGGCCCGGACGTGCTCGATCGCCCCGAAGGCGTAGGCGATCGCCGCGACCAGCGCCACGAACGAGGCCGTCTCGACCGCGAAGCCCCCGATCCCGAAGACCATCAGGATCGCGGCGAGCGAGGCCAGCGCGTTGAACGACGCGTGCATCGCGACGGCGAGGCCGTAGTAGGCTCCGCTCCCCGGACCGGGGAGCTTGAAGCGCGACCGAGCGTACCCGTAGCCGAACATCCCCGTCGAACTGCCGTGAAGCACGACGCTCGAGACGCTCCGTAGGGCGATCAGCGCGATCCCGGCGGCGAGCCCTCCGACGAGGAAGGCCCCCGCGCCGTAGAGGAACGTCTCGAAGAACCCGAACCCGAGCCCCACCGACGCGCCGACGACGGGCCCGTCTGCGACCTTCCCGATCCGCGCCTTCCACCGGACGACGCCGGAGGCCTTCAGGGCCTCCTCGATGAACGGGGCGACCACCAGGACGAGGAAGAACGTCCCCAAGGTCGAGTTCCCGTTCAGGAAGACGAACTCCGGCCCCGGATAGTTCTGGCTCACGGAGGTCCCGACCGATACGATCACCGCCTCGAGGATCGCCGCCGTGATGGTGGCAAACATCGCCCCGTAGACGAACGCCCAGAGCAGGGGGCCCCAGGCCTCGCCCGAGTACCGCTCGGATTTGCGGACCCAGATGAGGTAGAGGAGCGCCGGGACGAGCGAGACCAGGACCAGGACGATCAGGTACTCCGCGTCGGTGGTGGTGCTCATGGGGGAATGGCCGAGGTTCGGTACGTGTAGAAGCCCTCGCCGCTCTTACGCCCCAGCTTCTTCGCGGCCACCAGGGTCCTGAGGAGGGGACAGGCACGATAGCGGCTGTCGCGGAAGCCGTCCCAGAGGACGTCCAGGATCGCGAGCGACGTGTCGATCCCCACGAGGTCCGCGAGCTCGAACGGGCCCATCGGGTGGTGGAACCCGAGCTTGTAGGCGGTATCGATGTCCTCGCGCGTCGCCACGCCCTCGTAGAGCATCCAGGTGGCCTCGTTCAGCAGGACCGCGAGGGCCCGGGTCGTGACGAAACCGGGCGTGTCGGCGCTCGTGACGACGGTCTTCCCGAGGCTCTCGGCGAAGGCGCGCACCCGCTCGACCGTCTCCGGCCGCGTGCGATGGCCCGGGATCAGCTCGAGGAGGGGCATCTGGAGGACGGGGTTGAAGAAGTGGAGCCCGACCAGTCGGCCGGGGTCCTTCAGTTCCTGGCCGATCGAGGTGATCGGAAGGGACGAGGTGTTCGAAGCGAGGAGCGCGGTGGGGCGGGTCGCCTCCTCGAGCTCGGCGAACAGGCGTCGCTTGATCGCTAGGTCCTCGGGCGCCGCCTCGATCACGATGTCCGCTGAGTCCGCTCTCCGAAGGCCGATCGCGATGTCCATCCGCGCTACCGCCGCGTCCCGGTCGGCCGGCGCGATCTTCTGGCGCTCCACCCCGTGCGCGAGCGCCCGGCTGGCGTTCTCGAGGCCCCGCCGGGCGATCTCCTCCGTGACGTCCTCGAGCGTCACGGGATAGCCGGCCAGCGCGCACTGGGCCGCGATCCCGCTGCCCATAATCCCGGCGCCCGCGACGAACACCCGTTTCAGGACGGAAGCACGCGGGTCGGTCTCGTCGCCGCCTTCGGCCGGGTCGCTCACGCGGCCTCCGGAGTGAGCGGGTGCGCGCGGGCCAGCCGGAGGTATTCGCACGCCCTGCACATCTCGTCCGAGGACGGTTCCCCGCAGCCACGGCAGGTCCGGGGGGCCCCGGCGGCCACGCTCGGCGGAAAGATATCGATGATCCGGTCGCGGGAGCGGAGGAGGGACTGCCGCGTTCCGGGCTGCGCCGACTCCAGCTCCCAGACGATCTCCCGGAAGCGGTTGCGCACCGCCCTTCCCGCGTGCGGGCATTCCGCGTGGTCGAACGGGAGCTTCGAGTGAAGGGCGTAGAGGAACACCTCGCGCTCCGGTACCTGGGCGAGCGGCGCGATGCGGGGGACCAGGTCGGTCTGGGACCCCCGGTGCGGCGCCATGCGGGCGAGGCGGTCGAGGTCGCCCCGAACGAGGTTCATCAGCACCGTCTGGGCGAGGTCGTCGAGGTTGAACCCGAGGATCAGCGCGTCGGCCCCCGCCGCGCGCGCGGCGCGGTTGAGGAGTTGCCTCCGCCAGACACCGCAGTACGAGCACGGCGGAGTACCCTCCGCCGAGCGGGCGACGTCATCGGTCGTCGTGCCGAGCTCGTCCCGGGCCCTCACGGTGACGTGCTCCACGGCTAGCACTCGGCAGAGCGTCTCCGCGGCCTTCAGCGTTCGGGGACGGTATCCCGGTATGCCCTCGTCGACGCTGATCGCGACCAGGCGGACGCCCGGCCGGGGGTTCAGGTAGCGGTGCGCCAGAGCGAGGGCGACCGCGGAATCCTTCCCTCCCGAGAGCGCGACCGCGACCGTTCCTCGGGTGATACGGGGAAGCTGGGCGCGCAGAGCCGTTCGGTACCGTTCTTCGACGGACGCCGCGAGATGCTCCGCGCAGACGTGCGCGCCCCGGTACGGCTGGTCGACCACGGCGGGCGCGGCGCACGAGGAGCAGCGCACGGGCTCGCCACGAGGCCGCCGTATTTGAGAAAGAGCGACGGAACGATTCCGATGGGCGCATACGATTATTAGGCGACCCCCAGCCAGCCAACCGGGATGGCGTCGTACGGACCGGCCTCCCGCCCTCCGGGGTCCGGCCGCAGGTCACATCCTCCGGGCGATCCCGCCTCCCCGGCCGCCGAGTTCAGCGTCACCAACCTCGTAGAGCGGTTCCAACGGATGCTCCAGGTGCAGGAGAGGAGCCCCTGCACGGTCAAGCAGTACGGGCACATCGCCCGGACGTTCCTGGCGTTCGCCCAGAAGCCGCTCGAGGAGGTGACCGAGAAGGACCTCGAGGCGTTCCGTGAGTACCTGGTCCTTCAGCGGCACTACTCGAAGAACTCGATCTACACCACGATCCGGGGGCTCGCCTGCCTGTTCCGGAGCTTCGGCCTATCTACGGCGGAGACCCTCGACCCCCCGCGGCGACCCGAACGCCTCCCCCGGTACCTCTCCGAAGAAGAGGTCCACCGGCTGCTGGATGCGGTGAAGGACTCTCCCCGAGACAACGCGATCGTGCATGTCCTCGCCTTCGGAGGACTACGCGTGGGAGAGCTGTGCCATCTCCTGAGCGAGGACGTCGAGTTCGAGAGGAACATCCTTCACGTTCGCTCGGGCAAGGGCGACAAGGACCGTGAGGTCGTGCTGGAGGACCGGACGCGCGCCGCGATCGACCGCTTCGTAACGGAACGGACCCTCGCCGGAGCACACGGTCCACAGCTCTTCGGGGTCGGGCCCGTCACGGTCGAGCGCATCGTTCGACGGGCGGCCCTGGCCGCCGGAATCCCCCGAAAGGTCACGCCCCATGTCCTGCGGCACACGCTCGCGACCGCGCTCCTCTCCCGGGGATGCGACATCCGCTACATCCAGAAGCTCCTGGGCCATGCGTCCGTCGCGACCACCCAGATCTACACGCACGTGGACACGCAGGCGCTGCGCGACGCCTACCAGCGCTCGAAACCCCAGTATTAACCCGCCCGACCTGTGCGGGCTCGTGGCCGACGAGCGCGCCGAGGTGATCGTGCTGGGCGCCGGGATCGTCGGCACGGCGCTCGCCTTCCACCTCACCGAACGCCACGTGGGTCCGGTTGTTGTGTTCGACCCCCGGACGCCGGGGGCGGGCGCGACCGGCCGAGCCGCCGGGATCGTGTCGGAGCAGCTGTGGGACCGCTGGGACGTCGAAGTTGTCCGGGAATCGAAGGAGGAGTATGCGCGTCTCTCCCGCCGGTGGGACCCTTCGGCGTACCGGACGATCGGCTTCGCGCGATGGACCTCGGACCCAGAGATAGCAGCCGCGCTCCGGTCGAGCACGGAACGCCTCCGCAGCTGGGGCGTGGGCGTCGGACCGATCTCCTCGGACGCCCTGTTCCGGCGCGTCCCCGTGGCCCGTTGCGACGACATCCTGGAAGCAGCCTGGCACCCGGACGATGCGGTCGTCACGCCGAGCGCGATGACCGAGCTCTACGCAGAGGCAGCTCGCCGTGCTGGCGTCCAGTTCCTCCTTGGGGCGCCGCTAGGCTCCTTCACCGCCGACGGGGATTCGTGGAAGCTCTCCACGGCCGGCCGCACCGTGCGGGCCCGCCGAGCGGTGGTGGCCGCGGGCGCGTGGTCGAAACGGCTCCTCGCCTCCGTCGGTCGCCCTCTTCCTCTGGTGCCCTACCGCACGCAAGCGGCCCTCCTCCGCCCGCCAAGTCCCTCGGACGTCCTCCTTCCTTCCGTGCACGACCTCGACCTGGATGTCTACGCGCGGCCCGAGGACGAGGGGCGGGTTCTCGCCGGCGACGGAACCGAGAAGGTCGAGGCCGATCCGGAGACGTTCGTCCCATCGGGGGACGCGTCGTTCGTGGCGCATCTCGCGGAGAGCTTCGACCGACGCTTCCCCGGATGGAAGGACGCCGACCTCGTCCGGGCCTGGGCCGGCGTGTGTACGGCCACCCCCGACCGCCGACCCTTGATCGGCCCGGTGCCCGGGGCTTCGGGGCTCTACTGCATCACCGGTTTCAACGGGTTCGGCGTGATGCGGGCTGGAGGGGCGGCGCGCCGATTGACCGAGGCCATCGCGAGCGGCGGGGCGGAGTCCGCCTTCGGCGGACTTTCGACGGTGCTTCCCGGCCGCTTTGGGGCCGACCCGCCCGAGTTCCTGCCGCAACCTGGCTTCACGCTCGAGGCAGGGGCTCGCCCACGATTCTGACCGCGCGCCCCGCGGTACGTGCGCCCCGAGGCTGCCCAAGACCAGTCGGCCGCCGCCCACCGAACCGACAGGCTAATCATTAGGCACTCCGATTGAATCCGAGCCGCGCCGCGGCGGAAGGGAACCGAACATGGGATGCGGAAAGATGAAGGTCGCGTGTGAGGACGGATTCGAGGTCGTTACCAAGGACAAGCACGAGCTCGTCTCTGTGACGCAGTGGCACGTCGAGCATAGCCATCACAAGAAGGTCAGCGAAGCCGAAGTGATGGCGATGTCCAAGCACCCGTAGGGGTGCGCCGTCGCGCCAACCCTTTCCTATCCAGCCCCCACCCTACGGCCGTTGGCGGGAGGTCCCTCCTTCGAATGGTGAGCGACAGAACGGGAGACCCCTCATCGTCCGCCGTCTCCGACGCGATCGCGATCGTGTGCGCGGGGATACGGGCGGTAGACCCCGGTGTCGTCGTCCGGAAGAGCCTCCGCCGAAGTCACGGCGCTCTCCTCGTGGGCCAGAGGACCCTTCGGGAAGTTCGCGGGGGTCGGGTCCACGTCGTCGCGATCGGGAAGGCCGCCGGAGGCATGGCCGACGCAGCGTGGCAGGTCGCCCGCGGTCGGGTGGAAGGCCTTGCGGTCGTACCCCGCGGGTACCCAGCGCCGCGTGCCGGCGCCGAAGTGGTCATCGGAGATCATCCTCTGCCGGGGCGAGGCAGCTTCCGGGCCGGCCGTCGAGCCCTCGAATACGTCGCCGAGACCTCGGAGGAGGACGTTACCCTTTTCCTGCTCTCTGGGGGTGGCTCCGCAGCGCTCGAGCTGCCTCCGGTTGACATTTCGCTGCCGGACCTCGTCCGGACCAACCAACTGCTGCTCGGATGCGGCGCTCCGATCGCGGCCATGAACACCATCCGACGCCACCTTTCGGAGGTCAAGGGCGGGCGTCTTGCCGTGGCGGTCCGCTCGAAGAGGTTCGCAACGGTCGCGATCAGTGACGTCGAGGGGGACCGCCCCTGCGAGATCGCATCCGGACCGACCGTGGGGGATCCAACGACGTTCCGCGATGCTCTCCGGGTGGTCCGCCGGTACGCGCTGACCACGCGCCTCCCGCGTCCGGTCCTTCACCACTTGGTCGAGGGAGCCCGGGGTGGCCTCGCGGAGACGCCGAAGCCGGGCGACCCGCACTTCCGTGGGCGCCCGTTCGTGCTCGCTGCCTCGAACCGGACCGCGCTGATCGCCGCGTCGGTGGAAGCGCGGAGGCGGAGGTACCTTCCTCGTATCCTCTCCAGCCGAGTTACGGGCGAGACCCGGCTCGCGGGGGCCGAGTTCGGCCGCAAGGTTGGACTCTTCTCGACCCGCAACGCTCGCGTCGCGGTCCTAAGTGGCGGTGAGACGACCGTCACGCTCGGGCGACGACCCGGGCGCGGCGGCCGCAACCAGGAGTTCGCGCTCGCGGCAGCGCAAGCACTCCAAGGTACCGACGCGGTCGTGCTCTCGGCGGGGACGGATGGGATCGACGGGCCCACGGACGCCGCTGGCGGGTGGGTCGACGGTCGTTCGGTAGAGCGCGCCCGCCGGGAAGGGGTGGCGATCCGAATCGCTCTTCGCGAGCACGCCTCCTACGACGCGCTCATTCGAGTCGGTGGGCTCTGGAAACCGGGCCCGACGGGCACCAACGTGATGGACCTACACGTCGGGCTCGTGCCCGGCCGTACGGCGAGCCCCCTCAATCGGGGTACGGCAGGAAGTAGTCCGCGCTATGCGGCTCCTTCCAGTCGACGTAGACGGTCTTGAGCTGAAGGTAGTCCCGGTACCCCCAGACGCTACCCTCACCGCCCAACCCACTCTGCCGGAATCCGGCGTGGTAGCCTTGGGGGGACTCGGGCCCTACTCGGTTGACGTAGGTCTCTCCGCACTTGAGCTCGCGAATCGCCTTCTCGGCGAGGGAAAGGTCGCGCGTGAAGACATAGCTGGAGAGCCCATACCGACTCGCGTTAGCCCGCCCGATCGCCTCGTCCCAGTCGTCGAACGTCAGCAGCG
>DATGZQ010000046.1:0-2654 GCA_035297125.1 Thermoplasmata archaeon
AACGACTGGATGGTGTTCTACGTCCTGCCCGGGTCGTATCCCTTCACGGTGGGCGCCGTGACCGGATACACCGAAACCCCGGGCTCCGGGACGGTCACCGCGGCGGGAACGTCGACGTACGAGGACCTGTACTACACCGCCCAGTACAACGTGACGGTAACGGCCATGGGTCTCCCGACCGGGACTACCTGGACCGCGATCGTGGGAGGGGTCAGTTCCTCGAGCGCCAACGCGACGCAAACATGGCACGTCGCGTCGGGAACGTACTCTTACCAGGTCAATCAGGTGCCGGGCTACATCGCCTCGCCCTCCAGCGGGTCGATCACGGTGGGCAACGCGAACTACAATCTCATCGTGACCTTCACCGCGGTTACCTATGCGGTGACGGTGACGGAGAGCGGCCTGACCACGAGCACGAGTTGGTCGGCGACGGTGAACGGCGACACCCAGGCCACGGCCGGGGCGTCCGTCACGTTCTATCTGCCGAACGGGACGTACGCGTTCAAGGTCGCGAACGTCAGCGGCTACACGATGACCGGCGCGAGCGGCTCCGTGACGGTGAACGGGGCGCCGGCGGGCGTCGCGGTCGCGTACACGCCGAAGACGACGACCTCGCTCGTCTCGACGGACACGTTCAACATGTGGCTCGCTGTCGCGATCGCGGTCGCCGTGATCGCGCTGGTGCTCGGCCTGCTCGCGCTGTTCTTGCGCCGGCGCCGAGAGGATTCGACCCAACCGGCTCAGGCATGGACACCGCCCGCGTCGGGCGCCACGGACGCGTCCGCGACACCGGCCGCCGGTGGCTCAGGGACCTGGAGCGAGGGACCGCCCGCCGGGGGATCTCCACCCAGTTAGACCGGCACGCAACGACGGTAGCAACCCCTTCCACTCCCCCGGGCCTCCGGGCCCCGGTGGCTCTTCTCGTTCGACCTCCCGGCGGCGTGCGGGCGGCACCGGCCCCGACCGGACTACTTCGAGTTCAGGAAGGCGGAGAGGTCGTCGTCCTGCTCGATCTCGAGCAGGTGGCCCATCCGGTCGCGCTTCGTTTGCAAGTACGGGCGGTTGATCTCGTTCGCGGGGATCTCGACCGGGATACGACCGGAGATCCGAACACCGTGCCGTTCCAGGTCGGTCACCTTCGCCGGGTTGTTCGTGAGGATCTCGATCGAGCGGACGTGCAAGGCGGTCAGCATGTGGGCAGCGATCTCGTAGTCGCGCTCGTCCGGTCGGAAGCCGAGGAGCTCGTTCGCCTGGACGGTGTCGTACCCGGAGTCCTGGAGCTGGTAGGCCCGGATCTTGTTCACGAACCCGATGCCGCGCCCTTCCTGACGTAAATAGAGCACGATCCCTCGCTCCATCTGGCCGATCCTTCCCAGCGATTCGAGGAGCTGGTCACGGCAATCGCACCGCAACGACCCGATCGCGTCTCCGGTAAGGCATTCGGAATGGACCCGGACCGGGACGTCCTCTCGGTCGAAAACGTCGCCGTGGACGAAGGCCGCGTGGTCCTGGCTATCGAGGCAGTTCTCGAACGCCACCACCTGGTACTCCCCGAACCGGGTCGGGAGGTTCGCGAGCGCGCGGACGCGCACGCAGTTGTCGGGAGCGCCCTCGCAGCGGTGCTCATCTCCCTCCCGCAGGAGTCGCTCGACGGTCGGTCCGGGGATGCCCATAGCCCTTCCTCCGGGGACTGCCAACGGAGCTTGATAACGATTCAGGGGCGCGGAAACCGGTGGGGAGCAGGTGGCGTGGAGGGAACCGCGCTCCCCAGCGGCCCAGGTGGGTTACGTCAGGACGTGGATGTTGTGCCGCGCGCTCGTCTCCATCAGCTTTTTCGGCCAAACGGTGACCGTGACCTCTCCGATGTGGGCCTTGCGGAGGAGGAGCATCTGGGTCCGCCCCTGGCCGATACCGCTTCCGATGCTCAGCGGGATCTGGCCGTTCAGGATCGCCTGGTGGTACGGGAACTTGAGGAAGTCGAGCTGACCGGACATCGCGAGCTGCTGTCGGAGGGTCTCGGCGGTGACCCGGATCCCGCCCGACATGAGCTCATGGCGGCGCCGGGTGACAGGGTTCCAGACGAGGATGTCGCCGTTGAGGCCATGCATCGGTCGTCCGTCCTCCGAGCGGGTCTCCGTGACCCAGTCGTCGTAGTCCGCGGCGCGCATCTCGTGCGGGTAACCGTCCTTGAGGGGCCAGCCGATCCCGATCAGGAAGAGGGCGGGATACTTCTGGAGGATCGCGGTCTCCCGTTGCTTGCGGGGGAGGTCGGGGTAGGTGTCGAGGAGGTCCTCGGCGTGCATGAAATGGATCTCGTCCGGCAGGTTCGGGTAGCGGGGGTCCTTGAGCTGCGGGAAGAGGCGCTGGACGTGCTTCTGCGCGCCCGTGATGACCTTCCAGATCCGGCGGACCGTCTCTTTCAGGTAGTCGAGGTTTCGGTCCTCCACGGTGATCGCCTTCTCCCAGTCCCACTGGTCGACGTACGCGCTATGGTCGTGGTCGAGGAAGTAGTCCTTCCGGACGGCCCGCATGTCGGTGAGGAGTCCCTCGCCGGACTGGAAATCGAACTGTTTGAGGGCCATTCTCTTCCACTTCGTGGCGGCCTGAACGACCTGCGCCTCCACGGGGTGCAGGTTCCGGTCGTTCGAGATGTG
>DATGZQ010000047.1:0-4871 GCA_035297125.1 Thermoplasmata archaeon
GTTCTGCCAGCTTCGACCACGCGGCGATGCTTTCAAGGGCTAGATCTGGCGCGTGGACTCGCTTTGCCAGCTCGAAGGCGCGTTGGTAGTTTGCAGTCGCCTTCGGGGTTTCGCCGATTCCCTCCTCTAGGCGTGCCTGCGTTAGCAGGAGATAGGCCTGCAGACGCCGAGTAAGTGGGCCCATCTTTCTCGCTTGATCGAACTCCTTCTGCGCCCCGTCGAGGTCCGTGAGGCGGAGGTGGAGATCCACTATCGACAGGAGGGCTTCGCATCGAATCTTCGGATCTCCTTCAGACTCTGAGATTGCTCGCCGAAGCGATACAATTGCATCTGAGTAGTCCGAGTGGTACCTAAGCAGCGACGCCTCCACGAATAGTACACGGACCCGAGCGGACCCTCGTGGTAGGGCACTCGCCAATCGGCGGAGGGCACGCCGTAGGGGCTCCGAGTACCCGAGCCTTAACACGACCTTTTGCTGTTCATCGAGCAGTCGGTAGGAGCCCTTCCAGTCTTCCCCGGCGACCAGCTGAAGGAATCGCTCACGGAGAGCCTCAGGACGGTGGCTTCGGCCATAATAACGGGCAAGCCGGAGGTGTGCCTCGTGTTCCTCGGAGGGTCCCACCCGGGCGAGGATGGCATCGCGAACGACCTGAAGGATCTCGAGCCTATCGTTGACCGTCTTTTGGAGGAGTCCCGTTCGGACCAGCTCGTCCAAGCGAGACTCCGTCAAGCCCGGTTGTTCGAGAACAAAGCTACCTGGCAGGGGCTCACTCGCGAGGGCGACCGGGAGAATTGCCTGTAGATCTCCCGGCGGAAGCCTGCGAAGAACAGCAGCCGGGAGTGTCGTTGCATCTCCCATTAAGTTGGGCTGAGACACCGCGAGCCTCAGCAGCAGGGGGGATCCGAGAGTGGATTGGTATACATGCTCGAACCGATCGGCCAAACCTCCGTGCCGGTCCGTGAGCTCGTGGGCCGCCACTCGGTCCAAGCCCCCCACGGTTAGCCTATGGGTCGGGATTCTAGGCGGGTCGAACGGCGTTGTTTCCTGACCGATTACGTAGAACTTGTGTTCGCCACGGCCTCCAAGGACGGTGACGAATCCGGCCAGGAACTCCCGCAGGTCGGGCCCGGCGGTGTGCATGTCATCGAATATCGCAACCAAAGGTCTGTTTCCCAACGCGGCCGCGGCGAGGTCGGCGACCTCTCGGGCAACTGGATTTCGCGGGAGCTGCGAGTAGTAGGCTAGTTGGGGGTTCCCGAGGAACGAAAGCGCGTGAGAGAGCGACGAAACGAATTGCCTGGGCGAACTGGCCGGTCTCACAGTGAACCAGAAAGGGATCTTTCCTCGCTTAATCCTCCTCAGATGTCGGCTTATCAGAGCTGACTTTCCCATCCCGGGCGGACCGTCGATTAGGGTCAGGGATGATCCCGCGTGGGAGAATTCGATCAACTGGTCGAGCTCTTCCTTCCGACCTAGGAACGGGTGTGGGGGCGGGGGGATATCCCCCGAAAGTAACGGGACCTCGCGCGTCTCCCGCTTTAGCCGGGCCAGTCCTGCGGATGTTACGCGGTAGGTCAGCTGTCGCCGAAGTCCGTCTCGGACCAGCCCTCGTCGGGTAACGAGGAGTCCCTCCGTCACAAGTTGATCGAGCGGCCTGGACATCGAACAAGGGTGGTAACCCAGCGCCTTCGCCAGCTCACGCTGACCGATTCCGTAGACCGACTCGTCGGACGGCTCGTGAGTCTGCACGTAGTCGAGAATCTCGATGGGGAGGTAGGTCTGTAGGCCCATCAGCCACCCAATGGTCTGAGGATATACATAGAGTTATTTTGTACAAAATATCAACTGACGTTTAAATAGCGGGCCGGACAACCAAGTTCTGCAATGAGCGAAAGGGGAGCAATCGGTGCTCACCTCGGCGGCATCGGAGCGATGCTCGAAGCCGCTGACGTCTGCCCGCGCTGCGGGGAGATCCATCTCGATGCACCCTCGGTCCGACACGGCCGGGGGACCCAGCACTACCCGCTGGGCTCCGTTGGCAACTACCCGGTTTACACCCCGGAGATCCCCCCGATCGTAGACGTGCCGCGGGTCTCTGCGGGACAGCGGATCCGGGACTTCGAGGCGCTGGCCGCTTCGAGCCCCCGCTCTGGCATCACCCCCGTCGTCCAACAGGATTCCGGACGCGGCGGTCGCCAACTGATGATCTCGTGGCTCCCGCCCCCCGACCTGGGGGAGGTGTTCTGATGATGCGAACAGAACGCGCGTCGCTCGCGACGCACCACAGCCGGCACGTGTCGGCCCGAACGTCCAGCCGACAACTCATTCTCGCGGTTGCCCCCCCACCTCGCTCGGACAACCCCACCCTATCGGGCTGGCCCCGCTGGCTTAGCCCGACCTACCTGGCGCGGGGGGCAACGTCCCGTGGCCACATGCGATCCAGCGGCGCGGTGAATTCGAGCGATACAACGTACTGACATCACGATGACTTGGCCCCCGCAGGGTACCCGGCCCTGCGGGGGTCGCTATTTATCCGGAGGACCCTAACCTCCCCCCCTCGGGACGTGGGTTCGGGAGCGAAAACGAATATTACCCCCGCTCGGTCGGTGCCGGTGGCGGCTCGGATGTCAGAGGGGATGTGCTCGGTCTGCGGGGGACCGATGGTGCCGGGGTTCGTGGCTACGTCGAACGGCTCGGGACTTTACTGGGCCCGGGAAGCCTCCGCGGTGCGAACCCGGCCAAAGGGGCTTGAGGTCCTGGTCGGCACCGGCTTTCAGGGGAGCTATTCCGCGAACCTGCCGGGCCTGCGTTGCCCGAAGTGCCAGACGATCGTTGTGAGCCTGCCGAAGACGAAGTAGGTCCCTACGCGGGACCTCCCGCGACGGAGAGCGGCCGGACGAGGATCGACGGGGCCGCAAGTGACTCGGAAAGTTCGAGGGTCCCGCCCACCGATTCGATGCCTGCCAGCAGAGAAGGGGCTCCGGTGGGGCCAAGGACCAGTCCGCCGACGATACCGCCCCGGATCGGCTCCGCGAGCTTGCCAGCGCGTATCCGGTAACCGATCCGAATCTCTCCCCCGAACGCGCCGGAGATGGGATCAGGGTTCGCCCAACCGAGCTGCTGCACCCAGATGCCGTCCTTGGCGGTCTCGACCAGTTCGAGGTCGGTTCCTCCATCGCCTGGGGCCACGACCAGGGTGGACGCTGCCGGGGCGGGGGCCCGGGTGAAACGTTTCCACGCGAGGGTGCCGCCGAAGGCGGAACGGACCGCGTTCGCGGTCGTCGGGACGTCGAACGCGGCGCCGTAGAGCGAGTCGTACACGAGCTCCCGGACCGAGCCCTCCGACACGAGCGTGCGCAGCCGTTGTGGGCTGCCCTCGTCGTCGCAGGGCGCGGAAGCGAAGGACCAATCGTAGCAGCCATCGTCTCGGATGGTCACCTTCTCGGGAGCGACCTTCTGTCCCAACGGGACGGAGATCTTCCGCAGCCGGGCAGGCCCGGAAAGCTTGTACCCAAGGGTGGTCGGCAGAATTCCCGAGAGCACTCCGGCGGGGAGAATCACGGCCAGGGCACCGGTAGGAGGTGGAGTGGCGCGCCGGACGTCCGCGGCGTACTTGCACCAGCGTTCGACCGCCCCGGGGAGGGCCTTCTTGTCGAGTCTTCGTCCCGATTCGGTCACCCAGTATTCCCCGGGCGCCGGGCCCTCAGGGCCCCCGAACGCTTTGACGGCGACCTCGAACTCGACCGTCGTCTGTGGGTAGGTCGTCCTCAGGCCAGCCGAGTTGGCGATGGACGTCTGGGTAAGCGTCGCGCGGACCGAACCGAAGCTCGGGACCGCGTGTCGTCGTCCGTGGAACGCAGCGAACAGGGCAGAGAGGTACCCCTCTACCGCGTCAAGAGGCGCCTTCCAAAGCTCCGGGTCGACCACCTTCGGCCCTCCGGTGGAGGCAGGACCCTGGGCTGGTAGTCCCACCCTCTTGGCGGGGAACTCGGTGTACTGAGCAAGGCGCTCGGCATCCTCGAGAGCGGCGCGGATACCCGCGTCGGAGAGGTCGGTCGATGCCTGGAATCCGGTAGAAGTCTTGCCGTTTCGAGGTCGGAAGATCCGGACCCCGAATCCTGCGAGGGCGATCGGGCCGTGGATGAGCTCCGTCGCTGTGCCGTTGAAATGCACTTCGTACCGCTCGGACCGTTCCGCGTAGATCTCCCACGGAGCGGCCGTCTTCAAACGGTCTGCGACCCGGTAGGCGATCTCTCCGCCGTCTGGGTCCTGCTTCATGCCGGCCCCACGACAGCATCCGAAAGGAGGTAGACTCCGCCCGAGCCCACGGGCAGGTAATCGCTGTGACCCTTGCCACAGTAACCGGGCTGTATCGAAAAGTCAGCCCGTCGGCCCACCGCGCGAATCGCCCTCATGAAGTCGAGGACCCGGCCAGAGAGGGCCATAGAAGAGACGAGCTCCTTGATCTGGCCGTTCTCGATGCGGTGGCCCATCTTCACCTTGAGCTGCATCTGGCCACCGAGGGGGTCCTCGATCCCGCTCGTCCCGCGTTCGAGCAACACTCCCTGTTTGACCTCGGCCACCAGCTCCTCGAGAGTGCGATCTCCGGGCTCGACGTACGTGTTCGTCATCCGCACGAACGCCCGGCTCAGGAAGTCCGACCTGCGCGTGTTCCCCGTGGGCTTGACCCGATACGCCGCGGCGGTCTCCGAGTCGTGGAGGGCCCCGACGAATCGTCCCTTCTCCACGAGCGTGGTCTTCTGGCCAGGGTGGCCCTCGTCGTCGCAGTAGATCGAACCCCACTCGCCGGGGAGGGCCCCATCGTCGGCGATCGAGAGGAAGTCGGGGCCGACCTGGGCTCCGAGGAGGG
>DATGZQ010000048.1:0-2308 GCA_035297125.1 Thermoplasmata archaeon
TTGGCGAACGAACTGAATCCCCTCATCTGTTTCCAACGAATCTCAGGGTGAAGCTTGCGAACCGTAGCCGACATGTCTCCGGCAGCTTCGCCGATGATTTCGAGCTCTCGAATCGCCGCGCTCTGACTTAGCCATGAAGCGGCGAACGACTCGTAGCCGGATTGCAGAAGTTCCTCAAGTCGGCGCACCGAGCGAAGGATGTCGCTCAGCCGAATCGGATCACTCCGTCGTCCAGTCATACGGCGGCGGCCTCGAATAGCACTTGGGGCCGAACTAGCCAATGTAGACCCTTCGGGTCGACCACGTCCACCTTTCGATGAAGGAGTCGTTCGAGATCCTGCTTGAGTGCAATCTGGTCGAAGAGTGAGGCGTCGGAGTCGAAATCCACGAGCAGGTCAAGGTCGCTCTTCGGAGTCGCCTCCCTTCGGGCTACGGACCCGAACACGCGAGGGTTCCTAGCCTTGTTCACGCGCAACAGATCCATGAGTCTGGCACGTCGATTTCCGACGACATCCAAGATCCCCTGAGCCGTTCCCCTTCGGATGGCACGGAGTCTGGGGACGTCCCACAGGGTAGATTTGCACCGTGGGCACCGCGCAGGATTCGCCGAACGCGGGCGCCACACGTAGGCGCAGCGGAAGCAACCCGCCAGTCCGTCCGGTTGGAGAAGATTGGTCACACCAGGCGGGATGGGTGTCTAAGTAATAAAAGATACTTACGTCGCGAGACCCTCTGGCCCTCCCCAGGGGGCGCACCCCGGTCCGTTTTCTCTTGCCGACGGGAGTTAGTCGCGGATCTGGTCGAGTGGCCGGCTAATGCTGAACCGATACACCGGAACGGGCCGGTATCCTGCACCCGGGCAACCACGTCGAAACGTGTTCTAACGTCAGCACCGTGGTTGAGGCTTGGGTCCAGCCGTCGTTGACCGCTAGGGCAGTATCAGAGAAGTCCCTTCCCCCCTGGACGCGCATGCCAGCGCATTGCACCCGGTTCGAATCTGATCGGACCCGACCGCCTAGGGGTTTGAACCCGCCTGCGTCCGGTGGTGCGGCACGACGCCCCGTGGCGTCGTGCCGCGAAGCTAAGAATGATGTTCCCGTCGAGGGGCAATGACCGGCGGGCCGGTGCGCATCCGTGTCGTCCTCTTCGATTTGGGCGGGACGCTCGTTGACGAGCGTGACTTCTCCGGTTGGGTCGGCCTCGCCCGCGAGCTGTTCGTCGACGTCGGGCCGGACGAGCTCGCCCACGCGTTCTCCGAGGTGGAGACGGCGGTCGACCTCGACCCGCTCGCGCTCGATCGGGAAGCTGCGGTCGTCGCCTTCTGGCGTCGTGTCCTTTCTCGGGCGGCGGGGCGGGAGGTCGAGTCGGCCACTGCCGACCGGTTCTGCAACAGGGTTCGCGCGACCCAGGCCGATAAGCCCTTCCCGGTCTTCTCCGATGTTCGCCGATGCCTCGCCTCGCTTGCGGCCGAGCGCCGGCGCCTCGGGATCGTCTCCAACTCCACGAGCGAGGCGACCGTCCGGGCCATCCTCTACCGGGCGAGCATCCTCGATCCGTTCGAGCGGATCGTCTCCTCGGGCACCGAGGGAGTCGCGAAGCCTGACCCCGAGATCTTCCGCAGGGCCGTGGCTCGGATGGGCGTGCGGCCGGAGGAAACGTTCTACGTCGGGAACCTCGCCCAGACGGACGCGGCCGCGGCGGCCGCCGCCGGGCTCCACTCGGCGTGGCTTCACCGCGACGGCACCGGGCTGAGCGAGAACCCCCGCGAGATCACGTCCCTCCTCGAGGTGCCGCTCGTCATCCGCGCGCTCGAGCGAGGGGGTACCGTCCCGGACGTCGGGGCGAGGTCAAGGCGTTAAATAGGCGGCTCTTCTCGTAGGGGGGCTGCGACCTGCCGTCCTCGTGACGCGGGACGCGGCGACGTCGCCACGGCGAGCCGGGGACCCCATGAACCGGTCTCTTCCAAGGCAACGCCACAGATGGCCCGTTGGGGCGTGGAGCCCCGAGATCCCCTTCCTGGAGACGGGAAGTGAACTCTCGGGACTGACGGAGGAGACGATGCGAAAGATCGCGAATAGCTCAGTCGTAGCGAAGAGCCAAACCGCCAGTCGGCCTTCGATCGGTTCACGACCCATATGTATTCCCGAGCACACGAAGTGTGCTCAACAATCCGGTTGATCCTGCCGGCGGGCACCGCTATTGGAGTTCGCTTAAGCCATGCGAGTCGAGAGGGGTAAGCCCTCGGCGCACTGCTCAGTAACACGCGGACAATCTGCCCTCGAGACGGGGATAATCCCGGGAAACTGGG
>DATGZQ010000049.1:0-13733 GCA_035297125.1 Thermoplasmata archaeon
CCGTGGTTGAGGAGGGCGACCTCGTCGCACACGTCAACGACCTCGCTCAGGAGATGGCTAGAGAAGAAGACCAGTCGACGCCCGCGCTTCAGACCGCGGATGATGTCGCGGACCTCGGAGACGCCCCGCGGGTCGAGCCCCGTGCTGGGCTCGTCGAGCAAAAGCACCTCGGGATCCGATAGCAGCGTGGACGCAATGTTCACCCGCTGCTTCATCCCCTTCGAGAAACGTCCGACCTTCTGGTCCGTCCACTCCGACATGCGCACCTCGGCCAGCACCTCGTCCGTACGGTCGCGCACCTCCTTGGGAGCCATGCCTCGAAGTCGGCCGACCATCTCGAGCGCCTCGCGAGGGGTCAGCGACCCGTAGATCTCGGGGGTCTCAATCAGGACGCCGCACGCCGCGAGCGCCCGCTTGCGGTCCTGCTGCACCGATACGCCGTTGACGAACGCCTCTCCCTCGGTCGGGAAGATGAGGTCGGTGAACATCTTGAGGGCCGTCGTCTTTCCGGCACCGTTCGGGCCCAGGAAGCCGACGCACTTCGCGCCGTCGACCTTGAGGTTCAAGTGGTCGAGGGCGGTGAACGTACCGAATCGGCGGGTAAGCCCGCGGGCCTCGAGGCTGGGAGACATCGCGGGGTTCGGTTCCTCCGGTCAGCCGCCGGTCATGAGGGGATAAAACCTCGGCGGTGGCGGTGAAGAGGGACTTCCCGCTACCTGCTCAGACCGGCGTGGCCGCCGCGGAGCCCGAACGAGACGCGGGGCTGGGCTCGCCGGCCGGCCCCCACCGGAGTCCGAGGGAAGCCAGGACGACCGTCGTTGAGGAAAGTCCCATCGCAACCGCCCCAGCAATCGGAAGGAATGCGTAGATGCGGAGCCCAAGGAGAGGCACCAGAGCGCCTGCCGCTATCGGGAGCAGCACGAGGTTGTAGCCGATAGCCCACCGCAGGTTCGATCGCACGCGGGCCACAATCCGGCGCGCCAGCGCGAACGCGACGGGGACCCCCGCGAAGTCCGAGCGCACCAGCAGCACCTGCCCGGCCTCGCGGGCCACGTCGGTGCCGCTTCCAATCGCCATGCCCAATTCCGCCGCCGACAGGGCCGCGGCGTCGTTGATACCATCGCCCACGAAGGCCACATGGCGACCGGAATTTCGGTACCCCTCGACGATCTCCACCTTGCGTCCGGGGCTCGCCCCAGCATGCACGATCTTTACCCCGAGGGCCTCCGCGACCCGCCGTACCGCGCGCTCGTTGTCACCGCTGACGATCCCGACCTCGATCCCTTGCGACACGACCGAGCCCACAGCCTCGCGTACCCCCGGGGCGAGGCTGACCCGGAACGATACCGCGCCGAGTACCCGCCGGTCCTCGAGAAGAACCGACCAGGTCTCTCCGGCAGCCTCGACGGACCGGATCCAGCCTGAGAGCGGAGACAGGTCCGCTCCCTCGGCCTGCACTGCGTCGCCGCGTACGAGGGCGATCTGCTGGCCGCCCGACTGCCCGCGCACACCCCGCCCCGGATCGAGCCTGACCTCGTCGTACCGAGTCACGGATATCCCCCGGTCCCGGGCTGCCGAAGCGACGGCCCGCGCGAGCGGGTGGTTCGCGCCGAGCTCGAGTCCCGCCGCCGCGGCCAGTACCTCTTGCTCCGAGTACGGCGCCACGGCCCCGACCGACGCTACTTCGGGGGTGACCGATGTCAACGTGCCCGTCTTGTCGGTCAGCAGGAGATCGATCTGCGCCGCTCGCTCGATCGCGTCCTCCCCGCGAAACAGCACGCCTTGCTCCGCGGCGCGGCCCGTGCCCACCAGGATCGCGGCAGGGGTAGCGATGCCGAACGCGCACGGGCAGGCGGTGATCACCACCGTCACGAAGACGAGCAGCGAGACGGTGATCCCGGCGTGTTCCCCGAATCCCCAGAAGAGCGCAGCGGCGACTCCGATTCCGAGGACTACCGGTACAAACACGGAAGCGATTCGGTCCGCGGTTTTCCGCAAGGGAAGGCGCGACGCCTCTGCGTCCGCGAGGAGGCGCCCTATCTGGGCCAGGAACGTGTCGGACCCGGCCTCGGTCGCCTCGATCTCCACCGCCCCCTCCACGTTCATCGACCCCGCGAGCACACGGCTTCCCGGGGATCGGGCCACCGGAAGCGGCTCTCCGGTCAGCAGCGATTCGTCGACCGTCGTGTTCCCGGCGCGCACGATCCCGTCCGAAGGGACCCGAGCGCCAGGCGCGACTCTCACCCGATCTCCCGGCACGAGTTCGTTTACGGGGACCGCGTGTTCGATTCCGTCGCGCACCACCCGGGCCCTTGATGGCAGTAGCTCACTCAGCCGGAGCAGAGCGGAACCGGCCCGCGCTCGGGTCAGCCGCTCGAGGTAGTTGCCCGTCAGAATCAGGGTGATGATCAGCGCAGAGGCGTCGAAATAGGTCGCCGCCGGGAGGCGGTTCGGCAGGACGAGGACCGCGACGCTGTACGCGAACGCGGCGGTCGTGCCCACGGCAATGAGCAGGTCCATGTTTCCCATCCTCTGACGCACGGAGTCCCAGGCCCCTCGGTAGAAGACGACCCCGGGAGAGAACTGGACGACCGCGGCGAGGCCCGCGGCGGCCCAGAGAGCGGGGGCCCCCGCCAGACCGTACGTCAGGACCACGATAGCGGCCGAAAGAGGCCACGCCACCGCAAGACGACGGCGAAGACCTCGCCGCTCGGCTTCCGGGCTCGCGAAAGCCTCGAGGCATCCGGCCGAGCAGAAGTAGTAGGTCCGGTTCTCCCGAACGAGCCGGAGCGAGCTCGTGGCCTCGTCCACGAACATCCCGCAGACCGGGTCGGTCGCCATGGCTGAACCCCGCCCGCCAGGACCGCGGTCGAAGGGCGATCTACGCCGACCGCTGCGGGGCGGTCTTCTCGTATGTCTTCTGGCAGCCCACCGAGCAGAAGTAGACGGTCGTGCCGGCGTACGTGCCGCAGGCGGCCGCTCGGCTCGTGTCTACCATCATCTTGCAGACGGGGTCTTCGGCCCGCATCCTCCGGTCGAGCGTCCCTCGCCATTTAACGAGCCGGTCACGGACCTCCCGGGCGAAGCGCTAAGGCCACCGACGCCAGGCTCCGCCGCCATGGTCGCCGAGCTTTCCCCTCCCGACGTGGCCCAGAGACTGCGCGCGGCTCCCGCGGAGATCGTTCTCCTGGACGTTAGGGAGCCGTACGAACGCGAGCTCGCCTTGATCCAACCGTCGATCCACATTCCGATGCGGGAGGTCTCTGCGCGCGCCGCCGAGATACCGCAGGACCGCGAGATCGTCGTTTACTGCCACGGGGGCACGCGCTCTGCAATGGTCGCCGCTTTCCTCGAGGCGCACGGGTTCCGGTCGGTTTCGAACCTGGCCGGCGGCATCGATGCCTGGTCGCGTCAGGTCGACCCGACCGTACCTCGGTACGGCTGACCAGGGTGCGGGTCTCGCCGGGCGCTGGCGCCAGCCGAGACCCTACCGGCGCCGCCCGGTGCGCTCCTCCGGCGACCGCCCGAGCACCTCGACGTACCCTCTCATCTTCCAATATGTGTCGAGGAACTCCTGGCCACGCGCCGTGATGTCGTAGATCGGTCGGCCGTCCAACTCCTCGGTCCTCAGGAGCCCGAGGGAGAGGAGCCGCTCGAGGAACACCCGGAGTCGGTCCACGGGCATCCCGGCTCCGTACGACACCCGGGTGATGCGAGCCACCCCGCGGTACCGCTTGACGACCTCGAGGATGGTCGCGTACAGGTCCGTCAGCTCGCGACGTCGGGGCGCGGACGGTCGGCCGTTCGAGTCTCCGAGCATCGGGGCGACCGGTCCCTCAGAGCGGGAACTTCGGAAGGGCAGCGACCTTTCGGGGGGGCGAGCGGCACTGGGTGTCCCGGCCCATTTCGAGCGTCTCGGTGTACTCGACGGAGTCCACGCTGACCCCGTCCCCGAGCCGCACGGACCGACCGTAGACGTTCCGTGCCTCGGCGCGGTCCCTCAGTTCGATCCGGTCCCCGTAGACGTCCTCGACCTTGGCCTTCGCGTGGATCTCCACCGTGTCTCCTACCAGCGGTCCGGTCGCGCGCGACTTGCGTTCCAGCCGGAGGTGGCATGCCTTGAGCCCCTCCTGGGTCATCGCCGCGCCTCCGATCTCGGCCGAACTGGTGAACGTAGCGCGGCGTGCCTTGATCGCCCCGCCGACCTCCGCCTTGGAGCCGGCGATGGCTTCGCCCACGCTGATCGCCCCGCCGACCTCGAGGGAACCGCGGAGGCTGAGCGAGCCCCGGACATCAAATTTTCCGCCGACCTCGAGCTCCCCGCCCTCGGCGTTGCCGTCGATCGACCCGATCCCGCCGATCTCGAGCGACTCGAACGCGAAGTCCTTGTCGGCGGAGAACATCCCCCCCACTTCGACGGAACCGCCCTTGGACGCGCCGCGGAACCGTGCGACCCCTCCGACCTCGAGGGAGCCGAACGTGAGCGGGGCCTCGGCCTCGAACTTCCCACCGACCTCGATCGAGCGACGGACGGCGCCCCCAGCGAGCCGGATCACGCCCCCCACCTCGAGGGTCTCGAGGTCGACCTCGGCGAGGTCGACCGCGCCACCGGCCTCCACCTTTTGGGCGGTCAACTTGCCGGCAAGTCGGAACCGCCCTCCGACGGACACGTTCCGGGCCGAGAGCGTGGAACCCCCTTCGAGAACGCCGCCCACCTCGATCTCCTCGGCGGTCACCGGGCCCGATACCTTGAGCGACCGGTCGACATCGACGGTCCGTGCGGAAAGCGACCCCGCCACTTCGACCTTGCTGTCCCGGGCGCGCAGGTCAGCGTGGACGACCAGCGCTCCCCGCACGGTAACGTCCGCGTCGTCCGCCTCGAAACCTGCGCACTCGAGGTCGCCCAGCACCTCCGACCGACCGACGAACGTCGCCGTGCCGGAGACGACCAGCCGGCCGTCAACCTCGACCGTGGCGTTCGGCTCGACCCGGAGGTCTCCCTCCACGGAGCCGAGGCGGGTGCGTTGTCCTTTCGGGGCTCGTGTCTCGTTCACGAGCAGGGGATGCGGGACCGGTTCTATAGGGATAGGTCACTCCCGGTGACCACGAGAGCGTCCCCGCCCTGGGACGAATCGGAATATAGACCGTCACCTCCCGGGGGCGTGTCGGATTCCCTCGAACGCGTTCGCGCCGAGGTGGTGGCCTGCTACCTCTGCCCACGGCTCGTCCGATACCGCGCGCGGATCGCGGGCGAGAAGAAGCGGGAGTTCCGCGACGAGGAGTACTGGGGCCGAGGAGTCCCCGGGTTCGGCGATCCGGCGGCCCGACTCGTCGTGGTGGGGCTCGCCCCGGCCGCCCACGGCTCCAACCGTACCGGACGGGTGTTTACGGGCGACCGGTCGGCGGCGTTCCTCGTCCGAGCGTTCCACGCCGCCGGGTTCGCCAACCAGCAAACCTCACAGCGTCGGGGAGACGGCCTTCACTACCGGGACCTCTACCTTACGGCCGCGGTTCGGTGCGCGCCGCCGGGAAACCAGCCGCTCCCGGCCGAACGGGCGAACTGTGCCCCGTTCCTCGAGCGCGAGCTCCGACTGCTCTCCAACGCCCGGGCGATCCTGGCCTTGGGGGGGTTCGCGTGGGAGGCGCTCCGGCCGGTGGCGGCGACGGTCTACGGGGTGACGCGGCCGACGACCCCGTTCGCCCACGGCGCCTGCGCGCCGCTCGGTCCCGGGCGACCGATGCTCTGGGGGTCGTACCACCCGAGCCCCCAGAACACCAACACGGGCAAGCTGACCCAGCCGATGCTGGTCGGCCTCCTAGAACGGATCCGCGCCGGCTTCGAGGGAGCCCCCTTGGCCGCGTTCCAGCACCCTTAATCCCGCGCGGAGGTCGACCGAGCGATGCCGGCGTTCGAGGTTCTGGAGCGGGACGGGCTCGCCCGGCTCGGACGGTTCCAGACGCCGCACGGCAGGATCGATACGCCCGCCCTCCTGCCGGTCGTACACCCGGACCCGGCGCGACAGCCGTGCCCTGCGTCCGAGCTGCGAGAGCGGTTCGATGTGCGGGCGCTGATCACCTCGGCGTACATCACCTGGCGAACACCCCCACTCCGCGCGGTGGCGGAACGGGAGGGAATCCACCGACTCCTCCGGTTCGACGGCGCGGTGATGACCGATTCGGGCGCCTTCCAGCAGCACGCCTACGGGTCGGTCGAGGTGGGTCCGGAGGAGATCCTCGAGTTCCAGGGCCGGATCGGGTCGGATATCGCGACCGTGCTGGACATCTTCACCGAGCCCGACGCGCCGTACGAGGAAGCGGAGGCGGCGCTCGGGGTGACGATCGAGCGGAGCCGCGCGGCCCGTATCGCGCGTCAGGGGTTGCTCGCGATCCCGGTCCAGGGGGGTCCGCACGCCACCCTCCGAGCCCGCTCCGCCGCGGCGGCGAGCGAGGGCGGGGACGTGCTGGCCGTCGGAGGCGTCGTCCCGCTACTCGAACAGTACCGGTTCCGGGAACTAGCCGACGTGCTGAGCGCGGTTCGCCCATCGCTCAATCCGGGCGCGGCGGTCCACCTCTTCGGCACCGGACACCCGATGACGTTCGCGTTCGCGGCGTTGCACGGGGTCGACCTGTTCGACTCCTCCGCCTACCACAAGTTCGCGCGTCGAGGAAAGCTCCTCTTTCCCGAGGGCACGGTCTCCATCGAGACCGTCCGCGAGAGCATCTGCCGATGCGCGCTGTGCGCCCGAACGCCGCTGGAGCGCCTCGCCGCATTACCTCCGGGCGAGAGAGAGACCCACCTCGCCCTCCACAACCTGCTCGTGTCGTTCGAGGAGGTCGCCCGGGTCCGTCAAGCGATCCGGGAGGGAACGCTCTGGGAACTGTGCGAGCGTCGGGCGGCAGGGCACCCTGCGCTCCGCGCCGGGCTCCGGCTGGCCGCGTCGCGGCCCGAAACCTTTTGGCCGACGGAGCCCGAGAGCCGGAGAGCGTTCCGGGAGGTCAGCGGCGACAGCCGAAACCGCCCAGCGATAGCGCGGTTCCTCGGACGGGTCCGTGCGTTCACGGCGGACCGCCCGCTCGCACGCGAGATCCCGGCGGTCGCCCTTCGGCCCGAGTACCTCTCCCGGATCCCGACCCTCGATCGGTCGGACCGACCGATCTCGTGGAACGCGATCACACCCCTCGGCCCGATCCCTCTCGAGCTCACGGAGCTCTACCCGGTCGGCCCGTACCTCGGGATCCAGGAGTTCGAGGCCCCCCGATCCCGGTGGCCGCCGACGGGGGTCTCGCGAGAGCTCGCGGACCGGCTGGACCTCGACGCAGACCTCGACCGTGACTGGACCGGCGAGTGGACCGGCCGACAGCTCCTCGCGCTCCTCGACTGGCAGTTCGGACGCGACGTCGCGGCGCACCTCGCGCCGGAGCTCCGGGGCGAACGGTCGCGACGGACCGGTCGACTTCGAAAGCTTCTCCACGACGGCGCACCGGCGTTCGTGCTCGGCGACGACAGCGTTCCCCGACCCACCTTCCTCGGGGCCGGACGCCTCCACGCGGCGCTCGCCCCCGGCCAACTTCGGGTCGTGGTCGCGGACGACGCCGTTCCCTTCGTCCGCGAGGGCCGCAGCCTGTTCTCGAAGTTCGTGGCCTCGGCCGACCCGAGCCTCGTTCCGGGGTCGAGCGCACTCTTGGTCGACCGAGGCGACGAGCTCCTGGCCGCAGGGCGTCTTCTGCTCGCGCCGCACGAGATGGGCCGTCTTACGCGGGGCGTGGCGGTTCACGTCACGACCCACCGCGCGCTGCCCGAACCGCCGGAGGAGGACCCGACCTTCGGAGAGCCGCTCTCCCCTCCGCGGGACGAACCGGACTGACGAAACCCTTCGCCCGCCGCCGCCCTCCCCAGTCTTTAAGGGTGGACGGGCCGATGCTAGGGTCGGAGCCCCTCGCCTGAGGTCCACAATGACCGAGACGTTCCTGCTGCTGCAGCTCGACAGCGAGGGCTCGGTCTACTCGAAGGTCGCCGAGATCCTCGAGAACCTGGGGTTCCGGCCCGAGACGGAGGGCTACGACTTCGTGTACGACTGGGGTCGCAGCGCGACCGTGCGCGAGACGCTCGAGCTGGCCGACCGGATCCAAGAGGCGTTGAGAGGCTCTCGGGTCTCGTTCCGCATCGAATCGACGGAAGACTGAGCCGCGGCGCGCCCCCCGTTATAACCGCCTCCCGGCTCGTCCGGCCGATGGTCGTCCTCGGCGTCGAATCGACCGCGCACACCGCGTCGGTCGGGATCGTGGACGAAGAGGCGAAGGTGCTGGGCATGGCCTCGGACATGTACCGGCCCCCGTCGGGGGGCATCCATCCCAGGGAGGCGGCGAACCATCACGTGGACGTACTGCCGGGCCTCGTCGCGAAGGCGCTCGAGGCGGCCGGGGTCCGGCCCCAAGAGCTCGACGCGATCGCCTTCGCGCAGGGGCCCGGGCTGGGCCCCTGCCTGCGCGCCGGCGCTACGGTCGCTCGGATGCTCTCTCTCGCGTGGCACCGGCCTCTCGTCCCCGTGAACCACTGCGTGGCCCACGTCGAGATCGCGCGCGCGTTGAGCGGGCTCGACGACCCGCTGCTCCTCTACGCGAGCGGGGGGAACACCCAGGTGATCGCCTACGGCCGGGGTAGGTACCGTGTCCTCGGCGAGACGCTCGACATCGGCATCGGCAACTTTCTCGACAAGCTCTGGATCGGTCTCGGCGGCACGTTCCCGGGGGGGCCCGCGCTCGAGGCGGAAGCGCTCCGAGGCTCGGAGCTGCTGACCCTTCCCTACTCCGTGCACGGCATGGACGTCGCGTTCTCGGGGATGCTGACCGCCACCCTCGCGCTGCGGGACAAGGGAGCCGCGCTGCCGGACCTGGCCTACTCGGTGGAGGCGACGGCGTACTCAATGCTCACCGAGATCACGGAACGGGCGCTCGCCCACCGCCGCAAGTCGTCGGTCGCCCTCGGTGGCGGGGTCGCGTGCAACGAGCGGCTGCGCACGATGGTGCGCACCATGGCCGAAGGTCGCGGGGCCGAGATGTTCGCACCTCCCCGTTCGCTCTGCGTCGACAACGGCGCGATGATCGCCTGGACCGGTACGCTCGCTCTCTCGTCGGGCCGTTCCGTCTCCGTCGAGCGGTCGGCGGTGCAGCCCCGGCAACGGACCGATCTCGTTGACACCCCTTGGCGGGAGTCACGCCCCGAGGTCGACGGGCCGTGAGCGTCCCCGGGACCGGCCGCGATGCGGAGAAGGTCGACGTTCTCGTCGTCGGTGCGGGTCCGGCCGGATCGACCGCGGCCCGCCTCCTCGCGGGGGCCGGCTACTCGGTCCTCCTCGCGGAGGAGCACGGGCGCGTCGGGCGACCGGTCCAGTGCGCCGGACTGATCTCCGAGAGGGCGCTCCGCCTTGCGGGCTCTCCTGACATCGTCCGTCGAGCGGTCCGAGGCGCCTCGGTCTTCGGGCCGTGCCTCCGCTCGATCTCGTTCAGGGCCGCCGAGCCGCGCGGCTACGTGATCGACCGCGGCGCGCTGGACGCACACCTGGCCGACCGAGCCGCGGCGGCGGGCGCCGAGGTGCGAACGGGCACGCGGTTCGACCGGCTCCTGGCGCCGACGAACGGTCGGGCGATGGCGAAGCTTACCGGCCCCGACGCCCGGACGTACTCGGTCGCCGCCCGGCTCGTGGTCGGCGCCGACGGCGTCGCGAGCGCGGTGGCCCGTGCGTTCCGGCTCCGGCGTCCGGTCGAGATCCTTCCGGCGTTCGAGGCGGAGTTCCCCGAGAGTCCGGGCGACCCCGACACCGTCGAGGTCTACCTCGGTCGTACGTTCGCCCCGGGCCTGTTCGGCTGGTGGATACCGGACGGCGCCGGAGGGGCTCGTGTGGGTCTCGCGGCGGACGCGGACGGCACCTCGGCCCGCGAGTACTTCCGGCGCCTCCTCGTGCACCTCGAGCGGAGGTTCGGGCGACCGCTCGCGAACCCGACGGCGTACCTCGTCTCAGGAATCCCGATCGGGACCGTGCCCCGGACCTACGCGGACCGGGTGGTCCTCGTGGGCGATGCCGCGGCCCAGGTCAAGCCGCTGAGCGGGGGCGGCATCTACACCGGGATGCGGGGCGGGCAGCTCGCGGCCGAGGTCGCGGCCGACGCCCTACGGACCGACGATCTCTCGGCCGCGAGCCTGGCACGGTACCCCCGCGCCTGGGACGCCGAGCTGGGCGAGGAGTTCCGCCGGGCCCTGTACGTACGGCGGGTGTTCACCCGCCTCTCCGACCGGGAGCTGGATGCGCTCGTGGACGCGCTCAAGGACGGAAGCCTCGCCGGCACGATCGTGGCGTTCGGCGACATCGACTTCCCGACGCACGTCGTGCGCGCGCTCCTCTCCGAGGCCCCGTCGCTCGTGCGGCTGTTCCCGAAGGCGCTGGGCGCCTGGCTCTCCTCGGCCAGCGCCTATCCCGCCCCGGACTTGGAACCCGGCGACCGCCGGAAGTAGACGTACGCCCCCGCCCCGACGAGCGCCAGCCCGCCGATGAGGAGCGCGGCGAGCGCGATGTCCCAGCCTCCGGGCGACACCAGGAGCGCCGTTTCGGGGACGACCCCGGAGATGTTCCCGAGGGCAGTCAGGTTCAGCTTCGCGGTGCCGTTCGCCGCCTCGGTCCCGTTCGCCCACTGGTCCGCGGTGAACCAGCCGCGCGACGCGAGCCGGTAGGCGGAAGCGTTCAGGGTGAAGTTGACCGCGATCCGGATCGCGAACGTCCCTGCGGGAGTGTCGCTAGAAGTGACGACGCTGACCGAGCCCGCGTCCGACGCCCCCGGAGCGATCGCGGCGAAGGCGACCGTCACGAACTTCCCCGACGCGGTCGTGTTCGCGAGGACCGGCGCGTTCGCCACCGGGACGAACGCCGTCGCGTTCCCGGGGAACCCGTTGAACGCGTAGACCTCGAACGAGACGACCACGGCCGAGAGGGTGGCACCCACGGCGACCGGGTCGGCCATGCGGAACGTGAGGGACGTAGAACCTCCGGGCGCTACGGAGGGCAGTGAGAGGTTCGTCAGGAACGACGAGTCGAGGGATACCCCGAGCGGTGGGTAGCCCGAGGCCCCGGCCGGTCCGGTGGCGAGGACGGGAAGGAGGAGCGCGAGTCCGATCGCGAGCCCTAGACAGCGGACGGATACCCGCCCCGGTCTACCCGACGGGTTCCTCATCGAAACCGCCGCTTTCCGCGAGCTCGACCAGCCGGCGGATCCTCTCGGCCGCCTGCCTTCGCCCCCGCATCCCACCGGGGCCAAGGAGCCCGGCCAGAGAGCGAGGCGAAGCCGGAAGGGTGCGGCTCGCCTTGTAGATCGCACGGGCGAGGGCACGAGGCCGGCCGGTGAGGGCGACGGCGTCGGCATCCGCGCGGAACTCCTCCCGGCGCGTGAGGGAGTCGGCCAGGAGGGCGAGGATCGGGTCCCAGCGCATCATCCGGGCGAACGTACGGAAGAACGTGAGGTACCGGCCGTCCAGTTCGCGGACGTGGCCCAGCTCGTGGGCGACCACGGCCTCCCACTCGTCCGTGGATAGCTGGGCGACGAGGCCGTCCGAGACGAGGATCACTTCCTCGCGGCGCCAGCCCGAGCGCAGCGAAGGGCGGAGGAGGGTGAACGTGAACGCGTCCGGTTTTGACGAGGAGAACGACATCAGGCGGGTCGGGGTCGAGGGCACCGGAAGCCGCTGGGGCCAAGGGAGGGGTCGGGGTTGGAGCAGGTGGAGAAAGCTGCGCCCGACGGCCTGGCAGAGAACGAACGCCGCGAAGAAGACGAGGAACGCCCCGACCGCCCCGAGGGCCCAGATCCCGAGGGTACCGGGTGCGACCAGCGCGGCCGGGGACCGGGCCAGGGTCTCGGCCGCACGAACGCCCCCGCGCACAAGGACCCAGACGAACGCGGTGGTGGCGAGGAGCGACCACGCCCCCAGGAGGAGCGCCGACAGGCGGAACACCGTGGCGGAGCGCGGGCGTCGGAACGTCAGCGCCAGCGCGACGCCAGCGGCGGCCCCTGCGATGAGAGGGATGACCAGCCAAGAATCGGCCGGAACGTTCATTTCAGAGGGAGGGCGCGGTCAGTCGAGACCGAGCCGCCGTCGAAGCTCCCGCTCCTCCGACGGGTTCAGTTTCGCGATCTCCTCGTTCAGGTGCACGACTCCCGCAGGCCCGAACATCGCGACGACGCCCCGGAGCAGGTTGACGAGGTATTTCTGCTCCACGTTGCCAGCCCTATAGACATAGCGCTCGCCGCCACGGCAGGTCTCCCGGCGACGCTTCACGAGACCCTTCGCGAACAGGCGGGTCAGGATCGTGGCGACGGTGGTGTACGCGACCCGGATGCCGCGACGCTCGAGCGCCTTCCGCACGTCACGCGCGGGAGCCTCCTTCAGCTCCCGTACCGCGGCAAGCACCTCTGTCTCGAGCGAGCCGAGCACGTTCCCTCGGAGCGAACGAGCCGGGCCGTCTGCTTAAGACATGCGTGGGAGAGGAACGAACTGGTGCTTACGGTTCGGAGTTCCCGTGCCTGACGCGGCCCGTAGCGAGCCGCTCCCTTCGGAGAAGCCTTAACTCGGCGGTCCGGTTCGCACCGCCGATGACCGCCGGGCCGCGGGCCGTCGAGAGCATCCTCGACCTCGTGGGGAACACCCCGGTCGTGCCTCTCCGCAGGGTGACCGAAGGAGTCCCCTACAAGATCCTGGCCAAGCTCGAGTTCCTCAACCCGGGCGGCTCCGTCAAGGACCGGATCGGGGCCCGGATGATCGCGGAAGCGGAACGGGACGGACGGTTGCGTCCCGGCGGAACGATCGTCGAGGCGACCAGCGGGAACACGGGCGTCGGTCTCGCCCTGGTCGGGGCGGTCCGGGGCTATCGGACGATCTTCGTGATCCCCGACAAGATGAGCACGGAGAAGATCCGCCTCCTGCGGGCGTACGGCGCTCGGGTGATCGTGACGCCGAGCGGCGTCCCGCCCGACCACCCGATGAGCCACTACTCGGTCGCGCGGCGCGTCGCCCAGGAGACGCCCGGCGCCTACTACCCGAACCAGTACGAGAACGCAGGGAACCCGGACGCCCATTACGAATCGACCGGGCCCGAGATCGACCACGGCGTCGGCAAGGAGCTGCGCGCGGTGGTCGGTACGATTGGGACGGGCGGGACGATGAGCGGGATCGGCCGGTACCTCAAGGAGCACCGCCCCGACGTGAGGGTCGTCGCCGTCGACCCGATCGGGTCCGTGCTAGAGCCGTTCTTCCGGACCCAGGAGCCCGCCACCGCGGTCCCCTACCTCGTGGAGGGCATCGGGGAGGACAAGGTGCCGAAGACCATCCACTTCCAGTACCTGGACGAGGTCGTGACCGTCGACGACAGGGAATCGTTCGTGATGGCGCGCCGGCTCGCTCGCGAGGAGGGGCTGTTCGTCGGCGGCTCGGCCGGCTCTGCGGTTGCCGGGGCTCTCAAGTGGCTGCGGTCCCACCCGCTCCCAGACGGCTCGACCGTGGTCGTCATCCTCCCTGACTCTGGCGACCGGTACCTTTCGAAGTTCTACTCGGACGACTGGATGCGCGAGAAAGGGTTCCTGGGCTCGGGGGCGACGGCCCGCGACCTGCTCGCAGGCAAGCTGGGCACCCCCGCCCTCGTCTCGGCCGAACCGACCCTTATCGTCCGGGACGCGCTCGCCCGGCTTCGCCA
>DATGZQ010000050.1:0-2824 GCA_035297125.1 Thermoplasmata archaeon
CACTTGATCGCGACCGTGGCCCCGGTCACGGTCACGTTGACGCTCCCGCTGCCCGGGCTCGAAGAGTAGCCGGAGAGCGCGCCGACCGAGAACGAGTAGTTCCCGACGACCTCCCCGAACGTCAGGTTGCCGGTGCCGTTCAGGGTCTGGCCGTTCAGGGTGACGGACCACACCTGGAGGGCGGCGAGCCCCTCCGGCACGAAGACGACCGGCTCGGCCCCCACCTCGAGGGTCAGGTCCTCGCCTGCGACCAACGTCTCCGGCCCCAGGGAATACGTCGTGCCAGAGACGACCGAGAGATCGTACTCCCCCGGGAGAACGGTCAGCTCGACGAAATGGAAGGCGAAGGCCACCGGCGTGCCGTTGACGGTGAGATTGCCGCCGGAGCTGCTGGCTAGGCTCAGGCCGACCACGGAAACCGTCTCGGGACCCCACAGCGACCCGAACGGCCCGGGAGCATTGCTCAGAACCGCCGTCGGCTCGCCGAGGGCGTCGGTGCCGAGGGCCACCCGGACGTCGGACAGGCCCTCCGCCGTGGCTTCCCCGTAGTTGTAGGCGTCCGGCACGGCCTCGTAGTTGTTGCCGTTCCAGCGATCGAGCCCCAGCTCCACGCTCGTCGTTCCACTGAGGGCCGTCTGGTAGCCGCTGTCCGGCCCGCCAGCGACCAGCTCCACGTCGCCGAAGCAGCGACAGGCCGACCGGAGCTGGGAGTTCACGAAGAATCCCTGGAACCCGGTCGCGCCGCTCGCGAAGGCGAACGTGGCGAGGTCGAACGTCTGGATCCCCCCGCCGTTCTCGAAGAGGAAACTGACGTCGGGCTGCCCCGAGAGGCTCTTGTTGGTGTTCATCTGAAGAAGGATGTTCGTCGGGTACGAGACGGTCGCGCAGGCGCCCGAGAGGGCACAGTTGGCCCCGTCGGCGTAGTAGGTCTCGTTCTGGTAGGACTCGATCGTGCCGCCACCGGTCACCGACGAGTTGTAGAGCTTGGAGGGTGACGAGTTCGCCGACGTGTACGTCGCGTTCCAGATGTTGTCGAAGAAGTCGACGTTCTTAGAGCTCGTGTTCACCTCGAGGACGTCCTGCACCCAGTAGGTGAAGGGCTGGCCGGCGTAGGTGAACCGGAGGAACGCGTTCAGCTGGAAACTGATCGTCGCCGATTCGCTCGGAATGCTGGCGTTGTAGGCAGACAGGGAGTCTATGGCGATCGTCCCCCGGAACGAGGTCGAGGTGTAGGCATCGTAGCCGCCGCTGGGCACCTGGCCGAGGTCCGCTATGCCCATCGGCGCGGGCTCCGACCCGTTGGCCGCGGAGGCCGGACCCCCGATCCCGGACGAAGGGGTCCTCAGCCCGCCAGAGGAGAGAGACGGGCCAGCTACGGCGGCCGCGGCGACCGGAACCGGGAGCCAGGAGGGGGATGCCCCGGAGGACGCGGGGATGCCGGGATCCCTTGTTGGCGAGGTGAACGAGCGTCCTAGGCTTGCCTGGGTAGGCAGGACCCCCAGGACGAGGAGGAGCACGACCCCGACGACCAAAACGGGCCGAACGGCCCTGCTGGCCCCTCCCAAGGCGCATTCCCAGGTGTGAGGGGGGGAGGCAGCTCTCGGCGCCTGGGCGCCAGCTCTCTTTCGAGCGGTTTCTTGGACCTGACCAGCGCCAGGGGTCATGGGTGGCATCCCGCGTGATTCATGTTCCGGAGTACTTCTGCCTTGCCGCCGACTCCCCGAGATCTCGAAACGGTCCGAGGCGGTGGCCCGAGTTCCGTCGAGCGTCCCTGGCCCCCGGTGCAGCGGAGCCGTTCCCACGACCTCTCGACGCGGCGACACGAACCCCCGTCACGCGCCGATGGAGATCGCGAGAGCCGTTAGGCGTCTTCCTCGGCGGGAGTCAGTTCCCGGTAGAACGCGTCCGTCCGGTCGCGGCGCATGTCCGGTTCCTGCAGGCAGACGATCCAGACGTTACGGGAGCAGCTCGGGCAGTGCGTGAACGCCATCCCGAGGAAGGAGAAGATCACGAGGACCGCGCCGACCAGGATGAACATGAACCCGAGAAAGCCGTGGGACGTCCGCGAGATGTGGTAGGAGGCCCCGATGATCAGGAAGATGATGCCGAGCGCCAGCATCGGCAGGAAGCGCACGATCGCGTGCCATCTTCGCCAGCCTCCCCCGCCGTTGCTCATGGCCCCTCGCGGGACTCCGCTGCCACGCTTCCCTGCTCAGGGTACGGCGCTGCCCCCCTTAAGCCCGCAGGGAACGGCGACAGCCTATCGCCGCCGGAGCTCGTGGGGGTCCGCCGAGTCTCCCGTCCGCCTCGTGTCCTCCCCGGTCCACCGATCACGGCCCGGTCGTGACGGTTCATGGTAGTCCCCGAAGTTTGGAAGATAAGAAGAAAGGGTTGGCGGGGGGAGTTCTCCTCCCCCCTAGGTTCGCACCTTGCGATGCGCCTTCCTGAGCTCGTTGTCCTCTCAGGCTCCGTTAGGGGAACGTGGTTCCACCGGTGGTGCTGGGGCAGACGGTCTGGCCCGACGCGTCCACGTAGCACTGGTACACCGTGATGGAGACCGTTCCGATTTCCGCAACGACGGACGAGTAGAACCCATCCGTGGCGTTGCCCGGGAAGCCGTACGAGCCGTTCGTCAGCGCCGTCGTCCAGGCCGCGCTCATGTCGAAGACGAACGTCAGGGTCTCGTTCTGGCCGCCGCCCGTGTTGACGTAGACCACCTGGGCGATCGGGGTCGCGTACTGGAACGAGACAACGACCTCGTAGGTCATGTCAGTGATGTTCCCGTAGAACCCAATCGACGCTTGGTAGACCAAATCGCTGGGTG
>DATGZQ010000051.1:0-7997 GCA_035297125.1 Thermoplasmata archaeon
CTGGGACCCCGAGGTCCTTTCCGCGTACTTCAACGACACGTTTCCGAAGACGTGGCCGATGCCCATCCTGATGGGGGAACCGGTCACCCTTGCCGGTGGCTCCGCTCCTCCCGCCCCCGGCAGCTTCGGGGGCGTCAACGACTCGACGCTCGACGAATCCGAGAACTCCCTCGACCTCGAGATGGCAGGGAGCCTCGCCCCCGGAGCCTCCCTCTACAACTTCTACTTCCCCGGCGGCGCCATCTACAACCCGATCCTGGTCGGCGATGCCGCGGACGATTTCGCGGCCGACCTGGGGGCCGCGCTCAACCACGACTATTCTCCCCAGAACCTCTCGGTCGTCTCGGGTTCCTTCGGTCTCCCCGAGGTCAACGACTCGCTCTGGGACAGCTACCTTGACGAGGCGGCGGCGACCGGAGTGACGGTCGTAGTGGCGAGCGGGGACCAGGGGAACGCTCCGGACTTCCTGACCGGCCGGTCGGACGGGCAATGGCCCATTTGGCCGTCCACGGCAGCGTTCAACACGTCGGGGGCGATCTCCGCGGGCGGAGTAAGTGCCGGCCTCGACGGCTCGCCTACCTCCATCTTCAACGGGAAGGTGCTGAACGCGACGTTCGACCCTACGGTCTATGGGATCGCGAACCAGTCGGTCTGGTTCGACCGCACGCGCGGACCGGGCGCCTACGCGGGGTCCGAGGGGGGAGCTAGCTTCCTGTTCAGCGAGCCCTGGTGGCAGTTCCATTCCGCCGCCCAGCCCGCGATCGTGAACGCGACGATCGTAGAGGGCCCGAGCTCCCTCGGTCGGGCGACCCCCGACCTCGCGCTGCCGGCGAACGACACGATCGTCTACGACTTTGCGAACAAGACCGGCACCATCTTCGCGGACGTGCTCGAGGGAACGAGCGTCTCGGCGCCGATGCTCGCGGGTCTCCTGGCGGACGTAGTCGCGGTCGAGAGCCAGCAGAAGGGCTCGTTCGCCGGCCTCGGGTTCATCGACCCGGAGATCTACCGAATCGCGAGCTACTACCAGGCGTTCCCCGGATCCGCCGACGCGTTCTCGGACGTGACGAACGGGTCGAACTTCGTCTATTCTGCGCTTCCGGGTTGGGACGCTGCCACCGGTTGGGGAGGGCTGAACGACTCCCGCTTCCTCGCGGCCGACGAGAATTCAACGGTCCGGAACTACACGTATCCCGGCCCGACCCCCGGGCTCCCGCGCGCACGTTCGTCCCCCGGGCCGCTTCTGGTGGAGCTTGTCATCCTCGGAGGCATCGTGGTCGCGGCCGTGATCCTGGTCGCGGTGTTCGTCCGCCGGCCGCGGGTCGACACGCCTCCCCCTCCTCCCCCGTGGGGCCCTCCGGCGAGCGTCGAAAGCATACCGTTCGGGCCGCCCACACCGCCGGTGGGAGGACCCCCGGCAGCGCTGTACTGCGGGTTCTGTGGGGCGGTCCGACCGCCCGGATTGGCACGGTGCCCGCGCTGTGGCGCAGGCTAGGGAGCGGGCGTCGCGGCCGGCGGCGGCGACGGAGTAGGGGTCTCGGCCGGGGGTTCGACCGCGGGTGTAGGCCCCCGGACGCCTTCCCCGCCTGCCGGCGCTTCGGCCGGCGGCGCGGGAGGGGCGACACCGAGCTTCTGCTCGAGGAACTTTCGTATCTCCTCCGTCCGGCCCGAGGGGATCCCGAAGTACTCCGCGAAGCGGCGGGTCGTCGTGAGCTCCAGCGTGGAACCCTTCGGCTCCGTGTGGACGAGGCCGATGCCGCGCAGGTGCTGGACCTCCTCGTAGGCGACCTCCCCGATCATCCGCACGAGCACGCTCTGGAGGATCGGCTGGTGGTAGGCAACGAGCGTGAGGGCCTTCAGCGTCCGCGGCGCCATTTCTACCGGCGTCACGGCGTGGACGCCGGGAACGTAGCGCTCCTGGAGCTGGAGGGCGTACCGGTCGCCCACCCGCCGGACCTCGAGCGCCGACTGTCGGTGCTCGTACGTCTGCTCGAGGGTCCGAACGGCCCGCTGGACCGGCCGGTAGTCTTCGAGCCCCATCGCGCTCGTGAGCTCCTTCACCGACAGAGGCTTGCCCGCGGCGAAGAGGACCGCCTCGACCTGGAGGACCAGGTCGTCGAGCTTCGAGGGCATGTTCACGCCTCCGCCAAGGTCTTGCGTCGGGTTTCCGCGGTGCGGACGACGAGGACGGGCGACTCCCCCAGGATCTCCTGACGGAGCTCGATCGACCGCTCGCGCGCCAGGAACAGGGTGGCCAGGAAGATCGCGACCAGACGGTCTCTTCCCGAGAGCGGGTTCCACAGGTCCAGGAACGGGAACGGTTCCCCCATGGGGTGACGGAGCGTGATTTCCCACGCGTCCGCGAGGTCGAGCTCGGGGATGTCGCCGTGGACGAGAACTTCGGGAGGGGCACGCTGCTCTTCCCGGAGGCGCTCGCGAAGCTCCTGGATCTTGATCGCGCGTCGGGCCCCCGCCTCGGCCTCGTCGAACGCGCGAACGAGCTCGAGGAGCGAGACCGGGCGGGTCTCCGGATGCCGGATCATACCGAGAAGGGGCGGAGGGTCGGCCGACCCGAGGACCGCGGACGTGACGTCCACGGCCTCCGGGCTGGTCATGAGCGGCAGGTATCCGTCGTCCTGGGCCCCGGCCATCGCGTCCGTCGAATCGACGGCCGCGTCGACCGTCTCGCGCATCCTCAGGACCGCTTCCGACTGGAGGTAGAGTATGCTCCAGGCCATGTAGACGAGCCGGCCGGCGATCGCGAAATTGACCGCCCCCTCCTCCCGAACCCGGTCGAGGTAGGTCTGGGTGAACTTCACGAGGTCGATCTCCCACGGGTCGAACTCCTCCTCCATCACGAGCTCGAACAGGAGGGCGGTGGCCTTCTGGTAGGGGTCGGGGATGACGACATGGAGCCCCTCCTTGAGCTTCTCGACGAGACCGAGATACCGTTCGAGGAGGGCGGAGCCGTCCTCGCTCTCGCCGAGCAGGGAACGGTGGAAGACGAGGTACCGGAGGACCTTCTCCGCGGCCTCCCGCGGGACCGCCGGGGCCACCTCGAGCGTGGGCGCCTCGGCCATCCCCAGCGTCATCGCGCCTCCACGGACGCGGCGGCCTCGGGGACCCGGGCGTTCTCACGGCTTTCCACGTCCTGGATCTCGTCGAGCCGGATCCCCACGACGCGCGAACAGCCGTCGCCCCGCATCGTGACGCCGAAGAGCTGGTGGGCGAACTTCAGCGTCACTTTGCGGAGCGAGATCACGATGAACTGGGCGCGCTCGGCGTTGCGGCGCAGGAGGCGGCCGACGTATTCGGCGTTCAGGCCGTCGAGCGACATGTCCACCTCGTCGAAGACGTAGAGGGGGCTCGGGTCGTAGCGCTGGAGCGAGAAGATGAACGCGAGACTGGCGAGCGACTTCTCCCCTCCCGAAAGCTGTTCGAGCCGGGCGACCGTCTTGCCGATGGGGCGTGCCTTGATCAGAAGGCCTCCGGCGAGCGGGTCGTCCGGGTTCTCGAGGGCGATCTCGCCCTCGCCTCCCGCCGACAGCTCGCCGTAGATCTCGCGGAAATTGGTGTTGACGCGGGTGACGACCTCGCCGATCCGTTCCCGCTTCTTCTTCTCGATCTCGCCCACGAGACCAAGCAGTTCGCCCTTCTCGCTCGTGAGCCGCTGCGATTCGGAGGTGAACTCGTCGAGGCGCGTCTTCTCGGCGTCGTACTCCTCGACGGCCCTCTGGTTGACATCCCCGAGGGCGGCGAGCTGCTGCTCGAGGGTGGAGATCTTCCGCTTGAGCTCGTCCAGCGAGATTGGCTTCTCGTTCGCCTCGGGCTCAGGGAACTGGCGGAGGGCCTCCTCGAGCTCCTTGAACTTCGCCTCGGCGACGGCGACCCGGGTCTCCTCCTGCGTCAGCATCCCCTGCCGCGACTCGAGGTTGGCCTGGAACTTCGCGAGCTCGCTCACGACGGAGAGCCGGTCCAGTTCGATCTTCCGCTTTCGGTCTGCCTGCGCCCGGGCGGCCTCGGTCTGCCGAGCCTCGACGGACTTCAAGCCCTGGAGAGCCTCTTCGGCCTCGCGGACGACCTTCTGGATCCCTGCGATCTCCTTCTTCTTCGCGGCGATCGCGGCGCGGGCCGTCTCGAGTTCCTTCCGGTGACCCTCCATCTGCCCGCCAAGCGAGGTAAGGGAGGCGCGCACGGACTGGAGCTCGCCGTTCACGCGAACCCGCTCTTCCTGTGTCTTCTGGCCCTCCTCCTGGAGCGCCTTCAGGCGAGAGGAGAGCGCCTGGGGGAGCTGTGAGAAGTACGATTCCTGAGCGCCCTGGATCGCGGTCTTCAGGTCCACTAGGGCCTGGGCAAGCTCGTCCACCGATTTCTGGGCGGACCGGACGGCGGTCTCGGCGCTCTTTCGCTCGGTCGAAGCCTTCGCGATGCGTTCCCGGGACGCTACGAGACGTTCTCGCGCTGCGGCGAGGTCCTTCTCGACCGTCTCCCGCGTGGCCTGGTGCGCCTCGTCCCGGATCGACCGAGTGGAGAGCTCCTCGGCAACGATCCGAATCCGCTCGGTGGCCTTGGCCAGCTCCTCTCGTGCGGCCGCTTGCGCGCCGTTCTTCTGGCGGAGCTCGTCTCCGAGGCGTTTCAGTTCCGTGGCGCTGTCAGCGCCCCGACCCTGGTTCGTCGGGTCGACGTATCCGCCCGAGATCGCGCCGGTCGCCTCGATCAGGTCGCCCGTCAGCGTGACGAGCCGGACACCGCCCATCTGGGCGCGGGCATGGGTGAGGTCGTCCATGACGACCGTCTCGCCGAACACGAACCAGAAGGCGGGCTGGAGTGAGGCGTCGAACTTCACGAGGTCGAGGGCGAATCCGGCAGCGCCCGCCGCTTTCGCGGCGACCAGGGACTTCCCGTGGGCTCGTCCCGCGAGCATCTTGTTGAGCGGGAGGAACGTCGCGCGTCCGCGGCGCTCGTCGCGCAGCAGCTTGATGCACTCCTCGGCGACCTGGTCGGTCTCGACGACCAGAGCCTGGAACCGGCTTCCGCCGGCGACCTGGAGCGAGGTCTTGTACTTCGGCTCGAACTCCGCGAGCTCCTCGACGGTTCCCCGGATCCCCTCGATCTTCCCCAGGTTCCGCTGGGAGAGGAGGAAGTCGACGGCCGCGAGCGCGTTGGGGCGGGATCCGCCCTCCGTCCGCGCCTTCAGGCGGGCGTCGAGAGCGAGGTAGCGGTGGTTGAGCTCCTGAACCTCCTTCGAAAGTCGCTCGCCCTCCTTCGTGAGCGAATCCTCTTTCGTCTTGAGGGTGAAAAGTTCCTTCTGCAGGTCGCCGGTCGAAGCGGTTCCACCGGACCGCCCGGGCTGGGCGTCCCGCATCCGCAGTTCGAGGTCCTTTACCTCGACTTCCCGTTCCCTAAGGTCCTCCTCGGTCTGGGCCTGGGTTCGTTCGGCCGCCTGCGTGGCGGCGCTCGCGGTCTCCCTCGCGGTGACCGCGGCCTGCCACGCCTTCTGCTTGGACTCCTGCTGTCGCGCGAGCTCGAGCTGCTCCTTGCGCGCCGACGCCAGGCCGTCCTTAGACTTCCCCGAGGGGGCAGTCGCGGATTGGATCTCCCGGGTCTGGTCGCCGACCTTCTTTTCGAGCGTGGCGACCTGGGTGCCGAGCTGGGTCTCCTTCGCCTTCAGCTGCTTCTGCTGGGTCTCTTCGGAGGCCAGCGCCTTCGCGAGCTCGTCCGTCTCCTTGGTCACGGTGGCGACCGACTCGTTGAGGTTCTCGAGGTTCTGCTCGGCGCGGGCGCGCGCGAGCTTCTTCTCGTCGAGCTCCTGTTTGAATCGGACGGCCGCCTCTCCTCCCGCCTCGGCGATCTCTCGTTCGATGCGGTCGGCCGCGGCGGTGAGCTCCTGCTGCTTTCCGGAGAGCTCGGTTCGCTTCTGTTCGAGCTGGGAGATCTCCGTCCGAACCCGTTCGACCTGGGTGCGGCAGGTGGTGAGCTCTTGCTCGGCCAGCCGGTGCCCGGCCCGCGCGAGGCGTGCCTCGGACCGGCGCTTATCGTCCAGGAGCTGCTTGTACTGGATCGCCTGGAGCCGTTGTCCCTCGAGGGCCGAAAGTCGGACCTTGATGTCCGCGAGGAGCGTCTGGATGCGGTCAAGGTTCTGGTCGAGGTTCGTCCGCTTGGCATCGGCGCGCTCCAGCTCGTCGTCGTACTGGCTGATCCCCGCGAGGCGTTCCACGAGGCCACGGCGCTGGACCGCTCCCATCGTGACGATCTTGTTCACGTCCCCCTGCTGGACGAGGTTGTACCCGTCGCCGGACAGGCGGGCGTGCGAGAGGAGGGAGTCGATCTCCGTCTGCGTCGAGCGCTTCCCGTTGACGTAGAAGTAGGAGTAGTACCCGTCGGGGTCGCTCGGCGCGAGCTTCACGTACCGGGTCACCTCGACGTCCGCGGACTCGGAGGGGATGAGCCGATCCGAATTGTCGAACACGAGCGAGACCTCGCATTCGGTCGCCGCCTTCTTGGACGAGCCGCCGTTGAAGAACAAGCTCGTCAGGCGATCGGCCCTGAGCGCCTTGGAGCTCGTGGGTCCGAGGACGAACAGGATCGCGTCCGAGATGTTCGATTTGCCCATCCCGTTAGGACCGGCCACGCCCGTGAAACCGGGCTGGAACGGGACCTCCGTCGCCCCTGAGAACGACTTGAAATTTCGGAGCTTGATTCGTTTTAGGTACATCGAGCACCCTCCGGCGACCCTAGCTCCACCCCATCTGGCGCCAAAGACAACCCGTTTGTCGGACGGTTGTCAGCAGCGTCCTCCGAGCCCTGTCCGCCATATTTAACCGTTGGTGTGTACGGGAACTGTTACGGGGCAGTCCCGCGCAGCGACGCGGCGTACGGCGGTGGCCAAGCCATCCGAAGAAAGGTGGGTCCGGGCGGCCACTGGGCTGGTCGGCAGATTGATTTCGGGCGATGCCATTCCCCGCGGGTAGGGGGCCGAGCATGGCATCGAAGGCCTTGGTCGTGGCGATTGTTGCGTTGGCGGCTTTTGGGTGGATGGGGCTGGCGACGAGCGGCCTTGTGGGGGCTTCGGGAACTCCCCCTTCAGGAACCCCGACGCCCCCCGGGATCTCTATCGGAGCCGCGTCGGGCGCGAATGCAGGTCTGGAAACGGGCATCGCGTCCTTCGGACCACTCGATTCTGAGCCGACGGCGCCCGCATTCCATTACGGCTCTCTCCTCTCGGGGCTACCATCCGGTGTGCGTGAAGCGCCCTGGATCCGGTCGCTAGATGGCCAAGCGTTGTCGCTCAAACCCCTCGTCTCCCTCCCCAACTTCAACCTGCTCGCGCACCCGGCCACCTCCGTGGCCGCGGCCATCACCCCCGGCTACGTAGCACAACCGGCGCCGCTGGGTCTCGGGGACTTCGGGCTCGGGGCGTCTACCTATTCGTACAACACTTCACACCTCCTCGGCCAGGTGACTTTCAACACACCCCCGAACGCCACCGACCCCGGATCCACCGGTGTCATCGAGCCGTCGGCGCAGGGCTCGCATCTCGGTTACGTGGGAAGCGTGTACGAGTTCGGCATCCAGCTGAACACGGTCGCGACGAATATCACATTCCCCGGGTCGGACGCGGGATTCTTCTGGACCCAGAACGTGGTCGACTGGAACGACACGGGCATCCACTTCGTGGACGACACGTTCAACTTCACCTCCGGAACCCCGGTCATACGGCCCGGAACGATCTACTCTGGTTGCTACAACAACACGGCTGGCGTGAACCAGATCCTCTTCGTATATGGCGGCGTTTTCCAGTGTGTCGGCGGTACCATTCCGGTGAGCCCGGCGTCGTATCCCGTCACCATCCAGCTCTACAACAACGCGACGATCAACGCGCAGAACCGGACCCAGGTGTCGTACGGCTACTGGATCGATGAGGCGGGAACGGGGACGATCTACACCGGCATCAGCGACACGGTCGTGTTCAACAACCCGACCGCGCCCCACACGGC
>DATGZQ010000052.1:0-3011 GCA_035297125.1 Thermoplasmata archaeon
CAGTGATTGGCCGGTGGCCGACCTGAACCCGTTCGTTCACCTTCAGTCCGCGGTCGCGCGCCAGGATCCAGACGGAGAGCCGTCCCCTCACCGGCTTTCCCTGACGGAAGCGATCGACGCGTACACGCGAGGCGCCGCCTACGCGAGCAATTGTGCTAGCGATCGCGGAACCCTCGCCCCCGGGAAGTGCTGTGATCTGGTCGTCCTATCCGAGAATCCGTTCGAAACGCCCGCGGACCAATTGAGGCGAGTCCGCGTAGTGACGACCCTCGTCGAAGGCCGAGTGGTCTACCAAGACCTCCCGGCGGTCGCTGTCACAGAGCTAGTAGAGCCACGGGTGAGCGGTGACTGATGCAACCCGGGCGTACCCCGGCCCTCGGAGGGTGGCTGCAATGTCCATTGCACCCGTGCCCAGACCCGCAGGATTCATTCGACGAAGCGGGATTCATTCCGTCCCTAAGGACCACGGATCAACCGTGAGTGGGAACGTGCTCTGCCAATCGGTCCGTGAACCATCCGGGATAGGACCTCGATCCGAGTGCGAACGTTCGTCGGACTCTCACCACCCCCGGGTAGTCGGCCAGCTTGCTCACGGTGCGCTCGAGGAGGGTCGGAGCATCGGCGGGAACGAGTCCGGAGATCACCGTGGCTGAGGTCTCCGGATCCACGCCCAACCCGTCGGAAGCGACCGGCATCCAGATGGGAGCGGCCTCGTGGACCTTACCCGCTATCGCATCACGTTGGGACCTTTCGCTAACCGTGATCTGAATGAGCGCGAGGGGGAACTCCTCGGCGTCGGGACCGGGGGTCCACCAGCAGGCTTTCGAGTCAACCAACTCGTGAAGTCGTCGCGCGGCGGTCTTGAGGCTAATCTTCACCGTGCCGGCGGTCTCCGCAATCGTGGCCCCGGGCGCGCGACAGACGGCTTGCAAGATTCGCCAGTCCAGCGGGGATGGCTCACGGTCGCATTCCGGGATTCGGTACAGCTGAGGCGCTCCCGCCTGGCTGGGGGCTGCCAGCCGGCGCAGTAGGGACACTCGCCGGCGAGTCGTCGAGTCGCTCTCGGAAACGAAGTGGACGTGGAGGGCGCGGTCGCCTTCGTCCAACGTGTCCCGGGCGAAGATCACTCCCTCGACCAGAGCGAGGTCTCGGTACAGCCGCTCGACCTCGCCGGGATCTTTCACCGGGATCTCTGCCACGAAGACCCGAACCCCGAACAGCGACGGGTTGGGCGTCACTGCCCTTCCCCGAAGGAATCCCTGGCGGTCGAGGCTTTTCAAGCGCGCCCGGACCCCGTTCTCACTGATCCCGACCTGCTCCGCGATGGCTCGAGCCGGGATCCCTGGGTCGATGAGCCGACGCCCCGCCCAGAATCGCGCCTCCCCCCCGGGAGAGAGCGCTCGGTAGATCGCGAAGTCCAAAGGGTCCATGACGGCCTTCCCGGCGGTCGAACGGCGCGGTTACCTAAGGTTGTTTGGCAGCCCTGCGCGTTCATCGGCCGGGATACGAAACCCCGTCCCGCAGGGGACGGCAGGTGGTACCGCGGATTCGAGAAACCTCCGGGGAGGGTAGCCGGGAGCCCAAATGCCCGACCCGTCTAGTCGCGCGCGAAGATGGGGGCTGCCGCGAGTGGACGCCCCCCTTCGACCGGGCAAGGAACTCCTCGGATCGCGGGCAGCACCGCCAGCGTCCCTGTCGCGAGGACGCGGTCGTCCCTGGCGCCTTTCGCGCCCAGCTCGTCGTTCTGGGTCCAAAGGGCCGGGCCGGCCGCGAGCGGAAGCTTGTCCTCGCGGAGACGCTTCCTCCCCCAGCGCAAGAGCCGCTGGGCCGCGGAGTGACGGACCGGAAGCAGCTCGAGTTCGCGCCGGATCAACTCTTCGACCGCGCGCACTTCCATTCGGGAGTACTCGGGCTTGAGGTACTCCGCGATCCCTGTCTGCGGGCGGATTCTGGAGTTCACCAGCGCCGCCTCGGGTCCACCTCCCATCATCGTGATCTCTCCTCCCTTCTCCCGAGGAAGACAAGACCTCCGTCGGAGTAATACTCCCCCGAATCGGACCTGCCGAAACTAGCCAAACATGGGCGCTCGGTTCTGTTTTCCCCCCGATTGGTGGGGAAACCGGAAGTGGACCGGCCGTCGCACGGAGTTTCGGCGAACTGTCCCTCTTATTATCCGCACGTCTCCTGAGCCCGAGGTGATACTACCGGGCCTGATTTCCATAGCATTTTACAAGCGGCGACCCAGCACCACTCAGGTCGTCCTCGGTCTGGCCGCGACGGTGGCCCTCTCCGCATTGCTCGGCTATGTTTCGCCGGGCGGTCCTCTGGGCCAGATCGGGTCGGTTATCGTTGCGATCGTCGGCGGCCTCCTGCTCTACGTGGCGATTCTCGCCTACCTCTGGTATGCCTACTACCCGAGGCACCTGAACCCCCCGGCTCCGATTCCCCCGACCGCACCCCCCTGAATCCCGAGATTTCCATGAAGATTCCAAAAGCTGCTTCCCCGACCGTGAAACTCTTCGAGGAGCTGACCCCAGCGGAGAAAGCAGTTGAGGCGAAGAAGCTCTTTGGGCAGCCGGCGGCGTTCGTCAACGGCAACCTATTCCTCGGAGTCTTCGGAGAGAAGCTGTTCGTCCGCCTGTCGGAGGCGGACCGCACGGAAGCTCGGCGACTTCCGGGATGTGTCAACTTTGAGCCGATGCCCGGACGTCCGATGAGTGAGTATATGGTGCTCCCGAAGTCCGTGCTTGAGGTTCGCACTCAAGCCCGATCGTGGGTGACACGTTCGTTGCGCTACGCATCCGGCCTGCCTCCGAAGCGGCCAAAGGGCAGGGCCAAGTGACCACCGGCGGGTCCATCAGCCGGCCCAACGTGTGTGCAACCCGCCTTGCCCCTAACTGCAGGACCTAGACGAGTTTCCGCGAGATAGCCGCCCCTGTTCGGGATCACGAAAGCGTTGCGACCGGGCGTCGATGGTGGAGGATCGCACTCGTTCGATCCAATGCAGAAAC
>DATGZQ010000053.1:0-8484 GCA_035297125.1 Thermoplasmata archaeon
GCGAACAGGTCGATGACCGTCGCCTGGTCGACGCCGAAGAGGTAGATGTTCGCGAGCAGGAAGTACATCAGCAGGATGCCGATGGTCCAGGACATCTTCGTGCGGAAGTGCACGTGTCCCTTCGGCTGTGAGACCGCCGGCATCCGGCTCGTGACCGGCTTGAGGCCGTACAGCTTCGAACGCGGCCCGTCGTAGGAGAGCCCCAGGTAGAGGAGCCCGAGGATTATGCCGACGGCGAGGGCGACCAGGCCCAGTGCGAGGAGGGTGGGCCGGTCCCAGAACCAGACGATGGAGAGGAGGACCGCGCCCAGGACAAGGAGCGGGACCGCCCAGCGCGGGTCGCGGGGGATCTCCTCGTCCGCCATGCGCTATACGTCGCGGAGCCGGCGAGCGAATTATATAGTCTTTGGGACGCGGGGCTTCCCGGCGTCCGCGGCGTGCTCGGCGACGACCGTGACCTTCTCTTTCGCGTGACGGGTGGCGTAGGCGACGACGACCTTCCACGGCCGTCCGGTCGAACCGCCCCCGAGGAGTCGGTCGACGCCCGACTTCGTGAGGTCCGCGACGAACGTCTCTCCCTCCCGGGTGAGCGCGTTGGCCGCCTCTAGGAACGGAACGAGGGCGTCCAGCTCGCCGACGTTGACCGCCGTGGGCCGGTCGACGACCTGGCTGGGACGGTTGAACCCGTGCCTCCCGAAGTGGTCCGGCGCGTAGATCAGCATCGACTTGAACTTGTACTTGTGAAGGCCCGCGTTCCCGCGGCCCCCCTGCTTGCCGGCCCCTCGGCCCGCCTTGATGCCCCTGCCGTGGGTCCTCAGGCCCCGAAACTTCTTCGTGCGACTCGGCATGGTTCCTCTACGTCATCCTGCGGACGAGCTCGTTGATCGAACGTCCCCGGTAGCCCAGGGCCCCGCCCAGGGTGTACGGTTTCTTGGTCGAGCGCCAGCCGCCGGTCGGCGCCCTGAGCCTAAAGAGCGGCTTGAGCCCCGGCACCTTCGGGAGCCCCACCTGGGTGACCGCCTTCGCGAGGTCCGCCATGTCCTTCGTGGGGCGGAAATCCGCGAGGCTCTCGGCGGAGACGCGCTTTCCCTCGACCGTTTCGCCGCGCTCCCCGAGGAGGAAGCCGACGGTATCCGGTTCGGCCTCGCCCCAGGTGACGTACCCCTGGACCTTGGTGAGCATCCCGCGGAACGAAGGCTCCTCTGGAATGACCGTGACGTGGTTCGGGCGGGTGAGATGGAGGAACCGGAGCGTGTCCACGATATCCTCCCGGGCATGGATCGAGCCCCGTACCCTGACGACCATCCACGCCATGCGACTACCTCCCCGCGGGCCGGGCGGGCGGAGGGCCGCGGCCCGGCGGCGCACTCCCCGGTCCGCCACCGGCGGGCCGACGGCCGGGCGGGCCACCGCGTCCCGGCGGGCCGCGCCCGGGCGGGGCTCGGCCCCGACCTCGGCCGCGACCGCGCATCGGCCGCGGCGCTCCCTCCTCCTTCGGAGGCAGGATCGACGTGCCGATGGGTCCGCGAACGATCTTCAGGCGCTCGGCATCCTCGTGGGGAACCTTGACCTGGGAGAGGCCCACCAGCGCCTGGTAGGCTGCCTGGGCGTAGTTCACCGTCGTCTTGGTGTGGCCTTGCGCGAACCCCCACGCATCCGTGAAGCCGGCAAAACGGAGGATCGGCTTCGCCACGTCCCCGACCGCGAGGCCCACGCCCCGCGGAGCGGGCCGGAACGAGGCCACGACCGAGCCGGACCGTCCGCGGGCCATGAACGGGACGGTGTGGGCGCGGCCGCAGCCGCACTCCCAGCTCCCGCAGCCGCGAAGGACCTCGATGATCTCGAGCTTCGCCCGGTCGATCGCGCGCCGGATCGTCGGGCCGACCTCTCGCCCCTTCGCCCGGCCGAGGCCCACGAACCCGTCGCCGTTGCCGACGACGACCGTGACCGCGAACTTGAACCGGCGGCCCGAGTCGGTCATCCGCTGGACCATGTTGACGTCCAGGACCTCGTCGTGCAGACCGGGGAGAAGCTTGTCGACGATCGGCGACTCTCTCAGCGGGAGCCCGCTCGCGAGCGCCTCGCTCATGGTCGCGATCTCGCCGGAGGAGACCTTGCGCCCGAGCTCGGTCTTCGGCACCCAGGGGGGCGCGACGGGCGGCCCACCCGGGCCGCCACCCATCCCGCCGCTCGGACGAGGAGGACCCTGTACGGCACCGCTCACGGCTTTGCCTCCGCCTTGGGCACGAGCTTCGGCAGCTTCAGCTTGTAGGCCTCGACCGGCTCGGGAAGGGGCTTCGGGAGATGTGCCCCGTTGAGCCGTTCGGCGCTCGGAAACCCCTCCTCGCCGTGCGGCACATCAACGCCCGCGTCGAGCAGGCCCTTCAGGGCGGCCGAGAGGCGGCCCCCGGCGGTCGGGCGGCGCAGGCCCACGTCCAGCACGGCTTCCTCGGTCCCGCCCGACTTCGCGCGGAGACCGGCGAGATAGCCGGTAAGATAGGCGGCCGGCGTGGAGGCGAGGCTCGACGCGGGGAAGGCGATCCCTCCCAGCTCGGCGCTGTCCGCGGAGGCGACGACCCGGTCCCCGACCGGGTCGAACTCGACGATCGACACCCGGACCCGTCGGCCCGAACAGCGGACCACGGCCCGGGAACGGTCGGACTTTAGGAGCCGAAGGCGGACCCGATAGTCCGTCTTCCCCTCGCGACGGCGTCGGAAGTGGACCCGGTACCGCGGACCCGTGCTCATGCCTTCTCCTCCGGCAGGTGGCCGGCGAGGCGGAGGTTGACCACGAGGTGCGCCCGGCTGCGGAACATGCCGCCCTTCGCCTTGCGGTAGAACTCGCGGTAGACCGCAACGGGGATCTTCTTCGATGTGCGGAGCTCCACGAGGAGCTTGCGCTGGGCGCGGATCCTGCGGATCCAGCGCTCCTTGCGCGGCACGCGCGAGGACGGGGTGCCCCGCCGGGACCCGGGGCCGGAGTGGCGGCCCTTGGCGACCTCGAGCGCGTGCAGCCGCGCGCGGACGCGAGACGTCCCCTGGATCGGAAGGCGTCGTATCGCGCCGGCCTTCACCGCCGTCCGGATGTCGGCGCGCGTGACCGCGTCCGCCAGCTCCTCCTGGCTGGTCGGGTCGATCCAGACGCGGCCCTCGCCGCACTTGAGGATCAGGGACGCCATGCGCCTCTGGTTCGATAGATCGGGCATCGCTCCTACGCCTCCGACTCGGACTTGACGATAGGGTTCAGCACATGGATGCCCAGCTTGCGGGCCACTTCCTCGAGAACGAGCCGCCGGCGGGTGCCGACGGTACGGGCGATGATCGCCGCCTCGCGCTTCGTGTCGATCTTCTCGAGCTCGCCGGTCGTGTGCACGATCACCGGCGCGAACCCGCTCGGCACGAGGCCGCGCACGTTCGCGGGGGAGCGGTATCCGATGCGGACGACCTCGGATCGGTAGCCGTAGTGGCGCCGCTGCTTCGACTGCAGGCCACGGGGCCGGCGCCACGACTCGTCCCGCCCGATGCGGTAGTACCGGTGGGCAGCCTGGCGCACGAACGCGGGACGACGGCCGTCCTGCACGACCCGCAGCCGGAGGAGCGTCGCTCGCTCGGGAGTGAGGGTGGCGCGCTTCGGAGCGACCGGTGCCTTCGACGCGGCCGCCTCCTTCTTGGCCTCGGCGGCCGCGGGTTCCGCGGCGGGCTTCGCCTTCGGAGGGCGGAGACCCTTCCGGCGGGGCGTGACCGCCGTCTCGGCGACCTTCTCCGTTTCGGCGGGAGGGTCGGCCATTACGCGGCCCCCTTGAGATGGGCGCGCTCGATGAGGTAGATGCCGTCCTGGAAGACCCGAGGGTCGTACTCGCGGATGCGGGTGGCCCGCTCGACGTTCGCGGCGCTCTGGCCGACCTGCTCGACGTCGTTTCCGGTGATCGTGACGATCTCCCCCTCCACCACGGCCTTCGTGCCGTGGAGCAGGTGGGTCGACCGGGGGTGCTTCTCGCCGAGGAAGTTCTCGATCAGGAGCTCCTCGCCCCGGACCTGGACCTTCATCGGGAAGTGCGCCGCGACGACCTTCAGACGGGCCTCCACGCCCTGGGTCAGGCCGCCCGCGATGTTCGCGATGTGGGCCGCCCACGTCCGAAGGAGCGCTTGCGAGCGCTTCCGGTGGGACGGCAGCCGGAGCTCGAGGGAGACCTCGGTCCCCTTGATGCTGAGCACGAGGGCGTCCGATGGGAACGGCCGTACGATCGTGCCGAGCTTGCCCTTCGCCCGGAGCGTGCGCCCGTCGACCGTGAGCGTAACCCCCTTCGGGATCTCGACGGTCGCCCGGCCGGTCTCGTCAGTAGACATAGGCTAGCAGCTTCCCCCCGATCTTCAGCTCGCGCGCGTCCGAGTGGGCGAGGACGCCACGGTTCGTGGAGAGGACGAGCAGACCGAAGTCCTGCGCCGGCAGGAATCGCGACTCGTAGCGCTCGAGGCGGTCGTACGAGACCGCGATGCGCGGCTTGACGACCCCACAGGAGTTGATCCGCCGGGAGAGCGTGACGTCGTACTTCCCGCCGCGGCCCGTGGGGACGAACGCGAACTCCTCGATGTACTTGTGGTCGCGGAAGATCCGGAGGACCTCTCCGATCAGCTTCGAGGTAGGGGCGATCTCGACGTGCGGCTTTCCTTCCCGGTCCGCGTGGCGAACCGAGACGAGCGCGTCGTTCAGTAGGTCTTGACCCATCTTCTCCCCTCCCTCACTGGTACTTTCTGAACCCGAGGTCGTAGGCGACCTCGCGGAAGCACTGGCGGCACAGGTGGAGGCCGTAGCGCCGGACGATACCGCGTTTGCGGTCGCACCGGAGGCACCCCTCCTTCCGTCCAAAGTTCTTCTTCGGCTTCATCGGATCACTCGAGCAGCGTTACCCCGAACGTGCTCGCCAGGAACGCCTTCGTCTCGTCGCGGGAGGATCGGAGCGACTTCGGGAGGGGGCGCGACTGGATCCGCCGCTCGCGGATCCGGTAGCCCGCGCGGCCGACCTCGACCGCGACGTCCATCCCGTGGATGCCGATCGCCGGGTCGTACTTCATCCCGGAGAAATCGGTGTAGTCCGCGATGCCGAACGAGAAGTTGCCGCTCCGGTCGATGGAATCGACGTCCAGCTGCTTGTCGCGGGCCTCGAACGCCCGGGCCAGGAACTCGAACGCCGAGGTGCCGCGGAGCGTGACTTTCGCGCCGATCTCCTGGCCCTCGCGGATCCCGAAATCGCGGTTCGTGGAGCGCGCGCGCGTCGCGACCGGCTTCTGGTGGGTGAGCATCTGAAGGACCTTCACGGCCTTCGTGCGTGCCTCGCCCGACTCTCCGACCGCGGCGTTGACGACGACCTTGATGACCCGGATCGAGCGGTAGGGGTTGCTCGCCGGCGGAGTGGTCGAGACCGCAGGGGTCGTGTCGGCCGGGGCGCTCATCGGTCGACCCCCTCGCCCAGGGTGATCCCGGGCGTGGTCTCGCCGACGACGTAGACGTACTCCTTCACCGTCGAGAAGCCTTCCTTGAAGTGCACGAGGTTCGGTTGCGAGGAGTTGCGTACTTCGACCCGGTCGACGCGGGCGAGCTCGCCGACATGCGACCCTCCCGAGACATAGGCGAGAACGCCCGGTCGCAGCGGGAGGTGCTCGACCACCTTCTGGTCGGGCAGCTGGATCTTCACGGAGTCTCCCACGCGATAGGGCGTGGTGGCGGGGAGGAGGAGGTTCCGCCCGTCGTGGAGCGTGACCTCGACGCGGCCCCCCTTGGCCGCGTGCTTGAACCGGACCCGCGCGATCTTCACGTTCGCTTCCGTGGACGGGATGGAGACGAGTACGAGCTTGCCGCGGCGGTCGGTGACCACCCGGAAGTGCTGGTCGAGCGGCGCAGCGAGGGAGAGCGTGTCCATGAGGCCGAGCCCGCGCGCGAGGTCCTTCGCGACCTTCGCGTCGACCTGGACGGCGCCGGAGCCGAGGAGGATCCTCGCCTCGCGCGAGCTCGCGACGACATGTCGGATGTCGCGGAGGATCAGTAGGAGCGGTATGGAACGGTCCTGGGCGTGGGGTCCTGGCCGCGGCCGGAGGATCCACTTCGTGCCCTTCCGTGGGATCGTCCAGCCCCGGGGCATCGCGCGGCGCTTCAGGCGGAACGTCACGGGCTCTCCTCCGTCGCGCTAGCGCGGCTCTTGCGTCGGGGTGGCTTCGCCGGCGCGGGGGCCTTGGCCTCGTCCTCGTCGTCCGACGGGGCAACGACCTCCTCTTCCGGCGGCGTCGCGGCCGTCGGGGACGCGGGGGTCGCTTCGCCCTCGGTCGTCTCCCCCGGCTCGGGAACCACGCCGAGCTCCTCGGCGGTCACGTCCTCGTCCCGGACCTGGAGCGACCGGCGCCGCCACGGGTCCGCGAGGTTGAGGCGTGTGATCACGAGGTGGGAGGTCCGGATGGAGAGGGGCTTGAGCTTGTCCTCCGCTGTCTTGAGCGTGACGTTGTCGAGCGTCACCGAGTACGCCCGGCGGTCGAGCTTCGCCACCCGTTCCTCGCGGCCGACGAAGCTTCCGGACAGCACGCGCACGGTGTCGCCCTTGCGGACGGGGAGCGCGCGCCGCTTGAACCGGGCGCGGAGCTCGCGCGACAGGGGCGCCGACATGCGGATGCGCCGCTCGGAGGTATGCGCCGTGTAGAGCGCTCGCCGCTGGCGTCTCGGGGAGCTGGAGGATGTGCGCATGACCCTCCCCTTAGATGATGATCGACGACGCGGCCGCGATGCGCGGCCAGCGTTCGGCGGCCTCTTTGGCGACGGGGCCTTTGATCTGGGAACCCTTGATCTCCCCGGTCTCGGTCGTGATCACCGCGGCGTTGTCCTCGAACTGGAGGCGGGTCCCGTCCGGCCTCCGGGTCGGGACGCGTGCCCTAACGATCACCGCGTGCAGGACCTGGCGTCGCATCTCGGGAGTCCCCTTCTTCACGGAGACGATCACGAGGTCGGCGATCCCCGCGCGGGGGTACCGACGGTGGGTGCCGTGCCAGTTCCGGACGGCGATGATCTCCACGACCTTCGCTCCGGTGTTGTCGACGCAGTCGAGACGCGCTCCCTTCGGGAGTCCTCGGCTCCGGCGGCCGGCTAGCCCTTTCATTCGGCCTCCGGGGCGGCCTTGGCGATGGCCGCGCGCTTCGCGTCCTCGCCGCGGACCCGGCGGGTCGAGCCGCCCAGGTCGGCGATGATGCAGAAGGAGACGACCTTCGAGAGCGGTCGGGTCTCGGCGATGCGGACCCGGTGGCCGATCTGGACGTTCAGGCACGGCGGCGAGTGGGCGAGATACCGGCGCCGGCGCTTCTCGTACCGCTCGAACTTTGGAACGTAGTGCAGCAGCGTGCGCTCGACCACCGCGGTCCGCTGCATCGCTGTGGAGACGACCGTCCCCTCGAGCAGCTGGCCGCGGACCGGGAGTCGTCCGTGGAAGGGGCAGTGGCGGTCCTCGCACCGGGTCTTCGGGGCCCGGACGTCGAGCCCGATGTCCCGGGGTCGGGGAGCGGTCGACGTGCGTGCCGGCGTCATCGGAACCTCCTAGGACCACCGGCGAGAAGCCGCTTGGTGCGATCCTCGGGACGCACGCGAAGGACTTCGCCTCTTAACGGTAACTCTCCGGCGGCGAGGACGATCGTCCCCTCTAGCCGGTTCTTCGCGACACACACGGTCCGGGATCGCCCCGGGACCCGGATCGAGAACGTCGAGAGCGACTCGTCCACGATCGTCCCGCGGACGGGACGGCGCAATGCCGCGGAGGCCGGAATGTCCACCGCGGCTCCGATGAGCTCCCCGGCGAGGGCTTCGCGCTCGACGCGGGAGAGGCGGGACACGGCCGTCGACTCGTTCGGCATCGGCTCACCTCGAGGCCCCCTCCCGGCGCCGGCCGGTGGCGGGCTCGAGCGAGCGCTCGCTGAGCACTGTGAGGGCGCGCGCGACGTTCGTGCGAAGGGCTCTCATCCGGCCGGGGCTGGGAGGCGCGCCTCCCATCGCGGCCACTCCGCGTTCGCGCAGCAGGTCGTTCTCGGCCTCTGCGATGCGACGGTGCAGGTCTTCGTCCGGCAGCGCGCGGAGTTCCTTCATCCGGAGGAGCGTCACGGGGCCCCCGGGGTCTCGATCGACGGTGGGACGGGCACGGCCGGGATGTCCTCGACGGGCGGCAGCTCCACGGGCACCGGCTTCGGGCGCGTCTCCACGCCCTTAACCGTGATCTCGTCGGGGAGCTTCGCGAGCGGGTTCATGATCCATACGTTGACGCCGATGACCCCGGGCTTCAGCCGGGCCTGGTAGAATCCCTTGTCGATCCAGAGGTGGACCGCTTCGCCGCAGTACTTGATCGTGCCGGCCTTGAACCGCTCGGTCCGGTGCCGCTCGCCGGTGAGCTTGCCGGAAAGGATGACCTGGCAGCCCCGGGCACCGGCCTCCATGATGCGACGGACCGTGGAGTGGCCCGC
>DATGZQ010000054.1:0-3001 GCA_035297125.1 Thermoplasmata archaeon
GAATGCGGGTTCGACCGGAGCTGATCCGGTCCTTCGTCGCCGCCACCCACCTCTATGATTGATCAACTGACAATGCCGGCGGATCGGGTCAAGGGACGTTTCTCCTCGAGGAGTGTTAAGCTATTTCGGCCGGCATCAGTAACCTCACCGCGACCCACCGTTTCGGCCACGGGACCTCGCCGACCGCGACCTACGTTACCGTCACCTTCACGGTCGTTCCGGGCACGCTGATGGGTTCGATCAACGCGCCGTCGGCCAGCCTCATGATCGACGGGAACTCGGTCCCGGTCACGAACGGAACCTTCTCGGTCCAGCTGAGCGCCGGCGTGCACGCAATCTATGCGACGGCCGCCGGCTACGAACCGTACTACAACAACGTGACCGTCCTGGGCGGCACCACGATCACTTTCACGATCGAGATGAACGCGGTGCCCGGTCCATCCCCGGGGTTCCTTGGGATACCCCTGTTCGGTTGGGCCCTGATCGCCGCGCTCGCGGTCGTCGCGCTGATCCTGCTCGTGGTCGCGTTGACCCTCCGACGCCGAGGCGGCACCCCTCCGGCTGCGGCCGCTTTCAAGTCGGTCCGCCCCATAGCCCCTGTGGCTGCCGCCGCAGCTCCCGCACCAGCGTCACCGGCCCCGAAGCCGTCCGCGCCGGTGGCGCCGCCGGCCCCCCCCGCGTGGAGCGAGGACTCCACGGAGGCCCCGTGGAGCGAGGGCAGCTAGGCCTTGGCTCAGGGGCCGGGTCCTTTTACGGACAGGGATTCCGTCAGCGAGTGACCGGGCCCGAGGGAACGCCGACAGCCATCGACCCTCGCGCCTCTTTCCCGCGCCGAATGGGCCGGCGGGCCAAGTTCCTCGGCTGGGCCGCCGCGGCCACGGGGTTCGCCCTGTTCTTCCTGGGGTTCGCGGACGCGGCCCATCCCCTTCGCGAGTTCTACCGCGGCGGTTTCGCAGGATTCGACCCGCCGTTCGACGCGATCGCGGGCATCCTCCTGATCGTCCTCTCGTTCCGGATCCGCGACCGTAGCCCGGTGGCGTGGGTCTTCTCGCTGATCGCCCCGCTCCTGACCGGAGCGATCGCCATCCTGAGCCCCGACCTGTTCTCGATCTCGGCCGCCCTCGTGGCGACCGCCTACGTCGTGGTGCTCTACCCGTACCGCGGGGCGTTCTACCGCGGGTCCGCGACAGGGCCGGACGCGGTGGGCCTGATGGTCGTCGTGGTCGCCCTCCTCTCGCTCCTGTTCGGTGTCGTGGGAGCCCGTCGGCTCGGAGGCGAGTTCTCGCCGCCCATCCAGAACTGGGGGCAGGCGATCTACTTCACGGTGACCACTATCTCCACGAACGGGGCAAACATCAACCCGACGACCGGCACGGCGCAGTGGTTCGTCGTCGCCCTCATCCTCCTCGGAGTCGGAACGTTCTTATCCGCCATCGTGGTCCTTTTCCTCCCGTTCCTCGAGCGTCGGCTCGAGCTGATCGGCCACCGACTCGAGCGCGCACAGATGCAGGAACTCGGACAGCACGTGATCGTCTGCGGTGCGGGCCCCGAGGCCGCCGCGGCAGCCCGGGCCCTCCGCGAGCAGGGCGTGGCCGTCGTGGTCGTCTCGCCGGATCCCAAGCTAATCGAACCGCTGAAGGTGGAGGGACTCCGGACCCACGTGGGCGACCCGTCGTCCGAGGAGGACCTCAAGCTGGTGGGGATCGATCGCGCACGGTCGATCGTCGTCTGCCAGGATTCCGACGCGGCCAACCTCCTTACGGTGATCACGGCCCGCGCCCTCCTGCCCCAGCTGCGAATCGTCGCCGTGGCGATGTCCGACCAGAGCCTCCCCAAGCTTAGGCGCGCGGGCGCGACCGAGGCGATCAGCGTCGTGGGCGTCGCGGCGCAGCTGATGAGCGCGGCAGCGCTCGACAACTCCGACGCGGACCGCCCTCACGCCCACTCCATCTCCCACTGACCGATTCGGGGGATCGCACAGCCGGCCATGCCGAAGACGAGGCGAAAGGTGTCCGTCCGGCACCCTGCCAAGCGGTTCTCCTCCGCCCGGATCGAGTTCGACCTCCGGCACGAGCTCCTGACCGGCACCCGGATCCCCCTGGTCTGGCAGATCGAAGCGCTCCTCAGGGAGCGAGAGGTCGAGGAGCACGAGAGCCTCGTCCGCCTTGCGGCGGGGGCTCTCCACGCGCTCTCCCGGCTCGGCTACCGGAGGGTCGACCACTGGGAAGTGGAGCCGGGAGGCTGGCTCCCGCTGCCCGAAAGGACGCACCCGGGGCTGGTCGAGCCGGTAGGCCATCTGATCCGAGCCCTGGCCAGCGAGCGCTGGAGCGCCCTCTCCAAGGCCCGCAGGTTCTCCGTACGGCTCTCCGCGGCCGACGGACGGCGGGCCGACGCCATCCTGCGACGCATCCACCGGGAGCAGGACCATACGCTGACGCTCGAGCTGTGGGGGAAGGTCACCCCGCACGAGATCCGAAGGACCGTCAACGCCGTCCGGAGGGGTCTCTCGGTCGTGCGGGCCCGAGTATCGCACGTCGGCGAGCCCGTCTGACCGGGGCCGCTCCGGCCGAGTCGGCCCCGCCCTCCGAACGGATTAAACACCCTCGAAGCCACGGGTCCGGGGACTGAGGTTTGGCACCCCGGCGATGATCCCGATCTACCTCCCCGCGCTGCTGGTCGCGTTCGTCGTCACCCTGCTCGAGCTCACGGAGGTCGTCGTGCTGGTCTTCGCGCTGAGCGCGGACCACCAGACCGTCACCCACGGTGCGCTCGGGGCGGTGGCCGGCGTCGCCGTAGTCGGGGCCGCGGCCCTCGTGTCCGGGGCCGCGCTCCTAGCGTTGCCCCGGAGCTACCTCCTCTGGGCGTCCGCCGTCGCCCTGGCTGGGTTCGGCGTATTCCTGTTCCGGAGCACGGTCAAGTCGTACCGGCGCCGCGAGGCGGCGCTCCGGGCAGGGGGTCCGCCCGCGGCCTCGAGGGTCGCGCTCCAGTTCGCCGGTGGGTT
>DATGZQ010000055.1:0-2223 GCA_035297125.1 Thermoplasmata archaeon
CTCGACGAGGTAAGAGATGGCGTTGGTCTTCCCCGCTCCCTGCCTCGCCACGAACACGGTCGCCTGGCCCGTGTGGAAGCCGAGGTCGCCACGCCAGTGCCGGATGAGCGCCTCCTCGGGGCAGGTCGCCCGGTCGTGCTGAACGGGGATCGATCCGAGCCACGCCCGGTACCGCTTCGCCCTGCGGAGGGCTCCTTCCGGGGTCACCCCGTGGTCCACGCGGTCGCGGAGGATCTCCTCGGCGAGGACATCGGTCCAGTCGGTCACTCCCCCTCCAGTTCCTTCTTCGACAGGTAGTACCGGGGCGCGGCCTTCTCGGCGCCCGGGAGTTCGAGGAGGCCGCTGTCGTAGAGGTAGTCCATGAGCGCCTCCTGGCGCTCCGAGGCCTCCACGGAGGTCAGACGCCAGCCACGGTCGCCGGTGGACCCGTAGCAGGCATCGGCCGTTGCCCAGCGCTTCCGGAGCTCCTGTGCCGCTGAGTCGTCGGGAGCCTTGCGCAGCGTGGCCTGGGACGCGGCCAGGGCGTAGAGCCACAGCTGGTTCAGGATCGGGTAATCGTCTTCCCGATCGTCGGAACCCCACTGGTAGACGACCTCGTCGCGTGCTCCCTGGACGAGGTCGGTGAGGAGCATCCGGGCCGCGAGCGGTTGGAAGGTCTCCTCGGAGCGTTCCGTCGTGTCGGAGGCCATCAGTCCTCCTCCAGCTCGTGTTCGAACCGGGTCGCGACTCGGGCCAGGGATCGGGGAACCTTGCGGAACTCCTCGCCCGCGACGTTCGCCACGGAGAGAGCCTGGAGGTCGAGGAAGGCGTTGACTCGCCCCCAGAGCCCCGGGTAGACCCGGGGCACGAGATGGTCGCGAAACCCTTCGAGACGGAGCCGGAGGCGGTCCCGGCGGCGTTCGGCGGCCCGGTGCGCCGCGAGGTTCTCCCGGGCCTCGGCCAGTCCCTCGACGAGCCGTGCGTACGGCCCGGTCGGCGAAGGAGGCGATCCCCCCTTCACCTCGCCGCGGGCCTGCGGCTCGGTCTCCCGGAGACGGGCATCGAGTTCCTCCTGCCGATGCCGGATCAGCTCGAGCTCCGCTTCGGCGGCTTTCACCGCCGCCTCCGCCTCCCCGACCTGCTGCTGCACCAGCCGACGCCGGCCTTGTTCCATCCGCAGGTAGTTCAGACACCACTCCCAGTTCTGGTAGGCCCGGGTGCCCTCCCGGGGCACCAGGAACAGCACGTTCGACGGCCTCGAACCGGCGGAGACCCGATGAACGCCCCCTTCCTTCTGCGTCAGGGCCTCCCGCTCGGTAGCGAGGGTCAGCCAACCGGTGATCTCGAGCAACTCGGACGGGATCGCTACGGCATGCTGCCGCCAGAACGACAGCCGATCCCGCTCGCCGCTGTCGATGAGCGGGACCGGACGAGAGGCGCCCGGGGCGTAATCTCGGACCATCTCAGGCCTCCGAGGCCCGCATCGAACGGGCCCGGTGCCGGCGCCAGAGTCTCGCGACCCACCAGACGACCGCGAGGAAGATCGGGACCGTCGCGAGGAGCTCGAGCGTTCCGTCGCCGTCGAGATAGGCCGCGGCGAGGACGCCGAGGCTGAACGTGAGGATCACCGAGTACCCCCACTCCCGCGGGCTCAGCTCGAAGACCCAGTTCTTCAACGCCATCGCGATCGCGAAGATCAGCCCGACCGCGGCGACGAAGGCGACGGCGAGGAGGAGGTCGGCTCCGAGCGCCATCAAGCGGCCTCCCGGCGGTTCCCGGGTTTCTGCCCGGTCAGCTTCGTCCGGGCGAGCTTGTGCCCCTCCCAGAGGTAGAGCAGGACCGCCACGATCGTGGTCGCCGCATACGTTGCACGGCCCGCGGTCGAGTCGCCGAACCACGCGAGATCGTCGAGGATGCCCGGGAGCGAGGACAGCGTAGGGTCGGGAGGCGGGGTCTGGATGCCGAAGACCGTGTTCCACCACGCCCCCGCCACGATGGACGAGCTGAGGACGGCGCCGTCGATGATCCCCGCCGCGCCGAGGACGGACGAACCGACGAGGACCGAGGAGTTGAGGGCGAGAAGCGCCTGGCCTCCCTCGATGGCACCGACCTCCGCCTCCGTCAGGGACAGCTGGAGGTCGAACCGGCCCGCCCCCCAGGAGAGGACCGACCAGTTGACGAACGGGACCGGGATCGCGTTGACGTAGACGACCTCAAGGTCCTGCCACGCTGCTTGCGTCTCCG